>CAYVQH010000036.1:0-14024 GCA_964454105.1 uncultured Halobacteriales archaeon | reverse complement strand
ATGGCCCAGCGGAGTTCGGTCGCGGGGTCGAAGCCGATCTTCCGCGAGAGGCCCAAACTGGGAACGTTCCACGAGAACACCATGCTGCGCGCGACGAGCGCTCCCCGGTCGCGCGCCCAGTCGAACAGCGCGCGGGTGAGCCGGCGGGCGACGCCCTCGCCGCGGTACTCGGGGTTGACGCGCATCCCCTGGCACCACGCCTCGGTGCCCGAGAGCATCGTACACTGGGCGACCCCCGCGATGTCCTCGTCCGCCTCGGCCACGAGGGTGTGGTTCTCGCCCTCGATCCACTCGGGATAGACGTCGGGCAGGTAGTCGCCGGCCTCCCGGTCGGGCCAGGTGTTCCTGGTGAAGGCGGCGACGGCCTCGTGGTCCGCTAATCGAGCCTCCCTCAGCTCCATGGGACGGATCGTTCCGTGAGCTCGCCCGCGATCGACTCCCGCATCAGCTCCTCGGCGTCCTCGACGGACCCCGCGTTCGCGAGCGCCCACATCAGCTTGACCTTCGCGGTCCCGGGGAGCGTGTCGCCGGCCTCGACCACGCCCGCCTCCAGCAGATCGCGTCCGGTGTCGTAGACCCGGTCGCAGACCCGCCCCTCGAGACACTGGCTGGTCATCACGACCGGCGTCCCCAACTCGACGAGCTCGGCGATCCGGGGGATCCAGTCGGTGTGGACGTGGCCCAGCCCGGTGCCCTCGATCACGAGGCCCGCCGCGTCCTCGTGGGGCACGAGCGCCTCGGGGCCCATCCCGGGGGTGTACTTCAGCAGTTCGACGTCGGCTTCGAGGTCGGACGAGAGCGAGAGCTCCCGCTCGCCCCGCGTCGCGTGCTCCCGGCGGGTCGAGACCTCGCGGCTCCCGTAGTCGACCGTCGCGAGCGGTTTTCGTCCAACGGTCTCGAAGGCGTCCCTCCGGGAAGTGTGGTTCTTCCTGACCCGGGTGCCGCGATGCAGCGCACAGCGGTCGTCGGACTCGGTGGCGTGCATGCAGACGAGCACCTCCGCGAGGTCGCTTTTGGCCGCTTCGACGGCACAGACCGCGTTCATCACGTTGTCCGAGGAGGGTCGATCCGCCGAGCGCTGGCTGCCCGTGAAAACGACCGGAACGGGGGTGTCGAGCATGAACGAGAGCGCCGACGCGGAGAACTGCATCGTGTCGGTGCCGTGCATGACGACGACGCCGTCGGCGCCGGCCTCGATCTCCTCGTACACCGCCTCGGCGAGCTCGCGCCACACCTCGGGGGTCATGTTCTCCGAGAGGATGTTCGCGACCACGCGCCCGCGGTAGTTCGCGAGCCCCGCGAGGTCCGGCACCGCGCGGAGCACGTCCTCGGCGTCGAACTGCGCGGTCACCGCGCCGGTGCGGTAGTCGACGGTCGAGGCGATCGTTCCCCCCGTCGATATCAGCGAGACCGTCGGGAGGTCGTTGTCGAACGCGACCTCGCTGTCCCCCTCGCTCTCGCCGCCGATGTCGTAGACCTCGGGTTCGAGCACCTCGACGTCCGCCTCGCGCCTGTCGACCCCGACGTTGTACCCGCCGTCGAGCTTGAGCACGAGGTGGTCTGGCGTCGAGGAGGGCAGGAGGACGCCCTCGTACTCCGTGTCGGCCCGCTTCGCGCGGACGCGATCGCCTGTGTTCATACCGTTCGATTCCCGGCGATCGGACTTCAATCCACTCGTTCGACGATCTCGGATCGTCGAAAGGTCCTTGCTCCTACGGGAAGGAGTGTACGTATGGCGGAACGGACGGACCAATTGACTGAGACTCGCTCGACGGACCACGAAGTCTCCCTCGATGAGTCCTCGGAACCCTCCCGAGGGCGGATCCGCGAGCGGGCCGGGACGCTCTTCTCCCCGCGGCGGTTTCTCATCGCGCTCGCGCTCGTCATCGCCGGGACCCTCGTCGGCGGGGCGACGGTTCCGATCGCCGGCGGGATCATCGGCGCGTTCGCCGGTGCCTTCCTGCTTGGCGTCGCGAGCGAACACCGCCCGATGGCGGAGGCGGGAACGGCCGGCGCGGCAGTGATCGGGGTCTCGACGGCCGTGGACTACGTCGCTTGGATGGTCATAGGTAGCGGCCTGCCGATCGCGGCGCTCGGTGCAGGGATCGGGCTCGTGGTCGGCGCGCTCGGGGCGTACTTCGGCTCGGATCTACGCGACGGCCTCACTCGTGAGCTCTAATCGAGCGCCCAGCCCTTCTCGGTTCGCTTGATGATCTCGTGGTCCGCGAGCACTGAGAGGGCGTCCTCGGCGACCGGTTTGGGCAGATCTACCTCCTGGGCGATCGTCTCCGTGTCGGTCGCCCCGTCGTCGAGCGCAGAGAGAACTGCCGCATAGAGTCGGCTGTTCTCGGCGTCGCCGATCGCCTCGCTGATGCGCTCGTGGGCATCGGCGATCCGGCCCTGGACCCAGCGCTGGGCCAGCGAGAGTTCGTCCTCTAGTTCCTCAAGCTTGCGGAGCTCGCCGGCTAGATCGCAGACGTCGCCACCGTCGCTGGCCGTGACGTTGATCGAGAGATGCGTACAGGAACTGGTCATGTCGAGGCTCGAACTCGCCGGATAGGCGCTCTTGGAGGCGAAGCCGTACGGCGAGACGCTGACCTCCAATCGGAGGTTGCGCGCGATGTGGAAGTACTTCCGGCGCTTCTCGTCGGTCCGGCTCTCGACCAGTCCCGCCTCCTCGAGCTTCCGGAGGTGATCGATCACTGCCTTCGGGCTCACCCCGAGGTATTCCGAGATCTCCGTGACGTAGCAGGGTTTGTGTGAGAGAAGTCGTAGGATCCGCCGTCGGTTCTCGTTCCCGAGGAGATCCAGCAACGCCGCGGAGTCCATCTATCTCGGGGTAGGCGACGGGGACTGAAAAGCGTGTCTCCCCGTTAGCTTGAATGGCTTGCACTAGCCGGCTCTAGCCTGTCGAACGCACGTGAAGCGAGCCACACCGACAGCACCGAAAGGCCCACGGTCGCGATCGGAAGCACCAACCCGGGTTCGTACCGAAGCGGCGGGTGATACCCGAAACCGTAGTCGAACAGGTCGTTTACGAGCAGGACGGCGAGTGCCGCCACGAGCGCACCCCGCGTCGTCCTGCCGTAGTGAGGGATCAGATAGGCTTCGAGGACGAACGCGAGGTGGGTGACGACGATGAACCAGTAGTCGTAGAGGTCGGGGAAGTAGGCGGAGAACCCGAGGTTCAGCGCGAGAAACGTCCACAGTCCGTACTTGACGAGCCAGGCGAATGCGAGGGTATGGAGATGGGCGAGCGCGCGGTTGTGTGACGCATCGTCGAGCGGGTGGCCGAGGTTCGCGAGCAGCGTCACGAGCGAGGCGGTCGCGAGCAAGAGCGCCGCTGGCGAGTCGGCGTACAGCGGCCAGAGGAAGGTGGGCACCGCCGACATCGTCTCGACGTAAAACCGAACGCCGACGAGCATGGCCAGGACGTTCACGAGGAGCAACCACAGGAGACTCGGGGCGTTCTCGAGGTAGTAGCGCGCGTGGCGCCGGGGGATCATCGTCCGTGTCGGGGAGCGCCGACCGTATAGCCGTACCGCCGTTCCCGTCCGATGTGAACACCTCCCACAACCGTTATATCCTAGCACGTTAAATGTGGTACAGTATAGCATGTTTGAGACGTTCTCCCGAAGCTACTACGTCGGACGGCTCTTCGTCGAGCCCTACGACGGGGAGCACGCGGCGCTGCGCCGCGATCAACACGAGCTGGTCAACGAGCAACTGTACGCCGACGGCGAGGGCATCGAGCGCCTCGACCTCCCGTTGGTGATGAAACTCGCCCAGCAGCACTTCGCCGTCCACGGCGAGGACGGGCTGCCCGAAAACACGCTCATGGTCCCTCGCGATCGTCTGGATGCCGGCCGCGTCGACACGCTCCCGGCCCCCCGTGAGGTGTTGCTCGCGAAGGCTGACCGCGCCTCCCAGCTCCTCGATATCGTTTCAACGCCCCGATCCGGAAGATAAAAGTCGGCGGGGCGGTCGTGAGGGGTATGCTCGACGACCTGCTCGGCCGGACGACGTTGAAAACCCGGATCGCCGAGCTGGAGGAAGAACGCGATCGCCTCGAGGAACGCTTCGGGGCCGAGCGCGAGCGCCGACGCGAGGCCGTACGCGACAAACAGGAGGCCGAGGAGCGCGAGAACCGCCTCGAGGACCGGATCGAGGATCTCGAGGGACGGCTCGAACGGCCGCCGGAGGAGAGCGAACTCGACTTCCGTGGCGTCGAGACGCTTCGCGGCGAGCGTCTCCGTGAGGTCCTCGACCGCCTCGACAGCCTCCGGACCGACGAGGAGGGCGTTTTGACGGCGATGGTCGACGACCTCCCCGAGGAAGTCGAAACGGCGTTCGGCGATCACGCGACGCTCGTCTCGCGGGCGGCACCCTGTCTCGCGATCACCGACGACGCCGGGCTCGTGAGCGCCGCCCTGCGGCCGCCGCTCGCGCCCTCGTCCTTCTCGACGTGGAGCGACACGGTCGCCCTCGATCGAGGGTGGTTCCTCCCGACGGACGAGTTCGCGTTCGCGCTCGTTCGCTCCGATCTGTTCGCGATGGGCGAGTATCGAGGGCCCGAACGCGAGACGTTTCGGTCCTTCGAGAGCGACGTGAAGGGTGATCACTCGAAGGGCGGATTCTCGCAGGGTCGTTTCGAGCGTCGCCGGGACAACCAGATCGCGGCACACGTCGAGAAGTGTCGCGAGGCGATCGACGGGAGGGAATCGAAACGGCTGATCGTCGTCGGACAGCGCACGCTATTGAAGGAGTTCGACGCGGAGGCGACGCGGGCGGTCGACGCGACCGGCGATCCCGAGGACGCGCTCGACGAGGCGTTTCGGGACTTCTTCACGACCAGACTCTACCGGATCTAAACGATCGGAACGAGGACGAAGAACCCGTAGGACAGGCCGGCGGCTGCCGAGGGACCGATGATCCACAGCGAGACGAAGCGGGCGATCGCCGCCGGGTTGACCAGGTCCGTTCCCTCGTCCAGATCCTCCGGCCGTTCCTCGCCCACCCTCGGGACGGTGGTACGCGGCTCGGCCGTCAGCGCGTTGATCGAGAGGTCGACGTCGGCGTTCCCGCTGGCGATGTCCCGGACGGTCGCCGTCCGCGAGGCGCGTCCCCATCCCAGGCCGACGATCGTCATTACCGTCGCCATCACGAGGCTGATGGGGATGCCGAGCCACGAGAGGAAGGTCGTGATCGTCGAGGCGACGATGGCGACGACGAGCGCGGCGAGCAGGGGCAGGTCGGTGAGGTCGTTGCCGACCGAGTCCATCGTCCGGCGGGCGATCGTGAACGCGCCGAGTCCGATCGCGACGGTCGCGAGCGCGATCCCCACCCCGACGTCGAGCGCGCCGCTTCCGATCAGGGGGGCGACGGCGTTCGCGACGTTCGAGGCACCGGCGCTGAACGACATGTAACAGCAGATCAGTAGGATTCCCACCGTCGTGATCAGTTCCCGTCGCGTGGTGTTGGGCCCGAGGCCGGGCCACGGGAGGGGACCGGATCGATCGAACACGAGCAACGCGCCCGGCGAGCGATCGACCCGGATGTACCGGTCCATGTAGGGGTAGAGGTATCGACCGACGACACCACCGATCCAGAAGGCGATGACGGGCGTGACGACCCACCACGAGACGATCCGCCCCATCGTCTCCCAGTTCAGCGTGCCGGTCGCGAGGCCGACGCCGGCGATCGACCCCACCGCCGTCATCGAGGTCGGTACCGGCACCCCGAAGACGTTCGCGATGAGGATGCCCAGCCCGATGAAGAACAGCACCGCGATGCTGGCTTCGAGGCTGAACACCGAACTCGGAACGATCCCCTCTCCGAGGGTGTCGATGACGTTCCGACCGACCGTCCAGCCTCCGATGAAGACGAACACCGTCATGATCGCCGCCGCACCCGTCTTGTTGACGACGCCCGCGCCGACCGCGGGCCCCCACGCGATCCCGGTCGAGGAACCGCCGATGTTGAACCCGACGAAGACGGCCACCACGACGCCGACGAGAAGAACTTCGCTAACCATATGATAAGTTATGAAAACGATACCTATATGAGTGTCGTTACACACAAGACGTCACGAGCCCGGCAATCGACCTTCGTTTTTTGAACTGGTCTTCGCCATGGTCTTTACGTTTTTCCCGGCGAGACCGATGTCGACGAGTCGATCCGGACCGCCGACCGCCGGCTCGCCGGGGCCGGTATCTAAAGGGTTAACACCACGCTGGTACATCCCCCGATATGCAGATCGCCGTTCTCGCACACGAGAAGTTCCCCGAACGCGCGAAAACAGCCGTCGGCGTCCTCCGATACGGTGACTACGACGTGACCGCCGTCCTGGATCGCGAGCACGCGGGCGAACGAGTGGCAGAGTACGTCCCCGACGTGCCCGACGCCCCGATCGTCGCCGGGATGGACGAGGTCGAAAACGTCGACGCGCTGCTGATCGGGATCGCGCCCATCGGCGGCGGGTTCGAGGAGAGCTGGCGCGATGACGTCGAGACGGCCCTCGCGCAGGGCTGTGACGTGATCTCAGGGCTGCACTACTTCCTCTCCGAGGATCCCGACTTCCGCCGGCTCGCCGAGGACAACGACTGCGAACTGTGGGACGTCCGCAAGCCCGATGAGGACCTGACGGTGAGCCGGGGGATCGCACGCGAGGTCGACGCCGAGGTGATCCTCACCGTCGGGACCGACTGCTCGGTCGGCAAGATGACCGTCTCGCTCGAACTCGCGCGCGCGGCCCAGGAGCGGGGCATCGACGCCGGGTTCATCCCGACGGGCCAGACGGGGATCATGATCGAGGGGTGGGGCAACCCCATCGACCGCGTCGTGAGCGACTTCGCCGCCGGCGCGGTCGAGGAGATGATCGTCGAGAAGGGCGACGAGCACGACTACCTGTTCGTCGAGGGTCAGGGGACGATCATCCATCCCGCCTACTCGGCGGTGACCTGTGGCATCCTCCACGGCGCGATGCCCGACTCGCTGGTGCTCTGTCACGCCGCCGGTCGCGAGGAGATCCACGGCTACGAGGAGTTCGCGATCCCCCCGATGGAGGAGTACGTCGACCTCTACGAGGGACTGGCCGCGCCGGTCAACGAGGCCGACGTGGCCGTGGGGGCGCTCAACACGCGAGACATCGTGGAGGACGGCCCCGCCCGGGACGCCGTCTCCGAGTACGCCTCTGATCTGGGCGTGCCCGCGACCGACCCCGTCCGGTTCGATAGCGACGAGGTGTTGGAGGCGCTGTTGTGAGCCTCCGTACGGAGTTCGAGCGCGTTTCGCTCCGGCTTGAGTTCCCCTTCACCATCTCGCGGGGGACGACCGAGGAGACCGAGAACGTGATCGTCCGGGTGAGCGACGACGAGCATACCGGGATCGGCGGAGCCGCCCCCTCGGCCCACTACGGCGAGACGGCCGCCACCGTCGAGGCCGTCCTTCCGTCCCTTCTGGAGGTCGTCGAGGAGGTTGGCGATCCCCACCGGCTCGCACGGATCGAGCGACGAATGAGAGAGCGGGTGAACCGGAACCCCGCCGCGCGGTGTGCGATATCGATCGCGTTGCACGATCTCGTGACCAAGCGGCTTGACCTTCCCCTCTACCGGTACTGGGGACTCGATCCGGAGCGCACGCTTGAGACCTCCTACACGATCGGGATCGACGACACGGGGACGATGCGGGAGAAGACCGTGACCGCCCGCGAGCGAGGGTACGGCACCCTGAAGATCAAGCTCGGGACGGAGCGGGACGAGGAGATCATCGAGACGGTCAGAGACGAGGCACCCGAGGCCGTCATTCGGGTCGACGCCAACGAGGCGTGGTCGCCCCGCGAAGCCGTGCGGAAGATCGAGGCGCTTGCCGACTACGGCGTGGAGTTCGTCGAACAGCCCGTGCCCGCCGAGAACCCGGAGGGAATGTGCTTCGTCCGCGAGCGGGCGGCGCTGCCGATCGCCGCAGACGAGTCGTGCGTGACGCTTTCGGACGTTCCCCGGGTGGCGCGGATCGCCGACATCGCCAACGTCAAACTGATGAAGTGTGGGTCGCTGCGCGAGGCACGGGCGATGTTTCAGGCGGCGCGCGCCCACGGCCTGGAGACGATGCTCGGCTGCATGACCGAGTCCAACGCCTCGATCGCGGCGGCGTGTCACCTCGCCCCGCTTCTCGATTACGCCGACCTCGACGGGTCGCTGTTGCTTGCGACGGATCCCTATGGAGGCGTGGCTCTCCCTGCGGGGGAGATCGATCTCGGGGCGGTCGAGCGGGGGACCGGAGCGACGACCTAAGCGGGTAGGCCGAGAACCGTGATGTCGTAGCTCGCGATGTCCGAGGGCGATTCCAGGAGGATCACCTGGAAGCTCCACGTCGAACCGCCGGCGAGGTCGCCGGTGCTGTCGACGTAGCGTCCGAGTTGCTCGCCGTCGTCGTTGTAGACGCGCACGCGCACCTCGACGGTGCTCAGGCGGCTGGTCCCGGTGTTCTCGACGACGCCCTGTACGGTCGATCCCGTGTAGCCTCCCTCGTAGGAGAACTCGTGTCGTTCGATCTCGAGGGCCTCCATCGACGAGACGTTCGGATCGACGGTGGTCTCCGCGCTGGCTGTCGCCGCGCTGGTCTCGCTGGTGTTTCGATCGCTTGCGTTGTCGGAGACGTTGACGTCGCCGTCCTGATACGTCGGGCCGCTCCCGTTGTCGCCGGTACAACCGACGAGACCTGCCGCGACGCCGGTCCCGGCAAGCGCGAGAAACCGGCGACGGGTCGGGGACGCGTTCACGGTCATTGCTGCTGGCTCCCGGTGGTGTCGACTACGCTGCGGTTCATCACGGTGGACCACACGCCGCCTACCGATTTCAGTGTGACGCCAGCATGAGCCGTGGGGGGTTAGACGTCACTGTCGGCGTCCCGGCTCGACTCCCGGAGGATGAACGGTCCCATCGCGAGCGTGCGCTGGGCGACCGTCGCGATTCGCAGGACGTAGCTGATCAACAGCACGAACGGGACGAGGGTGAGGACGAAAGCCGCGCTGACCAGCCACACGATGTGTTGGACGCCGAGTGTCGACCCGGTGATGGCGTTGGGATCGACGTAGAGCACCATTCCGGCGATGACCACGAGCGACGGCGGTCCGGCGTACAGAAGCGACCGCGAGAGGTTGATCAGCTCCCACTGGAAGTACAGCGTCTTGAAGTGCTCGCGGGCCGGCCCGAAGAACTGCAGCATCACGATCATGTCGTCGAGGGCCTCGTCGGCCTCCGGCGACAGCGAGTCGGCGTGATCGTCGCGGATCTGGCGCGCCTGAAAGATCTTCCAGGAGTAGTTGAAATCGAGCGCGGTCCAGAGCACGTCGAACGTCCCGAACTGGGTGTTCTCGATCTCGTCGCGGACGGTCTCGGCGTGGACGTCGAGGGCGTCGACGTACTCGTTGACCCGCTCTTTGAGCTCCTCGTCGCGTTCGTCCTCCATCTGGTCCCGAAGGCGCTCGGCGTACGCCTCGATCCCCGCGACGAGTTCGCGCAGGAACGCCGCCGGTTCGGGCGGACTGACGCCCATGTCGGTCTTCTCCTCGATGTCGCGGCGAAACGCCATGGCCTCCTGCATGCGTTCGCGCTGATCGCCGACCGCACCGAGCTCCTGTGAGAGCACGAGCTGGCCGATCGTCGCCACCAGCGTCACGCCCGTGATGATCGGGCCGATCATCGACGTGAACAGCGTCTGGACGGCGTCGGGGTCCTCGATGGAGATCACCTGAAACGGGTTCATGCCCCCGAAACTGAGCAGGACGATCGCGGCGAACGTCCCGACCATGATGGTGCCCGCCAGCGCGTACCGGTTCATCCGCATCAACACCCACAGCCGGCGGCCGCTTCCCTCCGCCCGCTCGCGCATCGTATCGTCGGGACCGTTACTCATGACGAGCGATTGGAGGGCGGTGGGAAAAGCGTGCGGATACGCGACCCGCCGGCGGCCCCGGACGAACCCGTGAAATACGCCATCCCGTAGCCGGGTCGTGTTTTTTAATGTGCGAGGCCAGTAGAACGGTCCAATGAGCAACGAGGGCGATGGGACGAACGGCGTCGGGCGCTGGATACTCCTCGATGGCAACCGGCTCGTGATCGCTCTCGGCATTCTCGTGGGATGCGGGGCGATACTCGGAGTGCTCGCCGCGACGGACGTCATCAAGTTCATCAACGAGAGCTCGATCAACCGCCTCGCGAACGGCATGATCGCGGGTACGTTCAGCGTCGTCACGATCGTGGTCACGATCAATCAACTCATCCTCTCGCGACAGTTCGCTGCCGCGGGCGAGCTCCGTAACCGGCTCGACGGCGTGATGGAGCTTCGCCGGGACATCGAGGGGAAAGCCGGTGTGCCCGCGAGTCCCGCTGAACCGACCGCGCTGCTGGAGATGACGCTGGGGGCGATCGAGCACCGAGCGGATCGCCTCGAACGGACGGCCACCGGAAGCGACGACGAACGAAACAGGGAGATCACGGAGTACGCACGGACCGTCTCGGAGGCCGCCGCCGCCACACGAGAACGCCTTGCCGACACCGACTTCGGAACGTTCCGCGCGGTGTCGCTCACGATCGACCACGACGACCCCCAGCAGATCTACGCCGGGCGCTATCTCCACAACGAACACGGCCAGGAGATCGACGACGAGACCGACGCGGCGTTCGCGGACCTGATCGAGACGATCCAGCTGTTCAACGTCGCTCGTTCGCATCTCAAGGCGACCTACATGGAGCGTGAGCTCTCGCGTCTCTCGCGGCTGATCACCTATCTCGGGGTTCCTGCGGTGCTCGCCGCGTTGATCATCGGTCTGCTGTACGGCGACGTCGGCGGACTAACGATCTCGCCGACAATCGCCCCGACGGTGATCATCCTCCTCATCCTCGTGGTGCTCTCGCCGCTTGCGTTGCTTTCGGCGTTCGTGCTTCGCTCCGCGACGGTCACCCGGCGGACCGCCTCGATCGGTCCGATGGTCCCGAGCAAGGAAGCCGATGAGGGGACCGCGGCCTCGACGGACATGACCGAACGCTGAGCTGGGTCGACGAGCGATCCGCCGTGACCATCGGCGTCGTCACGCGCCACCGAACTTCGTGGATGGCCTTGTACAACGAGCTACACAGCGTCATCGCGGCGGTGGTGCTCGATACGGCGATACGTCCCTCGGATCCGATCCTCCGACTGCGGCGTCATCGTCTCTCGTCGCGGATCTCCTCCAGCTCCTCGTCGATCTCGTTCGATTCGAGCTCCTCCTCGACGTCGGTCTCCTGGTCGCGGTCGGCGGTCGTCGCGTCGTCGGTCTCGGTTTCGGTGGCGGTGTCGCTCCCACCGTCCTCGACCGAGGCCGTCTCCTTGCCCATCTCGCCCTTGAGGGTTTCGAGCTCGGCCTCGACCTCGCTGTCGGTTCGGCCGGCGTCGAGTTCGCGGTCGATGCTGTCCTTGTCCGAGAGCGCGTCGTCGAACGCGCCGGTGTCCTGGAGTTCGTCCATCGCGGCGGCCCGGGCCTCCATGTCCTCGGTGTCCTCCTCGGCGCGTTCGATCGCCCGCGAGACGTCCTCCATCTCGTCGCCCGCGCCGGTCATCGCCTCCGAGACGCGGACGCTCGCCTCGCTTGCCTCGTACTGGGCCTTCATCGTCTCCTTTTTCGTGCGGAACTGCTCGATGCGGTTCTGGAGCTCGTTTTTGCGCTCGACGAGGTCGTCCTGTTTGTTCTGGAGGTCCGCGATCTGGGTCTCGAGGTCCTCGATCTGGCTCATCTTCGTCTTCTTCTTTTCCAACGCCTGGCGGGCCAGATCGTCGCGGTCCTGGGCGACCGCCTCGCGGGCCTGTTCGTTGTGCTTGTCGACGTTCTCCTCGAGGCGGCGTTTCTGCATCTCGAGGCGTTTCTTCTGCGTGGTGAGGTCGGCGATTCCCTGTTTGACGTCCTGCAGGCGGTCGCGCATCTGCTCGTACGAATAGTCGAGCGTGTCCCGGGGGTCCTCCGACCGGTTGAGGATCGTGTTGACCTTCGACCGGATGACGTACGACATCCGCGAGAGTATTCCCATGGGCCGTATTGCGGCCCAGCCCTTAAAAATATCACCGACGAAGGGAATGTATGACGGACGTGGCCGTTCCGGGGGTACGCGACGTACGGGGGAGTCTCGACGGCGAGGGGGATACCGTCGTGGTCGCCTGTCCGCCCCACCCCCAGCATCGCGGTCATCGCGGCGATCCGCGGTTGACGGCGGTGGGCGGGGCGCTCGCCGAGCGGGGAATGGCCTGTCTGCGCTTCGATTACGGCGACTGGGACGAGGGCTACGGCGAGCGCGAGGACGCGCGCAACGCGATCCGCTGGGCGGCCGGCGAGTACGATTCGGTGGGTGTTTTCGGCTATAGCTTCGGCGGGGCCATGGCGATCCTCGCGGCCGCCTCGGTCGACGAACCGATCGTGGGCGTGTCGGCGCTCGCACCCGCCTCGCAGGTGACGGACCTCGACGTCGCGGCGGCCGTCGCGGGACTCGGCTGTCCGTTGCAGGTGCTCTACGGGACGCGCGATTCGACCGCCGAGTGGGAACCGGTCGTGGAGGCGGCGGGCCGAAACGCGACGGTCGAGGAGCTGTCAGCGGACCACTTCTTTCTGGGCAAACACGACCGGATCGCCGAGTCGGTCGCGGGCTTCTTCGCCGAACTGCGCTGAGCAAGGCTCGCGCCTGCCGGCCGGCCGTTTAACAGCCGACGGGACGATGGCCGGGTATGGCGACGCTTCTGATCTACGGGTCGTACGGCTACAACGGACGGCTGATCGCCGAGGAAGCCGCCGACCGGGGGATGGAGCCGGTGTTGGCCGGCCGCGACCGTGAGGCGCTCGTACAGCAGGCGAGCGACCTCGGTCTCGAACACCGTCGATTCGACCTCTCGGAGACGGCGGCCGCCGCGGACGAACTCTCCGACGTCGACTGCGTGTTGAACTGTGCCGGCCCCTTCTCGAACACCGCGGACGAACTCGTCGAGGCGTGTATCGAGAGCGGGACCGACTACGTCGACATCACCGGCGAGATCCCCGTCATCGAGCGGGTCCGGCGGAGAAGCGACGACGCCGAGGAGGCCGGAGTCACCCTCTTTCCGGCCGCGGCGCTCTCCTCGGTGCCGATGGACTGTCTGGCGGCCCATCTCGTCGAGCGACTCCCGGAGGCGACACGGCTCGCGCTCGGAGCCGAGACCTTTCGGCCGCCCTCCGTGGGATCGGTCACGACGCTGCTCGAGGGGCTGGAGGACGGCGGGGCGATCAGGAACGAAGGCCGGCTCGAACACGTCCCCGCGGGCTGGAAGTCCCGGCGGATCGACTTCGGGCGCGGGAGCCGTCCGGCGGTGACGATGCCGCTGGGAGACGTCTCGACCGCCCACTACACGACCGGCGTCCCGAACGTCGAGGTCTACGTCTTCGCGCCGCCGCCGGCTCGGCTCGCGCTTCGGGCCCACCGGTACGTCGCCCCGCTGCTCGCGACCGGTCCGGTTCGGGAGTCGATGAAACGTGTGGCCCAGGTCGTCCGCGAGGGCCCCTCGAAACGGGCGCGAAAGCGGGGTTCGACCTACTTCTGGGGAGAGGCGACGGACGACGAGGGCGAGCGGGTCGTCTCGCGGCTCAAGATGTCGGATCCGTACGTCGTCACCGGGGCGTGTGCGCTCGCGGTAACCGAACGGGTGCTCGACGGCGAGACCGAGCCTGGGTATCGGACCCCGGCCGGCGCCTTCGGCCCGGAGTTCGTTCTCGGGATCGACGAGGCCGAGGGCTTCTTCGATGGGGGAACTCCGTAGGCCCCCGATCCGCTCCGAAATCGTTTTTTATCCCCTTCGCACAGGGTCAGTATGCCGACCGAACCGAACAGCGACTACGATCCTTCTCTCGGGCGCAAGTTCGTCTTCGTTACCGGGGGCGTCATGAGCGGCCTCGGGAAGGGAATCACCGCCGCGAGCACCGGCAGGTTGCTGAAGAACGCCGGGTTCGACGTCACCGCGGTGAAGATCGA
>CAYVQH010000035.1:0-14390 GCA_964454105.1 uncultured Halobacteriales archaeon | reverse complement strand
CTGGCTCCACGGGAGGACGACCACGTCGTCGAGAAACACACCTACGACGCCTTCCACGACACCGAACTGGAGGGGTGGCTCCGCGCACGCGGGATCGACGATCTGCTGCTCTGTGGCACCCTCGCGAACGTCTGTGTACTCCACACGGCGGGCAGCGCCGGCCTTCGGGACTTCCGACCGGTCGTGATCGAGGACGCCCTTGGCTACATCGAGGAGGGCCATCTGGAGTACGCCGTCGAGCACTCCGAGTGGCTGTTCGGCGAGGCGACGACACGAGGAGGGATCGAGTTCGACGGATGAGCGGGAACGGCGGTGAGGACGGAGACGACCCGAGTACGACGTCGACTTCCGCGAGAACCCCGAGGCCTACGAGATCGGCCGCGGCGAGGAGGGAGTCTTCAAGGTCCAGCCCTACAAGGGCGAGTTGCTTCCGCTGTGGACGTTCAAGACCCCCGAGGAAGCCGAGGAGTGGGCCGACCCGGAGAAGCGGGAGGCGGCGCTTCGCTTCGAGGAGCGTCTGGAGCACGTTCGCGAGGACGAGGCCTACCGGGAGGCGAAGGACGAACACCGGGAACGGTAGCTTGCCCGTCGACCGGCGGCGGGCTGATCAATCGGCGCGAAACAGCCGATACGCACCCTGACCGGTCGCCACCGGCTTCGAGCCAGTATCCGTCTCGCTCTCGACGGTGATCTCGCTGACGCCGACGCTCCGGCCCGATCTGACCACCTCCGCCGTGGCGATCAGGTCGTCGGTCGCCCGTTCGAGGTAGTTGACGTTCAGGTTGATCGTCGCTACGCCACCCTCGAGGGGATCGTCGAGGGTCGTCCGCAGCGCCAAACCGCCGACGGTGTCGACCAGCGTGGCGGCGACCCCGCCGTTGATCTCGGCGCGGCGCTCGCTCCCGTCGGGCTGGGTGTTCGTGAGCTTCTCGTCGTAGGGGATCGACATGACCATGCGGCCCTCAGCCAGTTCATCGACGCCCGCGCCGAGCCACGAGAGGAAGTCGTGGTGGTCGTCGATGTACTCCTGGAGGAACCCGGCGTCAACGGCGATGTCCGTCATACGCCCAGTCCAGAGCCCGAGGACTTGTACTCACCGGCCCGGGCGGATCGCGACCTCGATCTGGTCGCCGACGGCGAACTCGTGGTCAGGCCGAACGAGCTTCGCGCCCATCGTATCGAGCCCGGCGAACAGCGAGATCCCGGTGAGGGGCTCGCCGTTCGCGACCACCTCGATGGGGTCCCATCGAACGTGACGACCGGTCGCGGTTCCGATCCGCTCGCCGAGCAGGGAGAGCGGCCCCGACGCGCCCGCGAGCGCGCCGCCACCCTCGTAGTGGGACAGACCGCCGTCGAGTGCCGTCTCGCCCGAGTCGGCGGCGATCCCCGCGAAACGCGTGCCGGGTGCAGGGTGGTCGGGGGTATCGAGGACGACGAACGTCTCGCCCACTTCCCGAACCCGCCCCGTTCCGTCCCACGCGACCGGCTCGACCTCGCACCCGATCTCGACGGGGAGCGATCCCGACGCCCGGTACGGGTTCGTTTCGGGCGTGCGAAAGCCCAGATGGACGTGATCGTCGACCCACGGCGCGAAGAAACCGGCGCGGACGGTTGTCCCCAGCGAGTCGCCGACATCCACGTGATCGCCCGCCGAGACGCCGGGCTCGACGTGGAGGATCCGGGCGACGTACTCGTCCGTCTCGATCAGGATCAGGTGATCGTTCTCGGGGGAGTAGGGCTTCGGAGGAGCCCGCACGGTTCGGGTGTCGATCACCTCGCCGGCGACGGGGCTCGGAGCGCCGTTCTCGGGGTAGAGGTCGATCGCACGGCCCCGGTCGTGGGCCGGATACGGCGAGTTGTAGAGGGAAAACCGGGGGTAGCGCCGGAGGAGTTGCTCGGAGAGGGTGACGGCCATGTCGGTGGGTTCGGGCGCGAGGGTTTAGCCCCGTCGGCCCCGATCCACGTTCATGCGCGTGGTTCGCGGTCGGGCGCCCACACCCGAGGACGACCGCCGGCTGACGGGAGAACTGCTCGACGATGCCGACGAGCGCAGGGAGCCCGGCGTCCGGGTGTGGACGCCCCATCGGCAGCTCGCCTTCGGTCGCCGGGACACGAACGAGGCGGGCTACGAGGATGCCCGCCGCGCCGCCGAGGAACACGGGTTCCCGCCGATCGAGCGGAGCGTCGGCGGCCGAGCGGTCGCCTACACCGGGACGACGCTGGCGTTCGCCCGGGCGATCCCGATCGAGGACCCGCGAGTCGGGCTGGACGGCCGGTACGACGACGCGGCGAAGCGAGTGCGGGCCGGGATCGCCGATCTCGGGGTCGAGATCGAACGCGGCGAACCCTCCGATAGTTTCTGTCCGGGTACCCACTCGCTGAGCGCCGGGGGGAAGGTCGTCGGCATCGCCCAGCGCGTTACGAGCGGGGCCGCGCTCGTCGCGGGGATCGTGATCGTCGCCGATCGCGGGACAATCGCGGCGGTTCTCGATCCCGTCTACCGGGCACTCGGGATCCCGTTCGATCCCCGCAGCGTGGGAAGCGTCGCCCGCGCGGGCGGATCGAGCGATTCCGGGGTGGTCGCCCGCGCGATCGAGTCCCGACTGGTGGACGGTCGAGAGCGGGAGATCGAGCGTGCCGACCGAAAACGGTAGGCCGGGTCGGACGAGAGGTCGCGTATGCTCATCGAGAACGCCACCCTCGTCGACGACCGAACCGTCGACGTCCGGATAGGCGGCGAGCGGATCGCAGCCGTCGAGGGGGATCTGCGGACCGACGGCGACGAGCGGGTGGTCGACGCCGCGGGGAAACTCCTGTTGCCGGGTGCGATCGACGCCCACGTTCACTTCCGCGAGCCCGGCTTTCCCCGAAAGGAGACGTGGGAGACGGGCTCGAAAAGCGCGGCCGCGGGTGGCGTCACCACCGTCGTGGACCAGCCGAACACCGACCCGCCCACCGCCGACGGGGCGAGCTTCGACGAGAAGGCCGAACTCGCGGACGAGTCGCTCGTCGACTACGGGATCAACGGCGGCGTGGTGGAGGAATGGAATCCCGACGGGCTGTTCGAGCGACCGATCTTCGCCCTCGGGGAGGTCTTTCTCGCCGACTCGACCGGGGAGATGGGGATCGACGCGGGGCTGTTCGAGGCGGCGGTCGAGCGGGCCGCCGAGGCGGAGGCGGTCGTGACCGTCCACGCCGAGGACGCGACGCTGTTCGACGAGGGGGCGCTTTCGGACGCGGGCGAGGGTGTCGGCCGCGAGGCGGACGCCGAGGCCTGGAGCGCCTACCGGACCGCCGGGGCCGAGGCCGCCGCGGTCGAACGGGCCTGCGAGGTCGGCGCCCGGAGCGACGCCCGGATCCACGTCGCACACACCAGCACGCCCGAGGGGATCGACGGAGCGACGGAGGCAGGTGCGACCTGCGAGGTGACGCCGCATCACCTCTTGCTCTCGCGTGAGGACCTCGACGACCTGGGGACGTTCGGTCGGATGAACCCCCCGCTCAGGAGCGAGGAGAGGAGAAAAGGGGTCTTCGAGCGCGTCGCGGACGGGACCGTCGACGTCGTCGCGACCGACCACGCGCCCCATACCCGCGAGGAGAAGGAGGCGGGGATCCGGGAGGCACCAAGCGGCGTGCCCGGAGTCGAAACGATGGTTCCCCTGCTTCTGGCGGCGGCCGAGCGCGGCGACCTCTCGCACGAGCGGGTTCGGGACCTCACTGCGAGAAACCCCGCCCGGGTCTTCGACCTGCCGCGAAAGGGCCGGATTGCGGCGGGGATGGACGCCGATCTCGCGCTGTACGACCTCGATCAAGTGACGGAGATACGAGCCGAGCGGCTGCACTCGAAGGCGGGATGGACGCCGTTCGAGGGCCGCGAGGGCGTGTTTCCGGAGTGGACGACGGTCCGGGGGCGGTTCGTGTGGCGGGACGGCGAGTTCGGCGATGTGCAGGGACGAAACGTGCGTCGTCGGTCGTAGGGCGTCGGTCGTCCGAGAGAACGTCTACTCGGCGTCGTTCGTGTCGGGTTCGAGTTCGTGGCCACAGTGGGGACAGGTCTCGTGGTCGTGGCCGGTCTCCTCGGCGCGAAGCCTGTCGCTGGAACGCCGGACGTCGCGCATCACCTCCGAGATGCGGTCCTCGACGTCGAGCTCCTCGCTCGCGGCCAGATCCGATCCCTCGACCTCGAGCAGGAACTTCGCGACCTCGGTGACCTCGTACATCAGGTCGTCGAGCTCCTCGGCGGTGAAGAACCCCGACATGGCGCCGTAGAGGAACGTCGCGCCCGCTTTCGTGACCTTCTCCTCGAAGGAGGCACGCGCCTGGTTGACCGCCTGCGGGCTGTAGGTGTCGGTCATGAAGGGGACGAGTTCGGGGAGGTTCTCGCCGATCTTGGTCATCTCGACGCCGGTCTCGGTGCGGAAATCGGCACACAGCCGGGCGATGGCCCACTCGCGGGCGGTGACGTAGGTTCGATCGCGCAGGAAGCCGTTGACCCGGTCGTAGGCGGCCCCGTCCATCTTGGTGAATCGGGCGTAGCGGCGCACGTCCTCCGGAACCTCTGTCTCGTCCGCCGGCGGGGTCGACTCCGGGGCGTCCGTGTCGGTCCGGTCGTCGGACGTCGCTTCGGGGTCTGCCTCCGGGTCGGAGGGACGGTTGGGCATGGAGGGATTTTCGGAGGCGGAGGAAAAAGCGTATCGCCCGGTAGGCTTTTGCGAGGAGGCTACGAACCGTGATCCATGAGACTCCTCCTGGGCATCGGCGGCAGCGACGACTCCTGGCACGCGCTCAGCCAGACGGCCGAGCGCGCCGCTGAGGCGGGCGACTCGCTGACGGTGGCGATCCTCGACAACCTGGATACGGAGATGAGCCCCGACGAGATCGAAGCGAAAGTCGAGCGGGCCCTCTCGGAGCACGACCTCGAGGCCGACATCCACCACCTCGAGGGCGATCCCGGCGCGATGCTCGTCGAGATGGGCGACGACGGCGAGTACGACCAGATCGTCATCGGCGGCGGCGAGCGCAGCCCGATGGGCAAGATCAGAGTAGGGCAGGTCGCGGAGTTCGTCGTGTTGAACGCCGAGACCAGCGTCACCCTCGTGAGATAGATGGCCGACTACGACTACCCCGAGGAGGTCGCCGGCCCGTTCGAGGCCCCGCCCGTCGAGTTCGAGGACCGCGAGGGCCGCGGGATCGAGATCCGCGTCTACGATCACGACTGGTTCGAAGGGCTCTGTGAGATGTACGACACCTTCGACCCCGCCGATCGAGCACAGGGGATCCCGCCGGCCCGCGAGGAGCGGGTGCGAAGCTGGCTCGACGTGATCCTGGAGGAGGGCCAGGACGTGATCGCGCTGGACGGCGAGCGGATCGTCGGCCACGCCACCCTCGTGCCCGACGGCGACGACGGCACCGAACTCGCGATCTTCGTCCACCAGGACTACCAGGGGGCGGGAATCGGCTCGCGGCTCATCCGCGCGCTGCTGGGCCACGGCCAACGGGAGGGCGTCAAGAAGGTCTGGCTCACCGTCGAACGCTGGAACCACCCCGCGGTGGGCCTCTACGAGTCGGTCGGCTTCGAGTCGAGCTCCGTCGAGAGCTTCGAGCTCGAGATGACCCTGCGGCTCAACTAGGTCCTACGTCGAGAGGACGGGCTGGCTCGCGTACAACAGGACGTACTCGGCGGCGCGTTCGAGCACCTCTCCGGGCTCGTCGTAGGTCGACATGCGGGGGATGACGAGGAAGTCAGCGTCGATCGATTCCGCACAGTCGAGGACGGCGCTGCCGGGGTGGCGGGTCTTCTGGGTGGTCGAGTAGCCGTAGGCGGTCGAGGTGGCGACCGGAACGTCCGCCTCGCGTGCGATCCCGGTCGCGGTCTCGACGAACGCCTCGGTCTCGTCGGCGACCGCGGCCTCGTCGACGGTGCCGGTCTCGATCGCGCGCACGACCTCCTCGCCCAGAACGTAGACGACGTGGATCGACGCCCCGTAGGCCGCGGCGATCGAGGCGGCGTACTCGACCGCGGTGACCGACTCGTCGCTGCCGTCGACCGGGACGAGCACCGTCTCGACGGAGAGTGACTCGCTCATGTGCACACCTGTGTCAGCCCGGGTCAAAAACCCATCTCCTAGAGGGAGGGTTTTATTCTCCCGGCGGCGGTACGGCCTGCATGTTCGATTCCGTCGTCATCGCAACCGACGGCTCCGCGAGCGGTCGACGCGCCGTCGAGGTCGCCCTCGACCTCGCCGAGCGCTTCGAGGCGACCGTCCACGCGCTCTACGTCGTCGACGCCACCGAGGTGGACGCCTCGCCCGAGGGGCTCAAAGGGGACCTCCAGGACGCCCTCGAGAAGCGAGCCGAAGAGGCCCTCGACGAGGTCGACGAACTGGCCGACGGCAAGGTCATCACCGCGGTACGCGAGGGGCGACCCGTCGTCGAGATCTGCGAGTACGCCCGCGAGCACGACGTCGACGCCGTCGCCACCGGCACCCGCGGGCGCCACGGCGAGAACCGACTCCTGTTGGGCAGTGTCGCCGAGGGCGTCGTCAGGACCTGTCCCGTGCCCGTCCTCACGGTCCGCCAGATCGAAAACGGGGCCGGGACCGGATCGGAACCCGCGGCCTGAGCCGGGGCGGAACCGGGGACGCTTTCCCTCCGGGCGCGCTCGTTCGCCCATGGACGAGACCCTCATCGACGACCTCCCGTTGTCCCGGAAGTCGGTCCTCCCGGGTGCGGGCTTCTTCTATCCCGACGAGTTCGAGGAGGCCGCCGAGGACGCCGCCGCCGAGGAGGCCCTCGACGGCGTCGAGACCGCCGTGATCGCAGACCCCGACGCCGACGGACTCGCCTGCGTGGCGATCCTCCGGGAAGTGTACGGCGCGGCCGCCTTGCTTCCGACCGGCCCCCACGAGATCGAGGACTCCCTCGAACGGGTCGCCGAGTACGGCGAGGAAGGGATTCGCCTCTTCGTCTGTGACCTCTGTCCGGACGAGTACGAGTACGTCGACGAGGAACTCGACGCCGCGCTCGGGATCGCGAGCGAGGTGCGCTGGTTCGACCACCACCAGTGGGACGACGAGGTGGCAAAGAGCGTCCGCGAGGCGGGCGCCGAACTGGTCGTCGGCGACAGCGACGAGGAGTGTACCGCCGACGTGGCGGTCCGCGCGCTCGATACGGAGATCCCTCGCCGCCTCGTCGAACTCGCCGCCGTGACGCGCGATCACGACCTCTGGATCCGCGAGGATCCCCGAAGCGACGATCTGGCGGACTTCTCCTATTGGTCCGAGCCCGAGGACTACGTGGCGGTGGTCGCTGAACACGGCCCCGACCTCCCCGAGGAAGTACAGGACTTCCTTGCCGAGAAGCGCGTCGAGAAGGAGGCGCTGATCGAGGTGGCGGTCAAGCGCGGCGAGACCAAGGAGGTCGGGCCGTGGACCGTCGGCATCACGTACGGGCGATGTTCCCAGAACGAGGTCGCAGAGGCCATGCGCGAGGCGGGCGCGGACGCCTCGGTAATCGTCAAACCCGCCGGCTCGGCCTCCATTCGGGGAACCGACGCATTCGAGCGGTGTCACGAGGTCGCGGGACAGGTAAACGGCGGCGGCCACCCGAAGGCGGCGGGCTGCAAGCCCGACATCTACGACGACATGCTGGATTACGCGCATCACTGGACGACCCGCGGGGCGACGACGAAGCAGGTGATCCTCGACGCCTTTCGGACGTTGGCCGAGGACGAGAACGCCGAGGGCGAGGACGGATCAGTCCTCGAGGAGTGACGCGCCGGTTTCGATCGCGCGCTCGATGATGGAGGCATCGAGGTCGGGGAACGCGACCGGTGGATCCGGATCCGCCGGTCGTTCGTCGAGCGTTTTCTCGTACCACCGGACGTCATGCCAGTTCCCACGTTTGTAGCCGACGCCGTGATACATTCCGACCGGCTCGAACCCCATCGACTCGTGGAAGCCGGTGCTCGCGGGGTTCGGGAGCGCGATCCCCGCGTAGGCGTTGAACAAGCCCTGTTCTCTCGACAGCGCGAACAGCGCGGTATAGAGCGCGCGGGCGATTCCGCGACGGTGGTGATCGGGATCGACGTAGACCGAGACGTCGACCGACCAGCGGTAGGCGTCCCGATCACGGTGGGAGGTGGCGTAGGCGTAGCCGACGATTTCGTCGAGCGTACAGACGAGCCACGGGTACTGATCGGTTTTCGTCGCGATCCGGGATTCGATCTCCTCGGCGGTCGGGGTCACGGACTCGAAGGAGACGACCGACTCGGAGACGAACGGGGCGTAGATCCGGGCGATCTCAGGTGCGTCGTCTGTGGTTGCGGGACGGAGCGTCGGCATCACAGCGATCCCTCGAAACGGTGGACGAAAAACCTCGCGCTCACTCGCGGCGCGCGAGGAGGCGAAGGACGATCTGGAGGACGTGAACGAACACGCCCATCACGGCGATGTAGACGCCGATCGCGGCGAGGCTCGCGGACAAGTCACGGCGTTCGCGCACGCGCCATATCTCCCAGCCGAGTCGAAAGAGAAAGCCCGCGAAGACGAGGACGAACCCCGCGAGCAACAGGACAGGAGCGACGAACGTGCCGACCGCGATGGCCACGATCCCGAGCAAAAACGAGACGGTCGAGAAGGTGGACCAGCGATCGAAGGACTTCGAGCGGGCGTAGATATAGACAGCGATGAGGAACGTCAGGGCGCCGGTGACGGCGGCGGTGATCGCGAGAGCGGTGACTCGCAGGTCGGGCGGCGCAAACGAGAGGACGCCCGCGCCGAACGTGCCGAAGGCCCCTTGGAGGATCACCAGCCCGACGAACGCCAGCGGACCGTTCCCGTTCGTGACGCCGCGTTCGGCGATCCACTGGCCGACGAGCAGCGCCGCGCCGTAGACGAGTGCACCGAGGATCGGGGTAGCGAACAGCGCCGCGTTGAGGGCCGCGAGCGGCGTCGTCGCGAGGACGTACATCAACGCGACGTTGATCACCAACAGCGCGGTCGCGATGAAGACGACCTTCCACTCGCGCGTCGAGAGGAGCAGACCGCGGCGCGTCTCGCTTCCGGTCTCGTAGGACATGTCGGTACTACTGGGCGGAACGGAATAGGTTTCTCGGCGACTACCGCTCGCCGACGACCCACCGATCCGAGAAGGCGGTGCCACAGCCACACTGTGCGTAGGCATGCATCACGTCGCCCTCGGCGTACCGGCCGCCGACCGCCTCGTTTCGCTCCTCGGAGAAGGCGAAGACGAAACGAACGTCGTCGGCGTCGCAGTCGGGACAGGTCCCGCCCGCGAGGTCAGCATCGATCTCGCCTTCCTCGCCCATCGCCTCCTTCGCGAACGCCATGGCGTCCGTGCCGGCGACGGTCGAGAAGGCGTTTCGCCCGCTCTCGCCGGGGACGACCAGCACGATTCCGTCCTCGCTTTCCTCGCCGTACTCGGCGAGCTTGCCGAGGTCGTCGACGACCTCCCCGTCGAGGTAGATCGCGACGTCCTCGGGTCGGTCGCCCGCCAGAAAGCCCTCGAGACGGCTCATGAGTCCTCCAGATCACGGGCGATGTTCGCGAGGCTCTCCTTGGGACTCGCGACGGCCTCGTAGACCGTCTCCTCGCCCGGTTCTCGGATTCCATAGGCGAATCCGGGTTCGATCACGTCGACCAGAACCGAGCCGTCGACCGGCCGGCCGGTCCGATCGAGCCACTCCCCGAGGCGGTCGGTTCCCGATCCCTCGCGGGCCATGTCGGCGGTCTCGTAGGCACCGCTGACGTGTGGATCGCCCGCGAATCCGCCCTCGACTCTCGCGTGGTAGGTGGCGCCGTCGATGACGAGCCTGACGATCTCGCCCTCGGGAAGCGAGCCATCGGGCAGGTCGATCCGTTTTCGTCTGGCCCCGTGGCGCGCGACCGTCGCGCGGATGGTCTCGACTGCCGGGTTGTCGCTCGAGATCCGGTCCATAAACGGAGTTACTCGTCGTCGGATTCCTCGTCGCCCTCGGCGAGCAGGTCCCCGACGTCGCCCTCGCCGTGCTCGGAGATCCTGGCGTTGATCTGGACGACCTCCTCGCTGATCTCCCGGCCCCGAACGGTGACGCGCTTTCGCTCGCCCTCGCGTTCGGGCTTGTAGCCGGTGCCGCCTGTCAGAAGCACCTGTTTGAGGTTCGGACCCGCGACGTCGTTTCGGAGGGGGCGACCTGCCGTGTCCGAGCCGCCGGTGAGTTCGAGCGAGTAGCCGGAGAGACCGACGGCGCTGCCGTCGACCTCCTCGCCGAGTTCGATGCCGAGAAACCGGTTTGCGTCCTGTCCGTCCACGTCGCGCTGGTAGGTCGTGCCCGTTTCGGGATCCGAAACGACGACCTTGAAGTCTGCCATGCCCGGAATCAGACGGCCGCCGGTAAAAAGCGTGTTGAACCGGAACCGGGCCGCTCGCTTCGATCCGGACGCATCCACGCGTCGTCGCGGGCGATCCGCAGGGCACAAGCCGCCCGCCCGCCTTCGGACGGACGATGGACATCGAGTTCCTCGGCGGTGCCGGGGAGATCGGCCGCAGCGCGATCCTCGTCAACGATTCGCTGCTCCTTGACTTCGGGATGAGCACCGACAACCCGCCGCGCCTCCCGCTCGACTGTGATCCCGATGCCGTGGTGGTCTCCCACGGCCATCTCGACCACGCCGGGGCGGTGCCTGCGCTGCTGTCGGGCGAGGCGCGCCCGCCGGTCCACTGGACGCCCCCCACCAGGGAACTGACGACCACGCTCGCCCGGGACACGCTGAAGCTTCACGGCGGGAGCTATCGGTGTCCCTTCACCGAGACCGACCTCGGACGGCTCACGCAGGTCTCCGAGACCCACGGATACGGGGAGGCGTTCGAGGCGGCGGGCCACGAGGTGATCTTGTACAACGCCGGTCACATCCCCGGAAGCGCGCATGTATTAGTGGACGACGGCGAGACGCGCCTGTTGTACACCGGCGATTTCCATACCGACGACCAGCGGTTGGTCGCCGGCACGACCGCACGTCCCGAGGCCGACGTCGTGATCTGCGAGAGCACCTATTCGGACGTCACCCACGACCCGCGGGACGAGGTCGAAAAGCGGTTCGCCGAGAGCGTCAGGACCACGCTCTGGGAGGGCGGCACCGTCGTCGTCCCGGCGTTCGCCATCGGACGGACCCAGGAGATGCTGCTGGTCTGTGCGGAGTACGACGTCCCCTGCTACGTCGACGGGATGGGAAAGGGGGTCACCGAGATGCTTCGGCGGTATCCCGAGTTCGTCCGCGACGCGGACGCGCTCGGGCGGGCGAAGTCCCATGCGCGGTTCGTCACCGGTCGGGACGGCCAACGCAAACGGATCGCCGACCAACGGGCGGCGATCGTCACCAGCAGCGGGATGCTCTCGGGTGGCCCCGCGATGACGTACATCCCCGAGATCCGGACGAACCCGACCAACAAGATCGCGATGACCGGCTACCAGGTCGAAGGGACGCCCGGTCGGAGCCTGCTTGAGACCGGAAGCGCCGAGATAGACGGGAGAGTCATGCCCGTCGCCGCGCGAGTGGAGGCCTACGACTTCTCGGCACACGCCGACCGCGAGGGGCTGGTGGAGTTCCTCTCGAACTACACGGAGACCCCACTGTTGATCAATCACGGCGACCGAAGCGAGGCGTTCGCGGCGGAACTGCGCGAGAACGGTTACGAGGCGAGCGCGCCAGAGTTGGGCGAGACGGTTACAGCACCGTCGTCCACGCGAGCACGGCGATGAACAGCCCGATGACGGCCGCCGAGAGGACGTCGAGGGCGAACCCGCCGTCGCCGCGGATGTCCCGCGTGGTGAACGCCAGGGCGAGCAGTCCGCCGACGGTCACCAGCAGAACGAGCCCGACGTACCCGTAATAGAGTGCCCCTGCCATACCCACGCTATCGGCGGGCCCACACTAAGGGTTTCCGGAGCCACGAACCGGGGCAACAGCGTAATGGCTCCTCGACGGTAAGCCCGACCCATGCGAATGGAACTGCGGGTATGCAAACACTGTTTCAACGGCGAGCACGGCAACCCGTCGAAGACCGACGTCACCCGAGACATGGTTGAGTGTGCGAAACGGGTTCGGGAGTACAAGGACCTCATCGGTCTCGAGAGCCTCTACATCACGATGGTCGAGGAGGGCGACACCGGCGGCGCGGAGGCGCTTCCGGCCATCGTCGCGAGCATCGAGGGGAGTCGAGTGAACCTCGCCGACACCCAACTGGTCATGGAGGACGGCGAGGGCAACATGCTGGTGTATCCCGAGCCGACGGACGTCCTCGAAGTCCTCACGCGGAACCTGAACCAGATCGATGATCAGACGCGAAACGACGTGACCGTCGAGCTATCGGAGGACTCGATGGAACTGGTCGGCTGACCGTTTCCGTCCCGGTCCCACCATGGTCCGCCGAAAGACGGAGGCGGTTCAGTCGTCCGCGTCCGCTCCACCGTCGGTGGCGGCGGTGTAGCGCTCCTGCTGGCGGCGCTGGCGCATGTAGCGCGCCCGGAGGACGTTGCCGTACATCGAGAGAAAGAGTCCGATGAACAGCACCAGAACGCCGATGTTGACGCCGACGGTACGCAGCAGGCTTCCCTCGTTGAAGACGAGCGTCCGGCTGATCGGGTAGCCGCCGTAGTCCATGCTGGTGATCAGGATGCTGACGATCCCGATGACCGTGAGCACGCCCATGACGTTGGTCACCCATCCCCAACTGGGCTTCAGTCGGAGCCGTTCGATCCCCGTGACCGAGTCGGACTCGGCGTCGCCGTGGTGCTCGGGCGTGTCGGACTTGGGGAGAAAGGCCTTCATCTCGACGGGGTAGAACGCGGGGTGGAAGCCGTGTTCGAACGTGTGGAACATGACCCCCATCAGCATGATCACGCCGAGCGAGCCGTGGAAGGCGACGAAGGCGATGACGACCGACTGGGTGTTGTAGAAGTTGATCAGCATCGTCTTCTGCCAGATCAGTAGTCCCGATATCATCAACAGGAGGAGCTCGACGGTGAAGATGGCGATCACGCCCTTGCCCACGTAGGAGAGCAGCGGGATCTCGTCCGCGGAGTAGCCCGCGAACTGCCGGGCGTTTGGGTGGCGCTCGTCGGCCATGCCGGCCGCGAACTTCACGTCCTGCACGAACGCGGCGACGTCGCCCGGCGTCGGCAGGACCTCAGTGAGACTCACCGAACCACCCATGCGAAGCAGCATGTACAGCACCCAGAAGGCCGTCAGGAAGATCAGCATGAACCCGGCGATCCGGTGGACCGCGAGCACGCCCTGATTGCCGCCCATGAGCTCGACGAGCCACCAGAGTTCGGTGTTGAACGCGACGGCGTAGCCCGTGAAGAACAGGACGAACACCGTCAGCGCCAGAAGCGAGTGGAACATCGTCGTCACCCGGGAGAATTTCCCGTGATCGAGGTTGGTCACTCCGAGTCACCTCCCCGTCGACGGGAGCGATCGCTCGTGGAAGACGCCCGTTCGCCTTCCCGAGGCGCTCGTGCCGGTCGTGCCTCGCTCCCGTCGGCCGGCCGGTCCGTCGACGAGGATCGCGGTCCCTCGGACCGCTCACCGCCGTCGGTCGCGACGGTCTCGCTACGCCGTCGGGGTGCGTCCGGCGGGCGCATCCGTGCGGCGAGCCGGCGGAACGCGATCCAGTGGATGAAGATCATCACGAGGATGAACACGCCCATCACCACGTCCGCGAAGTGGATCAGCGTGATCATCCATTCGAGCGACGGAATCGTGTTGCCCTGGATCCATCCCGTGCCGACGCCGCCGCCGTCGACGGTCGGGCGCACGCGCTGGAGCGCCTCGAAGTGGATCGCCCGAACGCCGATCAGCCAGACCGACCCGACCGCCAGCGCCAGCGAGAGGACGGCGCTGGTCCAGAAGGCCGCACGGTCCGAGAGCCCGCGGTTCCCGCCGTCGGACTCCGTGCGCTCGTCGTCCGCGTGATCGGAGTCCCCGCCGGTCTCGGGATCCGTGTCGCTCATCGGTCGAACATCCCCGCGTCGTCGCCGAAGATGATCTCCATGGCGGTGTCGTTGAAGAACGCGCCGCTGTCCCGTTTCTCGAGTTCGTCCGCGATCTGGCCCGACGAGCCCACGAGGATGGCGTCGGTCGCACACTCCTCGGCGCAGGCGGGGCCCTTCCCGACGTCCTGGCGCTCCTCACAGCCCGTACACTTGTCCATGGTGCCGCCCGAGCCGACGACCGCGGTCAGCCCCTCGTTCGATTCGGGGAACTGGGGCGCGCCGAACGGACACGCCGACAGGCAGTACTGACAGCCGATACAGAGGTCGTCGACGACCTCGACGAAGCCGTTGTCCTTCTTCTGGAGGGCGTTGGTCGGACAGACCGACACGCACGGGG
>CAYVQH010000034.1:0-15517 GCA_964454105.1 uncultured Halobacteriales archaeon | reverse complement strand
GACGCCCAGGCGGTCGACGAGGACACCCAAATCACGGAGATCTGACGGTAATCGTCCCGTATCTACATTTCGAAAATATTTCCGTGAAACCGTCTTCCTCGCAACGGCACAGACTTGCACAACTTCGGAGGATGATTTTGATGCGTGCCTTTTTTCGCTCCACATTGGACCAACCCTACCGTTCAGTAGATGGACATATTTATCACAGGGGTTGGTCAAATATTAGTCAGCTCGTAGTTACGGAGGGCTTCGAATATGTCGGCCTGTGTAGTGAGATCGTTGACGAAGGTTTCGATCTTGTTTTCCGACCAGCTGTGCTCGTTGCGAATCCAGTCCGGAGTGTTTCATACAGTGTCGGGAGATGGAATGTTGGGAAGACCGGCTACTCCTCGGTCGCTGGCTCGAGAAGGCCTTTGTATCGCTTTATCGGTTAATGACTTGTTTTATCAGTGATCGGACCAGCCTGCTTTTTAACGAGGACAGTCATCTTCTGGTTGTCGAGCGAGACGTCGTCCCACCGAAGGCTGTTCCGGCGATCGTCTTTCGGATCCGCGAAGATTTTCCTCCGCGGACGACCGAGTAACAGAGGACGTAGACGAGCGCTCAATCACAGAATTCTTTGATCGCACCAAACCCCTTCTCGTCAACAGCGTCGTGCGCTCGTTCGTCGACGTGACGAGTGATCAGGAGTCAATATTCGTCCGTCCAAGCCTGCTGGTCTCCAATTACCGCCCGTCGTTTTCCGGTAGCGACTCCTTCGCGACGTTTCGTTGTGCGTAGTTCGCCTCGAGGAGTCCCTCGCGAACGCACCAGCCGATGTAGGCGCTCACCTGGGTGTAGTAGGTGCGGATCGTCCCCGGTGAGAGGTCACGAGCGGTGAGTTCCCGAGCGTATCGACGGAACGTTCGCTCGTCAATCTCATCGAACGTCGTGCCCGATTGGGATCTATCTCGAGCTACTCGAGGAAGTCCTCGACGCAGCGCTCGAGGTTCGCCGGTCGTTGCCGCTCTCTTCGCCATCCTTCGACTTCGAGCGGAGGCCTCACCGAGTTCCGCGGCCGCGTCCTCGAGACCATCGTCGAGGTCTGCTCGTGAGAACCCGTGCGGATCGTTCGGATCCGTTCTCGTTCCTCTACAAGGTTGATCAGTTCGAAGTAGGTCGTAAATGCCCGGGCGACGATCCGCTGATTGTGGGGCGAGAGCCCTTCGAGCTCTGCGATCAACGACTCACGGGTGTCGAGTTCGCTCGATCGGTAATCGATCGCTGTTCGCCGGCACGATTCGACCGTCTCAAACGCCTCGTGGGATGTCTGCTCCTTGAAGATGGTTCCCAGTAGTGCACCGAGGTCGGTAACGTCTTTGCTGATACCTCTGTTATGGAGTGTTATATATCAATAATATATTCTCAATGATAAAAACCTACTGCCGAACTACCGCTCTTGTCCGAGACTATTTTAGCATTCGTCTTCCGAAGACCGAGAGGATCTCAACGCTATCGCTACTAGCCACGAATCGCCACTCTTAGCGTAAAGTGAAAGTTAGGCGTATTTTTCACACATGCAAATCAGTAATATTCTGGAGAGAGTTGCTAGTAGAATAGACGCCGCCAGAAATTACAATCATACACTTGTAATGCAGATCGAGAATATCGTTGATCGGTTTCTTTTTTGGTCTGTGAGGAAGTGGCGATGTAACGATTCAAACGGAGGCTTTAGCGAGATGCGAAGAATACCGATAATGAAGACGGTATCCAAGATATTCTCGTGGAGAGCAAAGCCCAACATCAGGAGAGCACCGCGGAACCAAAATTGGTGGACGACGCAGTGTATCGCCGCCAGAACACATACATTGAGTGCATATCCGTTGCTGGGACAATATTTTGCATTCTACCATGTTTGAGAACGGGTTCGTGAGCGAACGAAAGCGAGCCGCTGTCCGTGACGTTCGCTTCTATGATTGGGGTGACTGGCGGAAAGGGTTAGTCTGGTACCCTAGTCAAGGGAGAGAAACAACTATAATTCCGCGAGTACTGATAGTTGCATATGGTAATCGTTGCAGCAGTCGACCGTTCGGAGCGAGCACCAGACGTCCTCAACCAAGCAGCCACCTTGGCCGATCAGTTTGAGGAGCCCCTTCACGTAGTCCACGTGATGACGCGGTCGGAAGCCATCGACGCCGAAACTACTGGCATCAGCAAGGACGACGGCGTCAAGATATCGGAGTTGCGCACGGTTGCTGCAAGCGTGGTAACCGATCTGCTCAAAGAGCATCCCGTCGCGGTCGAAACGAGGGAAATTGGACGGATCGGCGATCCGGCGGACGAAATCGTCGAGTATGCGGCTGACCGCGACGCGCGATACATCGTCGTCGGTCCGCAGCGGCGATCGCAAACAGGGAAGATGCTCTTCGGGAGCGTCGCTCAGTCCATCCTTCTCAACACGAACCGACCGGTCGTCTCCGTGTTGAGCCAGTGAGCAGGCCGGCGCGCGGTCCGTAGCAAGCTTTTGCGCGCTTCGACACCGCTCAGTGACCGCGCTCCATGGAGAACTACGGATACCGGTGTTACCCGAAGATAGTGGGTCAGCAATACCACGACACGTATTGCTAAATTGCCGGGTTGAAGGCTCGAGTGAATCCGTCGTATCGGTTGACGCACGGACAACGCTGATCGATATGTACACCGCCTGACTTCGCATCTCGCGAAGGCAGATGGCTAAAACGGTGCGAACGAGTTTGAGCTTGGTTGAGACGCGCGCGCATTGGGACGGAGGTTCTCCGCACGACCCCAATACCAACTCCAGCGATATCCATCGTATTCAGTGGTACGCCCCTCCGTCACCCATCTCTGGGAGTTGATGCGGAGCAGATTCCTCACTGGCACAGATTCCGAGCTTCCCGCGGTTGGTCCGGCTGCGTTATCCAATCAATATTTTAATGGATTAGAAACGAATAATCCTCCCCAATCTTTATGCATGATTAGCTGGTTGTGTAGTATGGAATACCATGGCAGGACAAGCACGGCGACCGCTATTGAAAGCTATTGGTGGCACGGCAACGCTCGGTATCAGCACGCTTGCCGGCTGTATCGGCGACGGAACGTCCGGGAACACCTTCCAGATCGCTGCGACGTTCAATCAAGATCACCCACAAGTGCAACTTCTCGAGCGATGGGGAGAGAACCTCTCGGACGAAACCGACGAAAGCCTGGGCCTCGAGTACGTGAGCCTCGGCGGAGAGGAAGATCACATAAGCGCCACGTCCTCCGGGAGTATCGCTGGCCATGGCGTCGCGATGACGGCGCTCACCCAGTCGTACGGTACCGAGTACGGGTTCTTGGAAGCACCGTTCGTCGCCGAGGACTGGGAGCACTTTCAGGCGCTCATGGACGAGTACGTCTACGGTGACGGCGGGTTCAACGATCAACTGATAAACGACGCCAACCAGCGAATCCTGGGGTCAGCGTTCCGCGGTCTTCGAGGAACGACCGCGAACAAAGAAGTGAGCGAGCCGTCCGATATCGAGGGCGTCAAGATGCGACTCCCTGAGTTCGAGACGTGGGTCAACAGCTGGGAAGAAATCGGCGCCCAAGCGACACCCGTTCCGTACGACGAACTGTATCAGGCCCTTCAGACAGGCGTCGTGGCGTCCTCCGAGGGACCGATCGCACAGTTCGTCGATTCCAGCCTGTACGAGGTGCAAACGCACTTCTCGCAGACCGATCATCTCCTCCAGACGCAGAATTGGGTGATCAACGAGGATCGGTGGCAGGGTCTGGACGAAAGCGAGCAGGAAGCGATGCAGACGGCGCTCGACGAAGCAATTGAGTGGGGCAACGAAAAGACTCGGTCCCAAGCGGAGGAGCTCCTTCAGATGGTGCAAGACGAGCACGACGTAACGGTCGTCTCCAGTGATGATGTCGACCAAGACGCGTTCCGGAGCGCCGCGGAACCGCAGTTAGAAGCGTTCTTCAGCGACCGCTGGAAGCCGAGCCTGGAAGACGTGCAGTCGTTAGCCTAACGTGGATGGACGTGAATAAAGTACACAATGACTAGCATACGAGATATAGTCACCCTGAATTCCGCGATGTCTATCGGTCCCCTGATGGACAGGGTAGAACAGCTACTGGGCAGTCTCGGGAAGGTCACCCTGGGGACAATGGGAGTAATCGTCGGGCTACAGATACTCTTCCGATTCGTCCCGGTGAGTTTCCCGAGCGTTTGGACGACCGAGGTCGCTCGATACCTGCTCGTCTTCATGACGCTAACCGGCGTTCCGTACGCGATGCGGCGTGAAAATCACATCTCGGTACGACCGCTGCTGCGGATGGTCTCCGATTCGATTCGGAACCTCATGATCACGCTCTCGAACGTCCTGGTCGTCGTGATGTGCTCGATCGTGATACTATCCGGTCTCAGTATCCTGGAGCGAACGATGTTGCAGTCGCTCCCGACGGTCGGCTGGCTGAAGGTCGGATACTTGATGATCTACCTCATCGCCGTGTTCGGCCTCTGCCTCGTTTTCGTCTTCGAGCAGACGGCGCGGATCTGGACCGGCGAAGCCGCGGAGCCGGACGCCCGGGTGATCGACGATGACTGATCCGCTGCTGCTGGCTATGCTGTTCGTCGTGCCGTTGCTAGTCATGTACGTGTTCGGCGTTCACGTCGCGTTCGCACTCGGATTAGTCTCCGCGCTGGTAATGTTGCTTGGCGTCGGTCCGACGTGGACCGTCGAGACGTTCGCGAATCAGATGTACAGCTCGCTAAACAGCTTCACGCTGCTCGCGATTCCGTTCTTCCTGTTCGCGGGACGGATGATGAATTCGATCGGCCTGACGGACGACATCTTCGACTTCGCCGAAGCTCTTGTGCGTCCGCTCCCCGGCGGACTCGGCCACGTGAACGTCGTGGTGAGTATCATCTTCTCCGGGATGAGCGGCGCGGCAGTGGCGGACGCTGCCGGGCTCGGGTCCATCGAGTACGAAGCGATGACCAGCCGCGGGTACGACGGCCCGACCGCGGCCGGAATCACCGGCGCGTCCTCGACCATCGGCCCGATCATCCCGCCGAGTATTCCGATCATCGTCTACGGCGTGACCGCGCAGGTCTCGATCGGGGCCCTCTTCCTCGCCGGGATCCTCCCCGGCCTAGTGATGGGCCTCGGCCTCATGGCGTTCATCACCGTCGGCGCGCTGAAGAGCGGCACGGCGACCGTGGAGTCGTTCAGCCTCCGCGAACTCTTCGAGACGAGCATTCGGGCGCTGCCCGGCCTCATCGCGCCGGCGATCATCATTGGCGGCATCGCGACCGGTCTGTTCACCCCGACCGAGGCGGCCTCCGTCGCCGGAATCTACGCGGTCGCGCTGGGCGGGCTCTACTACCGGAACTTAGATCCGAGCAAGCTCTGGTCCATCCTCGGCGACACGTTCGAGGACACCGCCGTGCTGACGCTCATCATCGCGTTCGCAAACATCTACGGGTTCGTCCTCACCATCTCGGGCCTGCCGACGGTTCTCACCGAGCAGCTCCTGACTATCTCGTCGGAGCCAACGGTCCTGCTTCTTCTGTTCGCCCTGTTCTTCCTGATCCTCGGCACATTCATGGAGACCATCGCGATTATCATGATCGTCGTCCCGATTGTCGCCCCGATACTCCCACAGATCGGCATCGATCCGATCCACTTCGGTATCGTGATGATGGTCGCCCTGATGATCGGCCTCATCTCGCCGCCGTTCGGTGTCGTGCTCTTCGCGCTGGAACGCGTCACCGATCTGGATATCGAGGATATCATCAAGGGGATCGTCCCATACTACGTTCCATTACTCGGGGCCCTAGTGGTGCTGATCCTCTTTCCCTCGATCGTCCTCGCCGTCCCTCGCTACTTCGGTCTCGCGTAACACCTCGTTTCGCCTTCCACCGGTTCGGTCGCCTACCCGCGGAGCGTTCTCGAATTCGTCGGTCACCGATCGCTTGAGGAGAAAGAGCACTCGAAAACACGCCCAGATCGAGCGACCGGACGATCCGGACCGTGACTGCGGTCAGTTATCGACGAGGTCCTCGAACTCCGCTCGCGCCGCGTCGCTACCCGCCGAGAGATAGGCGATATCGGCACCGGCTATCAGGAAGTCGACGCCCGCATCGGTCCAGCGGTGGATACTCTCGCGGTCGGTGGCCAACATCCCGACGGCCTTGTCGTGGTTCCGTGCCGTCGTTACTATCGAGTTCAGGGCGGACTCGAACCGCTCGTCCTCCCATTGGCCGAAGACGCCGAGTGACGCCGAGAGGTCTCCGTGACCGACGATGACTGCATCGACGCCGTCGACGGAAACGATGTCCGCCGCGTTTTCGACGCCACGTTCCGTTTCGATCTGGAGGACAGTGACCAACTCGTCGTCGGCCGTCTCGAAATACTCCTCGAAGGTGCGGCCGTAATCGGACGCTCGAGCGGGCGCGACACCGCGGGTTCCCTCCGGCGGGTATCGCATCGCGTCGACGGCTCGCTCCGCCTGCTCGGCGGTTTCGATCATCGGAATCATGAGCCCCGCGACGCCGAGGTCGAGGACGCGCTTGATCCACGCCGAGTCGTTCAACGGGACGCGGACGATAGGCGCCGCGTCGCGGTGAACTGCCCGGAGCAGATTGCCGACCGTCTCCAGTCCCATATCGGTGTGTTCCGTATCGATAACGACGAAATCGAATCCCTCGGAGCAGATTTCAGCGACGGCCGGATGTCCGATCGAGATCCAGTTCCCCGTCGCGGGTTCGCCTGGTTGGAACAACTGCTGTGTATCGTCCGTCATCAGTACACGGAACAACACCCGCGATTAAAAACTTGCTGTCCGGGGCCCTCCGTGGGACCCTCTCGGCACCAGATATCGGATTGACCGCGACTCGCCAGTCCGTGCTCGGATGACAGTACCGATCTCCTCGAATATCATACCCGTTCGCACCGGAGTTGCGCGCTCCGAACCGTTTCTCCGCCAGTAGCGGCGGCACACTTATATGGGTGGGTGAACAACTACCACAGGAATCATGCCCGATTGGTTAGCGGACGATGTAGCGGTAGTTACTGGCGGTTCGAGCGGTAACGGACGAGCGATCAGTCTGACGCTGGCAGAACACGGAGCGAACGTCGTCGTCGCCGACTTGCAACCGGACCCCCGTGGCGGCGGTACCCCAACGCACGAGAAAATTCAACAAGAGTACGATCAAGAAGCGACGTACGTCGAATGCAACGTCGCCAACGTTTCGGACCTTCGAGAAGCGATCGCCGCCGCCGACGAACTCGGCGGTGTCTCGATCATGGTCAACAACGCCGGCATCACGCACAGCGACGAGTTCCTCGAGACGACCGAGGAGGACTTCGACCGAATCATGGATATCAACGTCAAAGGCGTGTTCTTCGGCGCTCAGGCGGCCGCCGAGAGCATGATCGAAGCGGGGCGGAGCGGCTCGATCATCAATATGTCCAGCGTCACGTCGTTTATCGGCCGCGGCGACGGCGTGCGGTACTCCACGTCGAAAGGCGCGGTCGAATCGATGACGTACGCGCTGGCGGACCGACTCGGCCCCGAGGGCATTCGCGTGAACTCGATCCACCCGAGTATGATCGAGACGCCCATGACGGCGGACGACCTCGAGCTGATCGACAACGAGTCGTCCGAGAAACACGAGCAGGCGACGCCGCTCGGTCGGATCGGCCAGCCTCAGGACGTGGCGGACACCGCGCTGTACCTCGCCAGCCCGCTCGCGAGCTTCATCAACGGCGAGAAGATGGTCGTCGACGGCGGCGTCACGACCACGATGGGCGGCGGCTACTAACGATCAGTTGACCGGTCAGACGCGACGAGCGCCTGTGTAGCACCATCGCTGAGTACAACGGCGAATCCGTACGCGGAACGGTACTGACGAGACTGCGGTGGCGCTGCCGACAGCGGACGGCGTTCGGTGACGGCCCGTCCTCGAGCAGAAGCGGTTCGGCAAGAACGATGTTTTTCGGCTGGCGGTGGCTCCCCGCCGTTCGGTTCTCGATCGTGGCTCGGCTAAACGTGTAATTGATGACCGTCACAGACGCTGGGAAAATATGAATCGGTTCGGAACGCAGCCGTTCGATAGTCGCGAGAACACGCCGTCGCGCTACTCACCGTCAGCGGCAATCAGTGCCAGTTCGCGTCAGCGTTTCCGAACCTGCAGATCGTTCGCTACGCTCGCTCATCGACGGGACGCGGATCTTCGACGATCTGCATGGGGAGCGGCGTGTCGTGATAATCGAGCGTGGTGATCTTCCAGTCGATCCCGTCTCGGATCTCGTCGACGAAGCCGTATCCCAACTCCTCGAGTTCCGCCCGGCGCCGTTCGATATCGTCGACCTCGAACGCGATGTGGAAGAATCCAGGACCGTGCTCCTGGAGGTGCTCGTAGTGCCATCCGCGCTCGCCGGTCGGGGACGTGAACTCGATGATGGTCTCGCCGATCGAATAGAGCGCAACCTCGCAGTGGTCGTCCTCAAAGTGGACCTTCTGAATCCGATCCATGCCGAAGTCGTCCTCGAACACGGCCGTGTACTCGTCTATCTCCTTCTCGACGCCGCCGATAAGTATCGCTATGTGATGGATTCGCTCGAACACACTAAAGGGTGCGTTCCTCGGTTACAAATAACTTTTCCCGCGGTAACTCCACGCAAAAGGCGTTCATAGGAGGTGGATGGATCAGCAAATATTTCTTCTACCAAAATATTTTTACAATTCCGGGACAGCGTATGAACCACGATGCCAAGAGACATTCGACTAGTCGATAGCATCACTCAGCCGAAGGAATCGCGAGGGTCGGTCATCGTCGCCGGCAGTCACGGCGGCATCTCGTCGGGGCGATACGCGGCACAGCTCGGGCTCACCGGGATCGTCTTCAACAACGCCGGTGTGGGGAAAGACGACGCCGGAATCGAATCGCTCTCCTACCTCGAGGAGCTCGGTCTGCCGGCCGCGACGATCGACAACCAGAGCGCGCGAATCGGCGACGGCGTGGATATGGCTCGAGACGGCGAGATCAGCCACGTCAACGCCGTCGCCGAAGACTGCGGTTGCGAAGTCGGCCAGTCCGCTCTCGAGTGCGCGGCGACGATGCACGACGCGGGCGTCGAACCTGTACAGGAAGACGTCGGAAGCGAGATGACCCAGGCGAGGGTCGACGACGGCGAGGTGCCGGTCTGGACCCTGGATTCGATCGGACTGATCTCCGACGAACACGAGGGGACGATCACGGTCACCGGAAGCCACGGCGAGCGCCTCGCCGGCGAGTTCGACTCCTACATCCAAGCCGACATCGCGGGAATCACGCTCTTCGACGCGGGCGTCGGCAAAGACGACGCCGGCATCGGCCGACTTCGAACGATGAACGAACGGGGGATTCCCGCCGCGACCGTCGACGTCGAGTCGGCGCGAATCGGCGATTCGAAATCGGCCCTCGACGGCGGCGTTCTCAGCCACGTCAATGACGTCGCCTCAGACCTCGGAATCGAACCCGGTGACAGTTGCTCGAGCTTCGTCGAAACCGTTCGGGAGTCCGAGCAGCAGTGACTACGGGTCGTGGAAATACGGACCAGCGGACGCTGAGCCAGGGACCGAGCGACCAGCCATCTAACAACTGAGTACATGTCACGGATACGCGCAACATACCGAATCGAAACGCCCCACGAGCCCGAGCACGCGGCCGAGGCGATCGCAAACGAGCAGTCGTCCGGGACGTTCGTCGAGGTCTCGACTGAAACGGACGGCCTCGCCGAACGACACGGTGCGACGGTCGAATCAATCACTGAACTCGACATCGTGGACGAACCGTCCCTTCCGGGCTCCGCTTCGCCCGCCGGCGCCACGGAGTCGCCGACGTACACGCGGGCGGAGGTCGTCCTCTCGTACCCCGTCGAGAACATCGGGACGTCGCTGCAGAATCTCATGACGTTAGTCGCGGGGAACCTCTTCGTGTTGAAGGAGCTGTCCGGCGTTCGGGTGGTGGACCTCTCCCTGCCCGAGGAGTTCGCGGCCGCACAGCCGGGACCGCAGTTCGGCATCGATGGGACCCGCGAACTCGTCGGCGTTCGGGACCGGCCAATCATCGGGAGCATCATCAAGCCCAGCGTCGGACTCTCTCCAAAGGAGACCGGCGACATCGTCGAGACGCTCGTCGAGGCTGGCGTCGACTTCATCAAGGACGACGAACTCATCGCCAGTCCGCCCTACTCTCGAGTCGAAGACCGCATCGCGGAAGTGATGGACGCCATCCACCGCCACGAAGCAGAGACCGGGAAAACGGTGATGTACGCCTGTAACGTCACCGGCGACATCGACGAAATGCTGGAGCGACACGACGCGGTGAAGGAGGCCGGCGGCAACTGCCTCATGGTGAGCCTCCGAAGCGTCGGTCTCGCCGGCGTTCAGAAACTCCGCGAGGAGTCGGACCTCCCGATCCACGGGCATCGAAACGGATGGGGCGCACTCTCCCGGTGTCCCCAACTGGGTTTCAGCTACGAGGCGTGGCAGAAATTCTGGCGACTCGCCGGCGTCGACCACCTGCACGTGAGCGGCATCCGAAACAAGTTCACGGAATCGGATGAATCGGTCGTCTCCTCCGCCACGGAGTGCCAGACGCCGATCGCTTCCGATGACGATACGGTGATGCCCGTGTTTTCCTCGGCCCAGTGGGCCGGACAGGCGCACGACACCTACGAGTCCGTCGGAAACACCGACCTCATGTACCTGGCGGGCGGTGGCATCCACGGCCACCCCGACGGGCCTCGAGCGGGCGTCGCTCACCTCAAGCAAGGATGGGAGGCCGCGATGCAGGGTATTCCGCTCGAAGAATACGCAGAGACGCACGAAGAACTACGAACGGCAATCGACTACTACGGAGACAATGACTGACGACGAACTACTGCTGACGTTCTACGGAGACGACTTCACGGGATCAACCGATGCACTAGAGGGATTGGCCGACAACGGCGTTCGAGCCGTCCTCTTCATGACACCTCCGACTGCGGAGGTCCTGGAGCGCTTCGATGACCTCGATGCTGTCGGCGTCGCCGGTGTAAGCCGGACGATGACGCCAGAAGAGATGGAATCGGAACTCCCGCCGGTTTTCGAAGCACTTGCCGAATTGGGCGCTCCAATCGTCCACTACAAGGTCTGTTCAACGTTCGATTCCTCGCCGGAGGTCGGAAGCATCGGTACTGCGATCGACATCGCCCAAGACGTGTGCGACTCGCCGTTCGTTCCCGTATCTCAGGGAACGGAGGTCCCGCACGGACGCTACGTCGCGTTTTCGAACCTCTTTGCGGAACAGGGTGGGGAGGTGTATCGGATCGATCGCCACCCGACCATGCGCGATCATCCGGTCACCCCGATGCACGAGAGCGACCTCCGGCGCCACCTCGGAGAGCAGACGAGTCGCCCGATCGGCCGCGTCGACCAACGGTTCCTCGACGACTACGAGGCCGCCGAGGCGGAGCTCGCGGAGACGATTCGCGAGGACGAAATCGTCGTCCTCGATGCGCTGAACACGGACCACCTCGATACGATCGGACGCCTCCTGTGGGCCCGCGCGACCGACGCGTCGAGCCCGCTGTTCGCGGTCGGCTCCTCTGGTCTCGAGCATCACGCTCTCGTCAGCCACTGGGACGAGACCGACGAGATCGATCGGGACGCGACGTACTTCGAGAAGCGAGAGCCGGCGGACAACATCGCTGTCATGTCCGGCAGCGCCTCTGAAGAGACGGCGACGCAGATCGACTGGGCGAACGAACACGGGTTCCGCCTCGTTTCGATCGACACCGAGCGTCTGGTCGACCCGGACGAGAAGAGCGACGCGCGGGCCGCCGCGGTCGAGGAGGCCCTCGTTGCGCTGGACGACGGCGAGAGCGTCGTCCTCTACTCCGCCCACGGTCCGGACGACCCCGCTATCGACGCCACGCGAGCGGCGTTCGAGGAGCACGAGACGGCGGAGAGCCTCGAATCGTATCTGGGGCGCCAGCAGGGAGTCATGTTCCGCGAAATCCTCGAGCGATCGGACGTGACGCGCGCCTGCGTCGCCGGCGGGGACACGAGCAGCCACGTGATCTCTGAACTGGACCTCGACGCGCTCGAGGCGATCGCCCCGGCCGCGCCAGGCGGGCCGCTGTGCCGAGCGCACTCGACGGCGGAATTCGATGGTCTAGAACTCGCGCTTAAAGGAGGGCAAGTCGCCACGAGGAACGACGAATTCGATTACTTCGGGGTCGTTCAGCAGGGCGGAATAGACCGTACCGACTGAGTAAACTCCAGTCGTATCGACTGTGATGAACGCCCCTCTTGCCGGCGAACGAATAGACGCGGTACGAGTTCTCTTGCCCTCTAAACGTGGTATGCTGTACTAGATTTAAATAACTGTAACGTGTAGATTGCCTATGTCCACCGCCCCATCGAGAAGGCTGACTAGTGGCGATCAGATTCCTGTAATCGGCGCTGGCACGTGGGATATAGCCGGGGAGACAGTGAAGGAGTCGGTCCGCTGTGCTCTGGACACCGGGTACACCCACGTGGATACCGCCGAAGGGTACGAGAACGAAACCGAAATCGGCGAGGTACTCGCGGAGTACGACCGCGACGAGGTATTTCTCACATCTAAGGTCCTCCCGAAGCACCTCGATTACGGGTCAGTCCTCGAGTCGTGTCGAGACTCTATTCGGAAACTCGGCGTCGAATACCTCGATCTCTACCTCATCCACTGGCCGAACCCGACCATCTCAGTTCGGGAAACATGGTACGCGATGGAACGACTCGTCGAGGAAGGCTACGTGAAAAATATCGGCGTATCTAATTTCTCGGCGTACCAGCTGTCGGCGGTCCAGCACATCGCCGACATCCCCGTCGCGGTCAACCAGATCGAGTACAATCCTCTCTACGCCCGATCGGAACTGCTCGAGTACTGTCGCGACACCGATGTCGTCGTCGAGGCCGCTGCCCCGTTCGGCAGAGGAAAAGTCTTCGACCACCGAACTGTTCGAGAAGTCGCCGAGAAACACGACAGGTCTCCCGCGCAGGTCGCGCTCCGGTGGGCGATCGAGAAAGACGTCATCGTCCTGCCAAAGTCCAGTTCGCCGGACCACATCCGGTCTAATTTCGACCTGTTCGACTGGGAACTCGACGCAACGGACCACGAGAAACTCGACGGGATCGAGGAGTCTGATCCCGCTTACGACTCCGTTGCCCGGGACTGGACGAGAGATACCTACGGGATTCCGAAATGAGCGATCGGAGATGACCGGGGAGGATCTCTCGTGAAAGGATGACAACTGCGACGAGAACAGTCTGAAATAAAATCACTATTTTTTACACTGTGTTTGCGTTACTCTGTACCATGAGGAATGTAAAGATCGTTTGTACATTAGGACCTGCGTCGAACGATGGGGAGACGATCCGAGAACTCGTAGCGGCCGGCATGTCCGTTGCGCGGCTGAACGCGAGCCATGGGTCCCGTGAGGATCACGCGGAACTAATCGACCGCATTCGCACGGTCGACGAGGAGCGAGCGGAATCCGTTGCGGTCATGCTCGACATGCAAGGACCGGAGATTCGGACCGCACCGCTGTCCGAGGGTGAGACGGTGACGCTGGAGGCCGGCTCCGAGGTCCGGTTCGTTGAGGGAGCGGAGGTGACTCCGGAGACTATCGGCCTCTCACTGTCGATCGATACCGTCGAACCGGGCGATCGTGTCCTGCTGGATGACGGGCTCATCGAGACGACCATCCTGGAAAACGACAGCAACGCGATTCGCGCACGGGTCGACACCGGGGGCGATTTAGGCGGCCGGAAGGGCGTGAATATCCCCGGCGTTGATCTCGATCTCGACATCGTCACCGAATCCGACCGCGAAGTCCTCGAACTGGCCGCCGAGAAGGACGTCGACTTTGTCGCGGCGAGTTTCGTCCGCGATGCCGAGGACGTCTACGAGGTCAGCGAAGTGCTCGAGGAGCAGGGCGTCGATATTCCGATCATCGCGAAGATCGAACGCACCGGTGCAGTGGAGAACTTGGACGAGATCATTGACGCCGCCTACGGCGCGATGGTCGCTCGCGGGGATCTGGGTGTAGAGTGTCCGATGGAGGACGTCCCGATGATCCAGAAACGAATCATCCGTAAGTGCCGCGAGGAGGGGTCACCAGTGATCACGGCCACGGAGATGCTCGATTCAATGGTTCACGCCCGGCGGCCGACCCGTGCCGAGTCCTCGGACGTCGCAAATGCCGTCCTCGACGGCACCGACGCCGTAATGCTGTCAGCCGAGACTGCCATCGGCGACCACCCCGTTGCCGTCGTCGATGCCATGGACAGAATCATCCGTCAGGTCGAAAAGTCCGACGAGTATGCCGAGTTACTCGAGCAGCGCATCCCAGCGGCAGGTGAAGCGCAGACGGACGCGCTGGCTCGCTCAGCGCGGTTCTTGGCGCGGGACATCGGTGCAGACGCGGTCGTCGCCGCAACGGAATCCGGCTATACAGCGCTAAAGACAGCGAAATACCGTCCGGACGTACCCGTCGTCGCCTCGACGCCGAGTCAGGACGTACGCCGCCGACTCGCACTGACATGGGGAGTGACGCCACTGTATGCGCCCGTGTCGGGCCAGGGTGCTGATGCTGTCGTCGAGAAGGCAGTCCAAGCTGCACTGAACGCCGGCGCCGCTGAAAGCGGAGACACTGTCATCGTCCTCTGTGGGATGATGACTGATCTCGAGGGAACGAACACGACGAACATGCTCAAAGTCCACGTCGCAGCCGAGGCGCTGACGACTGGTCGGGTCATCGTCGAGGGTCGAGTCACTAACTCCGTCACTCTCCTCTCAGACGGAGACCTTTCGAATGTCGCTGACGGTTCAATCCTCGCGCTACCCGCCGACTTCGATTCAGAGTTCACCGGTGATATGAGCCTAATTGATGGTATTATCAGCGCCGATCAAGCGATGACCGGCTATCCGGCGATGGTTGCACGAGAGTTAGAAATTCCGATGATTAGCGGTGCGGACCTGCGGGACATCGATGATCGAAATACCGTTACGCTTGACGCCGAACGCGGCGTCGTATACAGTGGCGACATCCTAGAAGACACCCGATAAATAGACATATACAGTTGGAGACCACTAGTAAAAGTGAGAACAGTATGGTAATTGCCGATATTCAACTCCGGCGTATCCTCGATTCCCGAGGGAATCCAACAGTTGAGGCTGACATTGTGACCGGAAACGGTGGCTTCGGCCGTGCTGCGGCCCCCAGCGGTGCCAGCACGGGCGAGTATGAGGCCGTCGAGCGGCCACCCAGCGAGGCGATTGACGCGGCCCGCGAACGCGTCGTTCCCCGACTCGTGGGCGAGGCCTACGCGGGGAACCAGCGCGAGGTTGACGCCCTCCTCCACGCTGCCGACGGGACCGACGACTTCTCGGAAATCGGCGCCAACAGCGCGGTCGCTATCTCGATGGCCGCCGCGAAGGCCGGTGCCGACG
>CAYVQH010000033.1:0-15583 GCA_964454105.1 uncultured Halobacteriales archaeon | reverse complement strand
CCGTGACTCTACCCTATCCGATGCGTTCCAGAGCCTTCTTGCGGTCTTCAATCGGCGTTTGGTCGTATTGCTTCGGGCCATGGTGGATTTACTTCGGGTTATCCATGGCAGAAAACTGCAAGAGGGAAGTGCTCCGTCAGGGATTCGAACCCTGGTCATTGCCGTGAGAGGGCAATATGATTGGCCGGACTACACCAACGGAGCCGGTCTATGCCTTCGCTTTCCGGTAGCCACGAGAGTCGTTTAACAGTTGTGTTTTCCCGCAGGTGTGACCCTCGCTGTCGTGCGATCACGCTCCCGTCTCAAGCGGCGAGCGCATCGCTTCGGGTTCGGAACCCGACCGGCTGACGATGTTCTCCCGCCCGACGCGGAGTTTGCTGATCCGTCCCCCGTCGTCCATCTCCGAGAGAAGCATGCTCACCTTCGATTTCGACCACCCAGTTTCCTCAACGATCCGCGTCTGACGCATTCGACCCCCGTTCGATTCGAGCAACCGGATTACCCGCTCCTCGTCGGTCGGAACGCTCGTGGCAGTCGGTTTCGGTTCGGACGTCTCGAACGGTGGCCCCACGGATTCCGGCCCGGTCGACGAGGACCGCCGCGACGCGACTACGCCGCTGTACGCGAGTACGACGACGATACCGACCGCGACGATCCACCCAATGGAAGCCGGAGTCTGTAACGCGACGACCGCCGACGTCCCCCCGATCGGATCGCTTAGCCAGTGCATTATCTGTCGTATTGTTTTCAGATATAAAAGGTCTTATGCCCGCACCGCATCACATCCGAACAGTCAACAGGGAAGCGGACGAGCGACGAGTATGGAGACCCTATCGCTCGACGGTCGGACCGCACTGATCACCGGCGCGAGTTCCGGCATCGGGACCACCTCGGCGCGTGCGCTCGCTCGGGAGGGCGTAGACCTCACGCTCGCGGCGCGTCGGGACGAGCGCCTCGACGAGATCGCGGAAGACATCGAATCGGACTACGGCGTCGAAACGCTCACGATACCGACCGACGTCCGTGACGAGGACGCGGTCGAAGCCATGGTCGAGCGAAGTGCAGAGCACTTCGATGGACTGGAGATCGTTCTCAACAACGCAGGACTCGGCCGCGGCAGAGACGTGGAATCGCTCTCGACGGAGGACTACCGACTGATGCAGGACACCAACGTCGACGGGATGTTCTTCACGACGCGGGCGGCCCTCCCTCACCTCAAGGAATCAGGGGGCAATCTGATCTTCATCGGGAGCTTCGCGGGTCAGTATCCCCGGCCCGGAAACCCCGTCTACGCGGCGACCAAGTGGTGGACCCGCGGGTTCGCCCACAGCGTCGAGGCCAGCGTCGGCGAGGAGGGAGTCGCCGTCTCCGTGATCAACCCCTCGGAAGTACGGACGGAGTTCGGAAGCGCCTCCGGAGAGTCCTTCGAGGAACGCTTCGCGGAGGGCGAGGTCACCGAACCCGAGGAGATCGCCGAGGCGGTCGTCTTCGCTGCGGGTCAGCGCAACTCGACGGTGAGCGAACTCGATCTCTACCGGCGCGACAAGTTCAGCGGCTTCTAGTCGGGACGCGAACGCCGTTCAGCCGTCGGAGTCGTCGATCTCGGGAACTGGACAGCTCCCCGAGGTGGAGATCCCACTTCGGTCGGCCGAGGACCCGCCGTTCAACACGATCGACTCGTCCGTCACGTTGATCGTGGCGTCTACGACTTCGTTGTCCTCCGAGCCCTCGAAGACGATACCGTTCCGATGCGTGCCGGACTGGCTGATGCAGACGTTCTCGATCCTGTTGTCGTCCCGCGAGAAGTGCATCGCTCCCCGATAGCTCCCGCCGCCGGTGACCGAAACGTTCTCAACGGTCCTCGTACCCGTCTCGACGGCGGTGGCGTCGTCGACGTAGACCGCGTAGCTCGTGCGCGACCCGCCCGAACGCCGGGTGGTGTAGCCCTCGCCGACGTGGATCCGGGTGTCCCGCAGCTCGAAGGAACCCCCGGAGTACGCGCCCACGACGGCGCCCGTTCCCTGGCTGTCCTCGACGCTGATCTCGCAGTTCTCGACGGACACGGGACCCGGGCCGTCCGTGATCCGGATCCCGCGCATGTTCCCGAAGCCGTCGGGCTGTTCGTCGACGACGACCTCGCAGTCCTCGACGGAACTGCCGGCGCTTCCCAGACGGATCTGCGTGACGTTGCTGTTGGCGTACCGGCCGCCCTCGACGGAGACGGGCCCCGAGGAATGGGAGGCGTACAGCCCGTTGTCCGCGAAGCCCTCGATCCCGCAGTCCCGAAACGCGATCGAACCGGTCGTGTTGACGTAGACGCCCGTACCGGCACCGCCATCGGTCGCCTGCAGGTTCTCGATGCGACTGTGGCCGTCCTCGTCGAGGGTACGGAATCCGAAGGCGGTCCCGCCGTCGTGAAAGCCCTCCTTCCGTAGGTCACGAACCACGAGGCCGTCGTGGGCGCTGACGACGAACTCGGGAGCGACGCCCTCGCGGGTCGCGTCGATTGTGAAGTTCTCGATCCGGAGATTCCGGGTCTCGGCCCCGCCGATCCAGAGGTCCTCGTCGTAGTCCTCCCCGGGGACGAGGACCGCGTCGCCCTCTCCGACCATGGCGAAGTCCGAAAGCGCGTAGAGGCTGAGGTGATCGACCTGATAGCGCCCCTCCGGGAACCTGATCAGGGTATCATTATCGGCGTGTTCCGCGAAGACGTCATCGATGGGTTCGGATCCGGTGTCATCTGCCCCCACCTCGGCAATGTCGATGACGGTCCCGTAATCGCTCTCGTCGGCCGCCGTGGCCGACCCGATCAAACCCGTTGAGAGAGCCACTCCTCCGACCGTCCGCAACAGCGTTCGACGTTCGATACGTGATCGATCCGCGGTATTCAGACGACGCATGTACCACCTGCCCTCAATAATAGAACTTAAATATATTGGACTAAATTTTCAGTATTATATTTGAATTTTATAAGGAATTGTAGCTAGAATACGATATTATATCCGTTTCTCGGCGGGCCAGTACCGTCGATCTCGTCCGCTCCGGACGTACCGAATTCACGACAGGACAATGGAGACGACAGTGCTTTTCTCCGTCATTACCCGATTTACCGTTATATTTTAGTAATATTTATATATTAAATATTATATATAACCATGGGAGTTAAATCCGGCCGACCGGCGGCCGTTCGGCCGAATCCAGCCGGTATCGATGCCGTCAGACGATGTCCCCGGCACGAAATCGGTCGATCTCGTCGGTGGTGTAACCAGTCTCCCGCAGGACTTCCTCCGTATGTTCGCCCAGTTCGGGCGGGTGTCGTCGGATCGAGGTCGGCGTCCCCGAGAGGAACATCGGGCTTCCGGGCATCTCGATGGGGCCGACGGGGTGGTCGACCTCACGACGCATGCCACGGGCGGCGACCTGCGGATGGTCGAAGACGTCGGCCATGTCATGGACCGCCCGTGCGGGGACGTCGTGAGCGCTCAGACGGTCGAGCGCTTCGTCGGTAGTGTAGCCTTCGAGTTCGGCGGCGAGGATCGGGACCAGCTTCTCGCGGTGCTCGACGCGGTCAGTGTTCGTCGCAAACCGGTCGACATCAGGGAGGTCCTCACGATCGATGGCGCCACAGAACGCCCGCCAGAGCTTCTCGGAGGCGGCGGCGACCACGACGTGGCCGTCGCGAGTCGCGAACGCCTGGTAGGGAACGATCGTCGGGTGGGCGCTTCCCATCTTTCCGGGCGTCTCGCCGCTCGCGAAGTAGTTCGTGGCCATGTAGGACATCCATGCGGCCTGTGCGTCGAGCAGACTCACGTCGATCTTCTGGCCGCCCGCGTCGCGCAGTTCGCGGGCCAGCAACGCCGCGAGGATCGACTGGGTCGCGTACATTCCCGCGCCGATGTCGGCGATCGCGACGCCCACGCGGACCGGATCGCCCTCCCTTTCGCCGGTGATGCTCATCATTCCGCCCTCCGCTTGGATCATCAGGTCGTAGGCGGGCTTCTCGCTGTACGGTCCCCATTCGCCGTAGCCCGACAGCGAACAGTAGATCAGTTCGGGATTGACCTCCCGTAGGTCCTCGTACCCGAGCCCCCACTTCTCCATCGTCCCGACTCGGAAGTTCTCGACGAACACGTCGGCCTCGGCCGCGAGCGTCCGGAGGATTTCCTGTCCGTCCTCGCTGCCGAGGTCCAGCGTCACCGAGCGTTTGTTCCGGTTGACGCTCGCGTAGTAGGCGCTCGGTCCGTCCTCGCCGAAACGCGGGGGATGCCACCCGCGGGTCTGGTCGCCGACGCCGGGGCGCTCGACCTTGATCACCTCCGCGCCGAGGTCGCCGAGCTGCATCGTACAGAACGGTCCCACGAGCACCTGTGAGCAGTCCAACACCGTCAATCCTGAGAGCGGTCCCTCGCCGTCGGCATCGCGGGCCTCGCCGGTCATGGCGCGAGGCGGTTCTTCCGGCCCTTCATGTGCTCGTCGTAGTACGCGAAGGTGATCGGACACCAGTCGGCGGCGATGTCGAGCACTTCCTCGGTCAGCTCTCGGATCTCCCACTGGCTGTCGGCCGCGGCACGCATGTCGGCGACGTGCATCAGCATGCGAGCGTTCATCGACATGACGAGGTTGACCTCCGTCCCGATCGGGAGGACGAACCGGGCGTCCTCGGGAGCCATCCCCAGATCCAGCAGGCGCTGGTACTCCTCGACGGATCGCGAGACGGATTCGGTGAACACTTCTTCGCGTTCCCTCACCGTCTCCTCGTCGACCGCGCCGCTCTTCTGGTTGCGCCCCACCCAGTTCGGATCGCTCGCGGAGGGCGGGACGACGACCATCGCGCCGTCCCGAACGTCGTCAGGGTCGACGTCGTCGAAGGCCACATAGCGCATCGACTGGACGTCGAAGGAGACGTGACGGTGGCGGGTGAGTTGGGCCATACAGGAACGTGAGATCCCCTTGACGGCGATGGTGGCCTGAGGGTGTTCGAACGGACCGTAATGTCCATGGGAGAGAAGGTGGCCGATCAGCGTCTCCTTCCTTTCGTCGAGGCTCTCGCCGTCGATGCTCGCCATGACCTCCTCGAATGATCGGTCCCCGACGAACCCGCTCATGTAGTCGTTTCGGGCGGCGGTACAGACGACTCGCTCGGGATCCTCGGTGGCTTCGAGCAGCGTGACGTCCATGCTCGGTGGGTGATCGTGGACCACCAAACTCCCTCCGATCCGAACCGAATCATTTCGAAAAAGATATATAACTATTGAGCAAATAACGGTTCAATGGATCGTCCGGTACGGATAGCGTACGTCGGTGACTCAGACTCCGACGTGCGCGAAACGATCGAGCGCGATCTCGACGAGCGGGTGACGATCGTGCAGGTCGATCCGGACGAGGTGTCCCGATCCGCGGCGGTCGACTGCGTGCTGTGTGTCGGATCGTTGCCGGATTCTTCCGCAGGCAGGACCCGAGCGCCGACGCTCCTCGTGAGCGCCGACGAGGAGGCGGTCGAAGAGGCCTATCTCGACGGCGTACGGGTTCTCCCGATGGCCGTCGGCGGACGACCCGACGTACTGCTCGCGCAGATAGAGGCCGTTGTGGAGTCTTCAGGTACGCGTCCGACTGCGCCCGGCGGACGGCTTGCCAACGCGATGATCGACACCGTCACCGACGTCATCTACGCGTTCGACGACGAGGGACTCTCCCACTGGAACGACCGGCTCTCGGAGGTGACGGGGTTCGACGACGAGGAACTGGCGTCGATCCATCCCGCCGACCTCTTCGAGGGGGACGAGGCAGACTGGATCGCGGCGACGATCAACGAATGCGATTCCGAGGAGCTGCCGATCACGATCGAGGCAGAGCTCCCCGGCCCGAACGGACGAACGACGCCCTACGAGTTCACCAGTTCGCGGCTCGTCGACGACGGCGAGACGGTCGGGGTCTGCGGGATCGGTCGTGACGTCACCGAGTACAAACGTACGGAATGGACGCTCGAACGCCTGCTCGAAGCGACCCGTGACCTAATGGCCGCCGGCGGGAAGGACGAGGTCGCGACGATCGCCGTCTCGGCTGCCGACCGCGTGCTTGGACTCACCCACACGGGGATCCATCTCGTGGACGGGACCGGCAACCGGCTCGAACCGGTCGCTTACACCGACACCGTTGAGGACTCGCTCGGGACCGTCCCGACACTCAAACGCGGCGAGAGCCTCGCCTGGAGGGTCTTCGAGTCGGGCGAAGACCAGGTCTTCGAGGGCATCCAGGATGAGGCGAATGCTCACAACCCCGAGACGCATCTCCGCAACGAGATGATCTTCCCGCTGGGCGATCACGGCGTGCTCATCATCGCATCGGACAGCATAGAAGCGTTCGACGACGCCGACGTCTACTTCTCGAGACTGCTCGCGGCGACCGCGACCGTCGCGCTGGATCGTGCCGCTCGTGAGAGCGCCCTCGCGGAGAAGAACGCCCGGCTGGAGGAGTTCGTCGGCGTCGTATCACACGACCTCCGAAACCCGCTAACCGTCGCTGAGGGGTCGGTCTCGCTCGCGAAACGGACCGGCGACACCGACCACCTCGAACGGGTAAGCGAGAGTCATCGACGGATGCGCGAGATCATCGAGGGGTTGCTCGTTCTCGCGCGCGAGGGGAAGGCGGTCGGAGAGACCCGGCCTGTGATCCTCGGAACCGTCGCCGAAGAGGCCTGGGCCAACGTCGGGACCGCCGATGCGACCCTCGAAGTGGACGACAACCGAACAGTTCACGCCGACAGGAACCGCCTCACACAGCTGTTCGAGAACGCGTTTCGGAACAGCGTCGAACACGCCGGACCCGAGGTGACCGTCACGGTCGAGGCCACGCCCGAGGGCTTCGCGATCAGCGATGACGGCCCTGGCATTCCGGAATCCGAGCGAGAGACGGTGTTCGAGCCTGGTTACAGCACCGACGAGGGAACTGGCTTCGGGCTGGTGATCATCGAGAACATCGCCGAGGGCCACGACTGGGACCTCTCGCTTGCGAGAAGTGACGCCGGCGGATTACGGATCGGGATCAGAACGGACGGGGAGGGCCCTTCCGCGAGCGACAAACGAGTGTGATCACGGCCCTCGCAGCGGCCGTACTCGCGTATCGCACTCGCCAAGCAGACCGTGCCGTACTACTCGTCCTCTCGCAGGTCTTCCTCGCGTTTCAGTCCGTAGTAGCCGGGCTCGTCCCCCGAACCGGGGTTGCCGACGACGAGGTCGTCGGCGTTCTCGACGACCCACGGGATCGCCCAGTCAAGCAACACGGCCTCGGTGTCGGGTTCGAGTTCAGCCTCCGGGTCGAGTCCCTGGAGCAGGCGGGCGATCTCGTAGACGGTGTACATCTCGTCGGACTCGAACAGTTCCTCGACAGTGTAGAAATCACAGGGGTGGAGTCGGTCGAACTCGTCTTTGGGTTTGGGCATGGCTGGCTTTCGTCGGAGACGCCACTAAAGCCCACGGTACGGCTGCGAAAAAACGGTGAGGTCTAGCGACTTACTCGAAGTGGTCGAGACACTTCTGGTACTCTTCTTCAGGGTTGTCCCAGTCGACGACGTCGAAGAACGCGTCGATGAAGCTCGTGCGGTCCGGGCCGTAGTCGTAGTAGTACGAGTGCTCCCAGACGTCGAGCGCGAGTACCGGATGGGCGCCCCAGAGCGCGCCCTGGTCGTGTTTGTCGACCGCGAGGTTGCGAAGCTGCTTCGCGACCGGGTCGTAAACCAGCAGTGCCCAACCGCTCGCAGTGGTGGCGGCCTTCTCGAACTCGCCCTTCCAACCCTCGTAGGAACCGAAGTCCTCCTCGATGCGGTCGGCGAGCTCTCCCGACGGCTCGTCGCCGCCCTCGGGGCTCATGTTCTCCCAGAACAGCGTGTGGAGATAGTGCCCACTGCCGTTGTGGGTGACGTTGCCCAGCGCGGTTCCCGTCGAGCTGTAGTCACCGGACTCGCGGTTCTCCGCGAGCGTCTCCTCAGCGCTGTTGAGGCCGTTGACGTAGCCCTGATGGTGGGTGTCGTGGTGCCACGTCAGCACCTGCTCGGAGAGGGACGGTTCGAGCGCGTCGTAGTCGTACGGAAGCGGCGGTAGTTCGGCGTTTGATTTCTCTGGCATAGTGATCTCCTCCACTTCCATCATCTCCGGGAGCGCTGTTAAAGCTTTAGAAGCCCCACGTTATCGTACACCATGGACTCCTGATCCCGTTCGACCGGCGGATGCTCCATCGGTGGGAGTCGCCAGTACGGACGACCGAGAACTCATCCCTCGACCGGGGGACGTTCCGACCGATCGGAACCGAGAGCCGCGCGGTCTGCCTCGACCATGATCTCGACCAGTTCCTGGAACGTGGTGCGGGGCTCCCAACCGATCTCGCGTTTCGCTCGCGAGGCGTCGCCCTTCAGGAGATGGACGTCCGTGGGCCGGAAGAACTCCTCCGTGACCTCGACGAGGGTGCGACCGCTCTGGGGATCCACCCCTCGTTCGTTCACACCCTCGCCCTTCCACTCGATCTCGTAGTCGAGCGCCTCGAAGGCGATCGTCGCGAACTCCCGGACGGAATGGGTCTCGCCGGTCGCGATCACGAGGTCCTCGGGCGTGTCGTTGTTCAGGATCTCCCACATCGCCTCGACGTACTCGGGAGCGTAGCCCCAGTCGCGCTTCGCGTCGAGATTGCCGAGATAGAGTCTCTCCTCCATCCCGGCATCAATCCGCGCGACGGTTCGTGAGATCTTCCGGGTCACCGCGCCCTTGACGCGCCGGGGTGACTCGTGGTTGAAGAGGATGCCGTTGCACGCGAAGATGTCGTAGGCGTCGCGGTAGTTCTTCGTGATGTGGTGGGCGTACAGTTTCGCGGATGCGTAGGGACTTTCGGGATCGAACCTGGTCGTCTCGTCCTGTGGCGTCTCGGTCGCGTTGCCGAACAGCTCGCTCGTCGAGGCCTGGTAGAACCGCGCGTCGACGCCGGTCTCGCGGATCGCTTCGAGGACCTTCAGCGTCCCGAGAGCGTTCACCTCGGCGGTGTAGTCGGGCTGGTCGTAGGAGACCGCGACGTGGCTCTGTGCACCGAGATTGTAGATCTCGTCGGGTTCCGTCTCGCGGATCACCCGCCGGATGTTGCTCCCGTCCGTGAGGTCGCCGTAATGAAGCGTGAGATCCTGTCCCCTTCGTTCGGCGCGCTCCTGTATGTCGTCGACCCGGTGGGGAGTGTGTGCACCCCACGACCCTGTAGTGGTGTTCCACCGCACGATACCGTGGACGTCGTATCCCTTCTCCAACAGCAGTTCCGCTAGATACGATCCGTCCTGCCCCGTGATCCCGGTTATCAGCGCCCCCTTCATAGTCATTCTTTCTGTATTCTTGTCGTATCGTATCCGTACCGCCTTAGCTTTTCGGAGCCTAAACAGAGGTGTTCCGGTCGAGGTGCTTGCCATCCCATCTCCGCGAGGGGGATCGGCTCGATCAGATCGGAGTCGAACCCGTGCCGACGCGCGATCTCCCGGCCCAGTTCGTAGCGCGTCAACTGATCGGGCGATGCGATATGAAAGACGCCGCTCGCATCCCGCTCGATGAGGTATCGAAGCGCGCCGACCGCGTCCGAGAGCACCGTCGGCGTGATCCGTTGGTCGTCGATCAGCCGCACTCGCTCTCCCGCTTCGAGTCGACCCCGAACCCAGCTCCCGAAATCCGCTCGATCGGTTCGAGCGAGATCGACGACGACACAGAACCGGGCGATCAGGCCCGATGGACACTCCGATCGGACGTATCGCTCGCCCGCGAGCTTCGTCCGCCCGTACCGATTGAGCGGGTTCGGCTCGTCGTCCTCGTCGTGTAGGGGCTCGTCGTCGCCGAAGACGTACGCCGTCGACGGATAGATCACTCGAGCACCGACGGCCGTCGCCGCATCGACGACGTGTTCCGTGCCCCGTGCGTTCGTCTCGTGGGCCAGTTCGAGGTCGTCCTCGCAGGCCTCGACGCTCGTGGCGGCGGCACTGTGGACGACGACGTCGGGATCGACCCGCTCGAAGACGCGTTCGACCTGTCCGGGGTCGCGAACGTCCATTCGAATCGTCTCGTGGGACGACTGGATCGGCGTCGTATGGTACGTACCGACCACGCCGCCGTTCCAGCCGGCGTCGAGGAGACAGCCACCCAACAGCCCGCTCGCACCCGTGACGAGGAGGGACGTCATTCGAGTACAACCGTAACGGCTTACCGGGTTATAGCTTGTCGTTCTCGACGAGACATGGCCGGTGATGGATCGGTACGCAGACCCGCCGGCGAAACGAGAACTTCCTCTGAGCGGTCGATTCGTATGGTCGGCATCGAGACTCCGAGACCGGCTCAGACGTACGTTCGGTCGATGAGCTGGAGGATGCGTTCGGATTCGGGCATCGTAACCCCGTGGTCATCATCGACGAGCACCGGAACGCCCCGCTGACCCGACACCCGTTTGACCTCGTTTCGCTTCGAATGGAGCGCCTCCGTCCAGATCGTCTCGTAGTCGACGCCGAGTTCGTCCAATCGATCCGCGACCTTCTCGCAGTACGGGCAGCCGTCGAGTTGATAGAGGGTGATCGACATATCCCCTTCTAGGAACGCCACGAACAAAAAGTCAACTCAGTATTCAACATCCTTTTATCCGAATTCAACGACTCACAGTTATGCAGCAAAAATCCGCCGGGGAGTACTCCCTCGACCGGAACGGTCGCGCCTACCGGTACTACAGGAACGCGGTCGAACGCCACTGGGATCCGGCGGACATCGACCTCGGGGAGGACCGCGAACGGCTCGCGGAGCTCGACTTCGCGACGTTCACCGATCTCCGGCGGACGCTGGCGCTGTTCGGTGCCGGTGAAGGATCCGTCACCGAGGATCTAGCGCCGCTCGCGGTGGTCTTAGGGGATATCGAGGACCAGATGTTCGTCACGACCCAGCTCTACGAGGAGGCCAAACACACCGACTTCTTCGATCGGTACTGGCGGGAGGTGATCCACCCAGCCGAGGACGACCGCGGGATCGATCGAACCTCGCCGCTCGACGACCGGTGGTTCTTCGACACCTACCACGAGCTGTTTGAGCGAAACGAACGGTCGATGAGCCGCCTGCTCTCGGAGGACACGCCGGCGAACCGTACGCGGGCGTTCTGTCACTACCACCTGACCATCGAGGGCATCATGGCCCAGACGGGCTACTACGCCGTTCAAACCGACTACAGCGGTGAGATGTCGGGACTGCCCGTACTGCCGGGGCTGGTCGACGGGTTCGCGAAGATCCGCGGCGACGAGGGTAGACACGTCGGGTTCGGCATGGCCAAACTCAAGGGGCTCATCGAGGAGGAGGGCGTCCCGATCGACGTCGTCCACGGGACGGTCAACGACCTCCTGCCGATGACCCAGGAGGTGGCCGCGACCGCGGCCACAAGCGAGGGGGGAGCCGGTCTCGGCGAGGAGGAACTGACCGCCTACGCCGCCGAGAAACACCTCCAGCGGATGGAACAGCTCTCGAACGCGAGCGCCGAGATACCGGACATCGAGGAGCTGGTCGCGATCGAGTGACCCGGCTCTTTTAGTGACCGCCTCGCCACGCAGTGGTATGCACGCACGACCCGCGGTGAGTTTCCGATGACCGCGCGCGACGTTCACCTCCCAGTGGCCGCCCAGTCGGGCGTAGAGTCGCTCGTCTCCTACGCTCAGCAGTCGGAAGCGGGGGGATACGATCGCGTCTGGCTGCCCGAGACCTGGGGTCGTGACGCCGTGACCGTCCTCACCGTGCTCACCGAGCGTACCGACTCGGTGGGACTGGGTTCGAGCATCCTCCCCGTCTACTCGCGCTCGCCGGCGCTGCTGGGCCAGACCGCGGCGACACTTCAGGAGGTCTCGGACGGGCGGTTCAGACTGGGGATCGGTCCGAGCGGTCCTGCAGTGATCGAGGGGTGGCACGGCACGGAGTTCGACCGGCCGCTCCGGTGGACCCGCGAGTGCGTCGAGATCGTACAGCGGGTGCTCTCGGGCGAGCGCGTCGAGTACGACGGCGACGTGTTCCAGCTCTCGGGTTTTCGACTCCGGAGCGATCCGCCCGAGCCCGTGCCGTCGGTCGACGCCGCCGGGTTGGGACCGAAGGCCGTCGAACTCGCCGGCCGGTTCGCCGACGGCTGGCACGCCGTCGTCTTCACGCCCGACGGGATCCGCGAACGTCTCGTGGATCTCGAACGGGGCGCCGAGTTGGGTGATCGCGATCCGGACGAGGTACGGACGACCCTCTCGCTCCCCTGCTGTGCCCTCGAGGACCGCGAGCGCGCCCGGAAACTCGCGCGCCAGCATATCGCCTTCTACATCGGCGGGATGGGCACGTACTACCGGGATTCGCTGGCCCGCCAGGGCTATGAGGAGGAGGCGAACGCCGTCGCCGCGGCGTGGGAAAGCGGCGACCGCGAAAAGGCGCTGGCGGCGATCCCAGAGAGCCTCCTCGATGAGCTCTGTGCGGCGGGCACGCCTGGGGAGGCGCGCAAGGGAATCGAACGGTTCGAGGCCGTCGAGGGGCTGGACGCCGTCGCGATCAGCTTCCCGCGGGGCGCGAGCGAGGCGGAGATCGAGGCGACGATCGGGGCGCTCGCGCCGTAGGCGCCTCAGGACATCGACGGCGTCGGCTCCTTCCCGTCCGCATAGAAGGTGCCGTGGAAGTCAAACGGGAGTGCATGCGGGAGGTACGCCCGCGCGATCTCCTCGAAACCCGCGGCGTCGAGGACGAGCACGCAGGAGCGTTCCTCCTCGACGTCGAGCGCGACCGAGAGGAGGACGCCGTCGTCCTCCTGTTGCCCGCCGGGACGCGGGACGAACAGCGGTTCGCCCGGATGGATTCCCTCCTCGCGCCAGACCCGATCGCTCCCGTGTTCGACGTCGATCTTGTATAGGCGGTCGTTGAACGTCGCCGGTCCCGAGCCGACGCCGTAGCAGAACTGATAGGGATGGAGATTCGCCTCGGCGTAGTTGGTCGTCGGGAACTCCATCCCCTCGTCGAAGATCGTCCGGCCCTCCGCCTTCCCCGTATCGAGATCGATCCGGTAGCGACGGAGCTGGCCGTCGGGCACGTCGGGGGCGCGTGAACGGAGGTTCGAGAGGGTGAGCGCGGGAACGATCGAATGGTCCTCGAAGGCGATCAGATCGACGAACAGCTCGTCGCCGCGCTCGTAGGCGTCGACGTGATGGAAGGTGAAGAAGGACGGAACGCCGGGTTCGGCGACGACCTCTCCCTCGCGGCGGTCGACGACGAGAAAGCGCGTCTCGCGCTCGGGGTACCATCGGAAGCTCTCGGCAAACGGGCGGCCGTCGAGCAGTCGTCGTGGCGAGGTGGTGAACGGGTGTTCGGTCAGGACGGCGTAGTGATCCGTGAGCGCGAAGCTGTGCATGTAGGCGGGCTCGTCGCGCTCGATCTCGGCGATCGTCTCGACGGAGCCGTCATCGGGATCGTGATACAGAACGTAGCCCGATCGTCGACCGAGGCGCGTGCCGAGGCCGACCCATTCCTCCTGTAGGAAGTCATAGTGGTCGTGAGCGAGGGTGCCGGTCGCGGTCACCTGTCCCTCGCGGTGGCCGAGCACGGTGAGGCCCTCGGGATCGAACGCGACCTCGCGGGCGGTCTCGGTCACCGCTCGGTGTTCGCCGGCACGATGCCGGACCGTGATCGAGGCGTTGTCGGTCCGAGTCCCGCCCAGAGCGTTTCGCAGGCGGCCGAGAAGCGACCACGAGGGGTTCGTTCCGAACTCGGGGTAGCGAAGTTCGCCCTCCGCCGCCCGGTAGGCCTCGCTCTCGAGGAAGCGACTCGCGTACTCGATTCCGTCATTCCCGAACTCGAAGCGCCGGAGCAACGCGAACCCGTCGAACCAGTGGTTGAGTTCGCGCTCGCCGACCTCGAAGCGACCGGGTCCGTTCCTGTAGAGCGTGCCCGAAAGCCACTCCGGAAGCTCTCCCGTGACGTCCAGGGTAGCGTTGTCCGTCTCGTCATCGAACGACCGAAACCCCAAACGATGGTCTGCCATGTGCATGACGACAGGGCCCCACCGCATAGTTCTAGCCCCGTTTTATGGACCGGGAACCCCAACCCGAAGGCGTGAAAGCGATCCGAATCGAGGAGTTCGGCGACGACGACGCGCTCGAACCCGTCGAGATCGACCGCTCGGAGCCCGAAGCGGGGCAGGTCCTGCTCGACGTCCGCGCGGCGGGGATCAACTTCGCCGATATCATGCAACGGCGCGGCGAGTATCCCGGCGGCCCACGGCCGCCGTTCACGCCGGGCATGGAGGCTGCGGGCGTCGTCAGCGAGGTGGGGGACGGAGTAGACCTCGAAGAGGGGGATCGGGTCGTTGGGTTGATCGGCCAGGGCGGGTACGCGGAGTACGCCGTCACCGATCCCCAGGCGCTGTTCCCGATCCCCGAGGGGATGGATTTCGAGGAGGCCGCCGGGTTCCCCGTGCAGTATCTCACCGCGCACAACTGCCTGTTCGAGTGGGGTGGACTCGAAGAGGGCGAGCGGGTGTTGATCCACGCTGCCGCGGGCGGCGTGGGAACGGCGGCCATCCAACTGGCCTCCCGGGCCGGCGCGGAGGTCTTCGGCACCGCGAGCACGGCCGAGAAGCTCGACCTCGCGAGCGAGCTGGGTTGTGACCACCCGATCAACTACACGGAGACCGACTTCGCGGACGAGGTCGAGGGGATCACGAACGAGGGTCTCGACCTCGTGCTCGACGGGGTCGGCGGCGAGGGCTTCGAACGGAGCCTGGAGGCGCTCGCGCCCTTCGGCCGGATCGTGACCTACGGCGTGGCGAGCGGCGAACCCGGCCGGCTGGAGACGCCGGAGCTCTTCTTCGGGAACCACTCGGTGATCGGCTACCACCTCGGCCAAGCGAGCCAGCAGACGCCGGAGCGGGTGTTCTCGGCCGTCGAGGACCTCACACGGGGCTTTGCCGCGGGCGAACTGGGGGTCGTCGTCGGCGAGACGTTCGACCTGGAGGCCGCGGCCGACGCCCATGCGTTCATCGAGAACCGCGAGAGCAGCGGGAAGGTCGTACTCGTCCCTTAGAACGAGTCGATCACCGGGATCCCCATGGTCCCGTAGTCGCTCATCGACGCCAGCTTCTCGGGGACGTCATCCAGCGTAACGGTCTCGGAGACGACTGCAGCGGGATCCAGTTTTCCCTTCGAGACCATACGGAAGATCTCGTCGTACCTGGTGGGCTGCATCCCGAGCGAGCCGATGAACTCGATCTCGTTCATCACCATCGCATCGGTCGGCAGGGTCACCTGTCCCTGCTCGTCGCTGGTGCTCAACCCGATCTGGACGTGCTGGCCGCGCCGCCCGAGGCTCGTCACCGAGTTTTGGCAGGTCTCGGCGATCCCCAGCGCGTCGACGGCCACGTCGGCACCCCGCTCGGTGATCGCCTTCACCTCGCCGGGTGCGTCCTCGACCTCGCTGGCGTTGACCGTCTCGACCGCCCCCAGTTCCGTTGCCTTCTCGAGTTTCTCCTCGACCAGGTCGACCGCGATCACGTTCGCGCCGAGCGCGTCGGCGATGTGGACCGCCGA
>CAYVQH010000032.1:0-15725 GCA_964454105.1 uncultured Halobacteriales archaeon | reverse complement strand
CCTTCGTGCGGATGCGTTCCTGCCACTTTCGCAACCGGTGCATCTGGCTGCGTTTCTTCGAGGAGATCGAGCGCCCGTAGGCGTCCTTGTCCTTCCAGTCGATGGTGGTGGTCAGTCCCTTGTCGTGCATCGTCTGGGTGGTCGGCGCGCCCACCCGGGACTTGCTCTGGCGCTCGGAGTGGTTGAACGCCCGCCACTCGGGACCGGGATCGATGTTTCCCTCCTCGACGACCAGACCACAGTCATCGCAGATGAGTTCGCCCCGATCGGAGCTCTTGACGAGGCTGTCGGATCCACACTCCGGACAGGTGCGGACCCCCTCCTCTTGGGCTCCCTCGGGTTGCTCCGTCTCGTGCTCGCGCTCCCGCTGACGGGTGGACCGTGTCATCGCACTTAAATAGTAGTGCAATCAGAACACTTAAACCCTTGGTGCGATTCGTGACCTTCTGAATGGGACCGAAACCGACGAAGTCGGACAAACCCCGGTAACGCGCCCTCACTGTCCCGTCCACCCCCACGATCGGAGACCAGAACGGCTATATCCGAGGATCGGCCAGCGTCAGACAATGCCCTCCCTGGACTGTGATCCTGACGAGGCCCGCGAGAAACTAACGGCAGCGGGAGCGACCGTCTCCCCCGGAAACACGGATCACGAGCGGTGGCGTGCGGAACTCGGCGGGGCGAACGCGGTCGCCTACGACGAGACGGTCGTGGTCCAGGGCGCGCGGCCCGCCGACATCGAGTCGGTCCTTCGGGAGGGTGACGGGCGTGTCCACCTCTACTTCGACGGCGGCAGCCGCGGCAACCCCGGCCCGGCGGCCATCGGCTGGGTGCTCGTCTCGGGCGACGGAATCGTCGCGGAGGGCGGCGAGCGGATCGGCGAGACGACGAACAACCGCGCGGAGTACGAGGCGCTCGTCCGCGGACTGGAGGTCGCCAGCGAGTACGGCTTCGAGGCCGTCGAGGTCCGCGGGGACTCACAGCTCGTGACCAAGCAGGTCCGCGGCGAGTGGGACGCGAACGATCCGGGCATGCGCGAGCGCCGGGTCCGAGTGCTCGAACTGCTCGAGGGATTCGAGGAGTGGTCCATATCTCACGTACCACGGGAGGTGAACGATCGCGCCGATCGACTCGTAAACGAGGCGTTCGAGGATGGATGAGCTGTCCGAGGAGACGGTCGAGGAGGCGACGCGACTGACGAAACTCGCGCGCGAGGCGGTCGATCCCGACGAGGCGTCGGCCTACCGCGAGCACCGCGGGGAACTGCTCTCGGAACACGACTTCACCGCGCGGGTCAGGGAGGAGGACGCGGCCGAGACGCTGGTGCTCCATCCCGAGGAGTGGACCGAGGACGGAACGATCCGCCTCGAACGGGTCGAGGACGTCGAACGGGCCGTCGAGATCCGGATCTCCGGACCGGCGGATCCGGACGACTGGGGGGCCGTTGAGCAACACAACCGCTCGATCGCGGCCCGAGTCCGCGAGAGCCACGGCGACGTCCACGGGGACAACGCCGAGGCGTTCGCGGATTTCATGGGTAACCACTACGCGAAGCCGGTCGAGGCGGCCACCCCCGACGAACGACGGGAGTTCCTCACGAACTACTTCGTTCGCAACGCGTGGCCGAGCGAGGAACAGAAGGAGGCGATAGCGCAGTCGCTCGAACTCGTCTCCGAGGCCGCCGGAACTAACGCGGATCGGCGTTAGTTGCGTGCCTCGACGAGATCGCTGACGTCGCTCGCACGCTCGTCGTCGGTGATGAGCTTCGAGAAGACCCAGTCGAGCTGGCCCAGAATCGTCCCGTAACCCTCGTCGGTGAGTTCGTACTGGTTGGTCCGCTTGTCGAGCTCGCTTTTCGCGACGAGCCCGCGCTCGACGAGGTCGTCGAGGTTGGGATAGAGCCGACCGTGGTTGACCTCGGTCTCGTAGTAGTCCTCGAGCTCGCGCTTGATCGCCAGCCCGTACATCGGCTCCTCTGCGAGAATCACGAGGATGTTGTGCTGAAACGCGGTCAAATCGTGTGCCGTCTGCTGGGTGCCCGGAACCGCTTGTGCCTCTGACATCACCCAAGAACATGTCATCCGGCTATTTAACAGTTGTCAACCAATTCGTTTGTTTCTGGAGTTGTTATTCGTTAATATCATTTTTACAAGAGGATAAAATACATCTGAGGTGTAATATATATGTCATTCGTGTGGATCGAGTGTCGAAAGGACTTTTTCCCCGCCCGGAACAGGTCGGGATGGACATGACCAACCTCTGGGAGGACCTCGAGACGGGGCCGAACCCGCCCGAAGAGATCTACGCGGTCGTCGAGTGCCTGAAGGGCGAACGAAACAAGTACGAGTACGACAAGGACGTTCCGGGCGTCGTGCTCGACCGGGTGCTTCACTCGAACGTCCACTACCCCTCGGACTACGGCTTCATCCCGCGGAGCTACTACGACGACGAGGACCCCTTCGACGTGCTCGTGCTGGTCGAGGACCAGACGTTCCCCGGCTGTATCATCGAGGCGCGCCCGGTCGCCCTGATGAAGATGGACGACGACGGCGAGCAGGACGACAAGGTGATCGCCGTTCCCAGCGAGGACCCCCGGTTCGACCACATCGAGGACCTCGAGGACATCCCCCAGCAGCGTATCGACGAGATTGACGAGTTCTTCTCGACCTATAAGCACCTCGAGGAGGGCAAGGAGGTCGAAACGCAGGGTTGGGAGGACCGCCAATCGGCGTACGTCGCCGTCGAACACGCCCAGGACCTCTACGAGGAACGGTTCGAATAGAACTGGCAGTAATCAGCACGGACGATCGGATGTGTTATGATTATGGGTAATTTTTTGAACGAGGGAGCCGTACCATCTATCGATGCCAGCACACACGCAGGCGCTCGGTCTGGCCCATCCGACGGTCGTCCCGACGAACTTCGAGCGGTCCGAGGAGGATCACGATCGGCGCGAGTCGACGGACGGCGAGGCGTGAAACGAAGGTTCTTGTAGGGGACGGCAGTAGGGGTGGGCATGGGTCTTTTCGATCGGATCCGCGGCGGGGATGATGCACCCCGTGCCGCGTTCATCGGTATCGACGGCGTACCGTATACTCTCCTCGCCGATCATCCCGAGGAGTTCCCCAACTTCGCCGCGATCGCCGAGGAGGGCACGGCCAATGCGATCGAGAGCATCGTCCCGCCCGAGTCGAGCGCCTGCTGGCCCTCGCTGACGACGGGACAGAACCCCGGTGAGACGGGGGTCTACGGGTTTCAGGACCGAGAGAACGGTTCGTACGAGACCTACGTCCCGATGGGTCGGGACGTCCAGGCCAAACGCCTGTGGGACCGCGTGACCGAGGAGAACCGCGACGCCACCGTGATGAACGTCCCCGTGACGTTCCCGCCACAGCGCACTGTCCAGCGGATGGTCTCGGGCTTTCTCTCGCCCGGCCTCGAAAAGGCGGCCTATCCCGACGAGCTACGGGAGACGCTCTCGGGGCTGGACTACCGCATCGACGTGAACGCGAAACTCGGCCACGAGGAGGACAAGACCGAGTTCATCGAGGACGCCCACGAGACCGTCGACGCCCGCTACGAAGCGTTCAAACAGTACATCGACGCCGACGACTGGGACCTCTTCTTCGGCGTGTTCATGACCACCGACCGGGTCAACCACTTCCTGTTCGAGGACTACGAGACGGAGGGCGAGTACTACGAGGAGTTCATGGAGTTCTACCGGAAAGTCGACGAGTACATCGGCGACCTGCGCGAGCGCCTCGCGGAGGACGTCACGCTCGTGGTCGCGAGCGACCACGGCTTCACCACGCTGAACCACGAGGTCCACTGCAACCAGTGGCTCTCCGAGCAGGGATGGCTCTCCTTCGAGGACGACGATCACTCCCAGCTCGGCGACATCGCCGACGACGCCCGGGCGTACTCGCTGATTCCCGGCCGGTTCTACATCAACCTCGAAGGGCGCGAACCACGAGGAAGCGTCCCCGAGGAGGAGTACGAGTCGGTCCGCGCGGAGCTCAAGGCCGATCTCGAAGCGCTCGAAGGCCCCGACGGGCGGGCGGTCTGTGACCGCGTCGTCGAGAAGGAGGACGCCTTCCGCGGCGAGCACGACGACATCGCGCCGGACCTGGTGGCGATCCCCAACCACGGGTTCGACCTCAAATCCGGCTTCGCCGGCCACGGCGAGGTGTTCGACAAGGGGCCGCGAAACGGCATGCACAGCTTCGACAACGCGACGCTCCACATCGACGGGGAGGCGACCATCAACGACGCCAACCTCTATGACATCGCGCCCACCATCCTCGAACTCATGGAGATCGACTACGACCGGGGCGACTTCGACGGCGCGAGCCTCGTCTGAGCGATCGAGGGTATTCTTCAACCCCGGGCTCATAGGGCCGACATGCTCTATCGCGATCTTGACGGCAGCGAGGCCGAAAGCCCCGAGGACCTGCGTCGCCAGTACGAGGAACAACTCGCCGGCGTGATCGAGTCGGTCGGCGCCGACTCCGCCGCGGAGGAGACGGGGATCGACCCCGACCGTCTGGAGGCGCTCTCGGCGGGCGAGTCGCCCGAGATCAGCGTCGAGGAGGCCGCGTCGATCCTCGCGCTCTCGGAGGACGAACCCGACGCCGAGATCGTCCGCGCGGAGATCGAGGACCGCCTGCTTCTGGGGATGACCACCGCCGTCCTGGACGTGGACACGATCGCCGCCAACGTCGAGGGTGACCTCTCGGGCAAGGAGATCCACCAGCGCGTCGAGGGCCGCGCGCCGATGAGCCTCGAACAGTACGCGCGGATCCACTACTTCATCGGGGAGCGAAAGCGATAATGCGGGTCGCGATACTGGGCTGTGGCTACGTCGGCCTCGAACTGGGCAGACGGCTGGTCGCCCGCGGACACGAGGTCGTCGGGGTGCGTCGCTCCGCGGAGGGGATCGAGGCGATCGAGAACGCCGGGTTCGAACCGGTACGGGCGAACGTCACCGCACCCGAGGAGCTCTCGCGAGTGCCCGACGCCGACGCGCTCGTCTTCGCGGCGAGTTCGGGCGGACGGGGTGCCGAGGCGGCCCGCGAGGTCTACGTCCACGGGCTCGAAACCGTGATCGGGCACTTCGCCGAGCGCGCGGATCCTCCGGATCGGCTGCTCTATGCCTCCAGCACCGGCGTCTACGGCGATCACGACGGAGGGTGGGTGAACGAGGAGACCCCGACGGAGGCGACCACCGAGAAGACACAGGTGCTACGCGAGGCCGAGGACGTCGCCCTCGGCTCGCCCATCGCGGGGACCGTCGTCCGCTTCGCGGGGCTGTACGGTCCCGACCGGTATCGGCTCGAGCGCTATCTGGAGGGGCCGGTCACCGAGGGCTATCTGAACATGCTTCACCGCGACGACGCCGCCGACACCGTTCGATTCCTCATAGAGGAGGATCTCGCACGCGGCGAGGTCGTGCTCGCCGTCGACGACGAACCGGTCGACAAATGGGAGTTCGCCGACTGGCTCGCCGACCAATGTAGCGTCGCACAACCGCCGAAGGAGACGACGGAGGAACGCCTCTCCGACCCCGACCTCTCGGAGCCGGCCCGGCGGCGGCTCGAAACGAGCAAGCGCTGCTCGAACGGGAAGCTTCGTGAGTTCGGCTACGAGTTCTCCTATCCGACGTTCCGAGAGGGGTATCGCGAGGCGGTCAAGGCCTACCCGAGCCGATAGGATCCGGTAGGGGTATTCCGCTCGCACCGGTAGTGCGTGCATGGCGACCGCAGACGGGACCTGGTCCTACCGGGATCGTTTCGGCGACGACTTCGGCCGGACGTACTTCCGGCGGTTCGGCGACGGGGTGGTATCCAGTCTCGGCCTGGGGACCTATCTCGGCGACCCGACCGACGGGGTCGACGACGAGTACGAAAGGGCGATCGTCGTGGCGCTCGAAAACGGCTGTAACGTCCTCGATACGGCGATCAACTACCGCCACCAGCGAAGCGAGCGGATGCTCGGAAAGGCGCTCGCCAAGAGCGGGATCGATCGCGAGGCGGCCCTGATCGCAACCAAGGGCGGGTTCGTCCCGTTCGACGGCGAACGCCCCGCGAACCCCGGCGAGTACGTCCGCGAGGAGTACGTCGATACGGGGATCGTCTCCCGCGAGGAGCTGGTCCGTGGGAGCCACTGCATCGCGCCCGACTTCATCGAGGACCAACTGGACCGCTCGTTGGCGAACCTCGGCGTGGAGACGATCGACTGCTACTACGTTCACAATCCCGAGACCCAACTCCAGGAGCGCTCCCGGGAGGGGGTCTACGACCGGTTGGAGGAGACGTTCGCCCGGCTGGAGGAGCGCGTCGCCGCGGGCGACCTCCGGTACTACGGGGTGGCGACCTGGGACGCCTTTCGGGTCCGTCCCGAGCACGCCAGACACCTCTCGCTTCCGGAGATCGCCTCACGGTCCCGTTCGGCGGCGAAGACCGCCGGAAACACCGCGACGCACCTGCGGGCGATCCAGCTACCGTTCAACGTCCGCATGGCCGACGCGTTCACCGTCGAGTCCCACGAGGGTGCGGAGGGCGCCGAGAGCGCGCTGTGGTTCGCCCAGAAGGCGGGGCTGAACGTCTTCGCGAGCGCGAGCCTCGGACAGGGGGAGCTGACCGAGGAACTCCCCGAGGACGTCGCCGAGCGACTGGAGGGCGACTCGCCGACCCAACGGGCGATCAACTTCGCACGCAGCGCGCCGGGCGTGACCAGCGCGCTCGTCGGGATGCGCTCGCCCGAACACGTCCGCGAGAACCTCGACGCCTGCCGGTTCGATCCGATGGGGGCCGAGGCGTTCGACAGGGTGTTCGAGTAGCCGGCGACGGAGTCCAACGCGTACCGAAAGGGTTGGGACCCGTCCGCGTCTCGGTTGCGGTAGTGGCACCGACCCGGCTGTTCGTCTCGCTGTGCTCGATGGCGTTTCTCATCAACCTCGTGCGCGTCGTCTACGCGCCGCTGGTCGAGCCGCTGCAGGCGGCCTTTTCGGTCGGCCCCGGCACCGTTGGACTGCTCGTCACCCTCGTCTGGACCGGCAGCGCGCTCCCGCGGATCCCGATCGGCTACCTGCTGACGATCGTCCCCCGCCACCGGGTCGTCCTGCTCGCGGGCGTGACCCTGACGGGGTCGTCGCTGCTCGCGACGTTCGCGGACTCGATCGTCACGCTCGCCATCGGCACGTTCCTGATCGGAACCGCGACCAGCGGCTACTTCGTCGCCGCGAACCCGCTCATAAGCGAGCTCTACTCGGGGCAGGTCGGGCGAATGCTCGGAATCCACGGGACGGCGACCCAGCTCGCGGCGGTGGTCGCCGCGCCGCTCGTGACCCTCTCGCTTGTGGTCTCCTGGCGTGTCGTCTTCGCCCTGATCGGGCTCGGAGCGCTCGTTTCGACCGCCGTGCTCTATCGGATCGCGAACCGAACCGAGTTCCCCGCCGCGAGCGGCGTCGACCGGAACTTCGTGGGCGCGATCCGGGGCGAGTGGCGCCTCATCGCGCTCGGGGTCGCGGTCTTCGGTGCGACGAGTTTCGTCTGGCAGGGGGTCTTCAACTTCTATCCCTCGTATATGGAGGCCGCTCGCGGGTTCGCCCCGGGAACCGCCAGGAACCTGCTGACGGTGGCGTTCGCCGCCGGGGTGCCGGCGTTCTGGGTCAGCGGCACCCTCGTCGATCGTCTACCGGTGCTCCCGTACCTGCTCGCGGTCATCGGGACGTTCGTCGCGGGCGTGCTCCTGTTGACGGTCACCGAGGGTCTGCCCGGGATCGTCGTGCTCAGCGCGCTCATCGGGTACGCGATCCACAGCATGTTTCCGGCGGCCGATACGTTCCTGCTCGCGTCGTTTCCCGACGAACATCGAGGGGGTGCCTACGCCACCTTCAGCGGCGGAATGATGTTCGGCCAGGCGCTGGGAAGCTGGTTCGTCGGCGAACTCGTCGAACACGGGGTGGCCTACGACGTCGTCTTCCGGGGGCTTGCACTCGCGCTCGCGGCGGTGATCGCCGTCATCACGCTGTTGGGTATCGCGGGTCGACTGCCCGCGGCGACGAACGCGTAACGGCCCGCTTTTGGTCGCTCGACCGAAGAGTCGATAGATGGAGTACGTCCAGGAACGGATCGCGACGCTGCACGACCTGACAGGGCGGACCCCCGATGCGCCCGTCGATCGCGCCGCCGTGGTCGTCCCCATGACCGCCCGGGAGTTCGCCGGACTCGCCCCCGAGCGCACCCTCGCGGCGCTCGAGGACGTCGACCCCGCCCGCGTGATCGTTCCCCTGCGATCCCCCGCGGAGCGCGTTGGGGAGTTCCGGCGGTGGCTCGCGGGGTTCGACCTCGACTGTACCGTATTGTGGTGCAACGCGCCGGGCGTCGAGGCGCTGCTCGCGGACCACGGACTCGACGGGGGGTTCGGGAAGGGCCGGGACGTCTGGCTGGGGCTCGGCGTCGCCGCCCGCGAGCAGTTCGTGGTGCTTCACGACGCCGACGTGCGGAGCTACGATTCGACCCACGTCCCTCGGTTGCTGGCGCCGCTCTCGGAGTTCGGCTTCTCGAAGGGCTACTACGCCCGCGTCGAGAACGGTCGACTCTACGGGCGGCTGTTCCGGCTGTTCTTCGCGCCGTTGGTGGCGGCGCTTCGCGAGCGCCACGACGCGCCGGTCCTCGAGTACCTGGGGGCGTTTCGATACGCGCTGGCCGGCGAGATGGGATTCACCTCGACGATCGCCCGGGGGCTCCGCCTCCAGCCGTCGTGGGGCCTCGAGACGGGCGTGTTGGGTGAGACCTTCCGGAGCCTCGGCTTCGACGGGACCGTCCAGGTCGACCTCGGCGTCCACGAACACGACCACCGGGCGGTGAGCGGGGAGAGCGGCCTCGCGGACATGAGCAGACACGTCGCGCGCGCGCTGTTCCGGGTGCTCGACGAGGAGAGGCTCACACCGGACTTCGGGACCCTTCCCGAGCGCTACCGCGCGGTCGCCGAGCGGTTCATCGGGGGGTACGCCGCCGACGCCGCGTTCAACGGCCTGGAGTACGACCGCGAGGACGAACGCACGCAGGTCGACAGCTACGCCGAGGCGATCTCCCCGGTAGCGGGCGAGTCACGACTCCCCGCCTGGAGGGAGGCGTCGCTCGCACCCGAGGCGGTCGTTGACGCCAGCGACCGGGCATTGGAGGAGGTCGAGATCTAACGGCGATCGCGCCCGAGTCGTTCCCGCATCCGCTCGATGCCGTCGTCGAGTCGCGGATCGCGCGCGAGGTGCCACCCCTCCCCGGTTCGCTCGACCCGGCCGGCCGACTCCAGTTCCGCGAGTCGTTGTGCGACAGTGTCGGGGTCCGCCCCGAGCGCGTGTGCGATCCGTTCGGACGTCGCCGGCCCGTGATCCCGGAGCGCTTCGAGGAGTACTGCGTCCATACGGCCGGAACGACGGGTGGGTGAAAAGGCGTTGTGCCGGGGATTTCTTTGTGCGCGCCCCGAAAGATCGACCATGCTCAGCCACGACGAACTCGCCGGTATCTGTGACCTCTTCGGGGCGCTCACACGCGAGGAACTGGCGGAGGCGCGGTCCGAGTTGGCCTTCCGACGGGGTCGCGAGGCCGGTTCCGAGGGGGACGTCGAGGAGGCGATCGGGGCCTACGCGCTGGTCGAACACGAGGGGCTGCTCGTCGCGGGCCCCGCGGCCTTCCCGACGCTTCCGGAGGGCGCGAGCGACCTGCCCCACATCCTCGACGTGCCCGAGCGCGAGGTCGATCGCGAGGCGCTCGGCGAACGGGTCCTCGACGCGTTGCGCGCGGAGGACGACCTCGAGACCGCGCGCGAGGTGAGCTACGACCTGGAGGCGTGGGCGCCGGTCGACGCGAGCGCGGTGCGCGACCGCCGCGAGCAAGAACGGATATAGTGCCCGAGCGGGTAGAGCATCCAATGGACCTCAGTCGGGTCGTCGGTCGGGAGCCACGACGGGTCACGGACCAGGAGCGCGAGGCGGCGGTGCTCGTTCCGATCGTCCACCGGGCGGGCGAGCCACACCTGCTGTTCACCAAACGCGCGGAGGACCTCCCGGACCACCCCGGACAGATGAGCTTCCCGGGAGGCGGACGGGAGTCCTACGACGCCGACATCTACGCGACCGCGCTGCGGGAGGCCGACGAGGAGATCGGGCTTCGCGAGGAGGAGGTCGAGTACGTCGGCCGACTCGACGACATCCGTACGGTCACCGAGTTCTCGATCACGCCGTTCGTCGCCGAGATCCCCGACAGGACCTACGAGCCCGACGACCGCGAGGTCGCCGAGATCGCAGTCCTTCCGATATCGGGGCTGATCGACCCCGCGAACCACGAGTACGAGCACCGCGAGCACCCCTACTACGGCGAGATCGTCATCCACTACTTCCGCGTCGGCGGCTACACCGTCTGGGGCGCGACCGGGCGGATCGTCGTCCAGTTCCTCGAACTGGCGACCGACTGGCGCGCCCCCGAACGCCTCGATCCCGAGTCCTACGGATAGAGCGAGCGACACGTTTTTGCCGGCGAGCGGCGCTACCGCGTGTATGGACACGACGCCGAATCGCGTTCGAGTGCCCGCGGACGTTCGACCCGCCGGGGATCGCCGCTCACGTCGACGGTGAGCCGCACACCCGAGGGGACGGCGGCCGGCGAGCGGATCGTCGCGGCAGGGATCGACGCCGCCGCGCTCAAGCCGGCCGAATGTGACGTCGCTCGCGGGGCCGACCTCCCCGTGGGGACGGTCGTCATCGACTACGAGGGCCGCGAGCACCTGCCCGAACCCGAAACGCTCGCGGGGCTCGCCGCCGAGCGGGACGTGCGCCTGACCACCCCCGTCCGCGCCGACGGCTTCGACCCGCTGGGCGACGACTCGCTGCTGGTCACGATACCCGACGGGATCGGGCGGGTGCTCGTCGCGGGCCATGGCGCCTACCTGGCCGACGAGGAACGCGCCCGGGCGGTCGCGCCGCGGCTCGGGGCGGCCGCCGAGTCCGAGCCCGGGGCGTGGGTCGGCACCGAGGGCGTCGAACGGATCGCGCTCGCGACGGGCGCGCCCCAGTTCGAACTGCTCGGGCGCTCGACCGAACGGGACCTTCGTGCGCTGCGGGCCGCGGGGTTCGAGGGAACGCTCGCGGTCTACGCCCCGACGGTCCTGGCCGACGACCCCGCCGAGGTGCTCGACGCCCTCGGCGGGTACGTCGCACGCAGGCGACCGGTCGCCCGGGCGCTGCCCGAGGACGCACGGATGGACGCGGGCGCGACGGGGCGAGCCCGCGAGGTGCTTCTGGACGCCGCCGAGGACTTCGCGCTCGTGGGCACGCCACGAGCGGTCCGCGAGCGGGTCGAGGAACTGCGGGCGGCCGGCGCGGACATCGTGGTGGGGTATCCTGCCCGCGGGATCGGGGCGTTTCTCGACTGATCGCCACGGTTATGGCGCTCGGCGCGGTCGATACCGCCATGACACGGACGGGCCACGCGGTGGTCGGGGGCGGGGCGGTCGGACTCACGGTCGCCCACGACCTCGCCGCGGCCGGGGCCGACGTGACCCTCTTCGAGCGCGGCGAGGTGGCCTCGGGAAGTACGGGCCGCGCCGCGGGCGTGCTCTACGACGCCTACGCCGAGGACGTCGACGCACGGATCGGCAGGCGGGCGATCGAGCGCTTCCGCGAGCTCTCGGGCGAGGGGGGCTTCGAGTTCCATGAAACTCCCTACCTCTGGCTCGCCCACGCGGACGACGATCGGCGGGGCGGCGCGATCCGCGAACAGATCGAGAGGATGCGGCTCCACGGGATCGACGCGGAGCTCGTCGCGCCCGAGGAGCTCTCGGCGTTCGTGCCCGCGCTCCGAACCGACGACGTGGGAGTGGCCGCGGTCGCCCGCGACGCGGGCTGGACGGAGCCGTCGACCTACGCGGACATGATGGCCGAGAGGGCACGCGAATCGGGCGCCGAGATCCGGACGAACACGCCCGTCTCGCTCGCGGAGGGCGGGATCGTCGCCGATGGCGAACACGAGGCGTTCGGGACGGTGATCGTCGCGGCGGGCGCACGGACGAAACGACTGGTCGAGGCGGCGGGGTACGGCCTCGCGATGAAACCCTACCGGGTGCAGGCGCTCACGACGAACGAACGGGTCGAAACGTCCATGGCGATGGTCTACGACGCGACCGCCGGGTTCTATCTCCGGCCCGACGACGAGGGGATCCTGATCGGCGACGGCACCGAGTCGGTCGAGAGCGACCCCGACGAGTGGGACCGGGGGGCCGACGACGCGTTCGTCGCGTCGGCGATCGAGCGGGCAAAGGAGCGCCTGGCGCTCGACGGGCTGTCGGTCGGGCGCGCGTGGGCGGGGCTGTGTACCGCGACGCCCGATTCGAACCCGCTGATGGGGTGGCTCGACGAGGACGTCTACGTCGCGACGGGCTGGCAGGGCCACGGGTTCATGCGCGCGCCGGCGCTGGGCGAGCGGATCGCACGGGAGGTCCGCGGCGGATCACGGACGAGGGGATTCGACCCGACGCGCTTTGCGGGCGACGAGGAGTTCCCGATCAGCGAGGGGATGGCCGTCGAGTAGTCACGTCGGCGTCGGATTGCCGGTCGGTTCGTCGCCGTCGGCGTCCGCATCGAGATCCCCGGCGTCGGAGTCGATCCCGTCTGCGTCCTCCGTCTCCATGACCTCGACGGTCGTCGCCTCACCCTCGCCCTTGGGGATGTGGACCTGGAGTGTGCCGTCGTCCTTGAGCGTGGCCGTGGCCGCCTCGACGTCGACGGCGGCGTCCTCGGGCAGTCTGACGTGGCCCTCGAGCGAGAGCCCGCGGCCGGGCAGACGCATCTCGAAGCCCTCGTGGAACTCCCGGAACCGTTCGAGGCGCACGAGCACCTCGCCGTCGACGAAGCGGACCTCCACGTCGCCGCCCGAGACGCCCGGCGCGTCGAAGACCGCGAGGTAGGCGTCGTCGCTCTCGAGCAGGTCCGCCGAGAGCGGCCGGGACTCCTGGACGCGGCTCGCGACCCGTCCGATGCTCTCGGCGACCCGGTTTCCGACCGACTTGCCGATCTCCCAGACCCGCATGGTCATAGCTCGATGGCCTCCAGACAGTCGACGCCGCCGCAGTAGGGACAGCGGAAGTCCGCCACACCGACGTCGTCCGGCATGTCGTAGGTGTAGTGGAGTTCGAACATGTCGAGTTCGCAGTCGTCGTCGGTACAGACGACTTCGAGGGTCGCTGGCATGGGAGGCGCTACGGCCGCCGGAATGATAAACTCCTGGCACAGCGATCCCGATCGGCGTCATCGGATGTGATCCTGCAAGCAGGGGTTTCACACGTCTCCCGGACCAATCAAGCCGTGTTATGGCAGAGAAAACGCTCGAGGAATCCGAACTGAGTCGCGACGACGTCGCACAGGAGCTCCGTGAGCTCGCCGACGCGATCGAGGGCGAGGGCGAGGCCGACATCGCGGTCGGGAACAAGACGATCACGACGCGTCCGCCCTCCTCGATCGGCTACGAACTCGGCATCAGGGAAAGCTCCTCGATCCTGCGCGGGGATCGGGAGACGGTGACCGTCAAGATGGGCTGGAAGCCCGAATAAGACGACCATGGCCATCATCGACACAGCCGTCATCTTCCTGATCAGCCTGATCGTCGGCACGATCGGTATCTACGCCGGCGTGCATCTGCTCGTGGATCGGGACGTCGGATTCGCCAACGCAGCACTCACCGCGTTGATTGGAGCGATCGTCTGGGGCGTGGTGAGTTTCTTCATCGGATGGCTCCCACTGGTGGGCGGGCTCCTGACGCTGATCGCGTGGATCGGCGTCATCAACCTCCGGTATCCCGGCGGATGGGGGACCGCGATCGGCATCGGCCTGGTCGCGTGGATCGTCGCCGCCGCCGTGCTGTACGCGCTCTCGATGGTCGGGATCATCGCGCCCTCGGCGCTCGGAGTTCCCGGTGCGTAGATACGACCGAGCGCAACCCGGAGGCCGTCCTCTCGACGACAACCGCGCGGGCACGTCGGATGCTCGGGCGAACGTACGGCCGACAGTATAAGTGCCTAAGTGCCCGCCCGTCGACCCATCGGTATGCGAGTCGGCGTCATCTCGGATACCCACGACAACGTCGCGGCGATCGAACGCGCGACCGACCTGTTCCACGAGAAGGGGGTCGAAACCCTGATCCACTGTGGGGACTTCATCGCCCCGCCCGTACTCCCCTTCTTCGAGGGCTTCTCGCTCCACGGCGTGCTCGGCAACAACGACGGCGAGGTCGCGGGGCTCGAATCGGGCTTCGGGGAGCTTGACGGCGAGCTCCACGGCCGGTTCGCCGAGATCGAGATCGGCGGGGCGCGCTTCGCGGTCCTCCACGGCGAATCGAAGGAGGAGGTCGAGGGCTACGCCGAATCGGATGAGTACGACTACGTCTGCTATGGCCACCACCACGAACGCGAGCGCCGCGAGGTCGACGACACCCTCGTGATCAACCCCGGCGCACACTTTCCCACCGTCCCCGACGAACACCGGACGGTGGCGATCGTCGACACCGATAGTCGAGCGGTCGAGTTCCACCGGGTATAACGGCTTTTGTCGCTCGGGGAGTTAGGACGGGTATGACCGATCCGGCGAACCTCTCCGTGACCCTCGTCGACGGCTACGTCGACGAGCCGGCACACTTCGGCGTGCCCCCCTACATCTCGACGTATCCCCGCTACACGGCGGGCGCGCTGGTCGCCGCGGGCGTTCCGACGGGGCAGATCACCTACCACACGATCGACGAACTGCGCGAGGACAGGAACAAATGGCGCGACGTCGAGGACGCGGACCTCATGGTCTACATCGGCGGGATGACCGTCCCCGGGAGCTACGTCGGCGGCACGCCCGCAGAGCCCGACGAGGTGAAGAAACTCGCGTGGGTCTCTCGGGGGACCAGCCTGATGGGCGGGCCCGTGAAGTTCGGGGTCGGAGAGGAGAACGCCGGAGCACAGGACATGGAACGAAAGGACCTCGATTACGACTTCGTCGCGAAGGGCGACATCGAGGCCGCCGCCCACGACCTCGTCGACTCCGGACTGGAGGGGTTCAACGACCGGATGCGCGACAACCGCGAGATCGATCACTGGGGCCGGACGGGCGCGTTCGTGATCGAACAGCACCCGAACCACCCCGACTACCTGATCTGCGAGATGGAGACCTCGCGGGGCTGTGCCTACCGATGTTCGTTCTGCACCGAGCCGCTGTACGGCGACCCCGCGTTCCGAAGCGCCGAGTCGGTCGTGGGCGAGGTCTCGAACCTCGCCGACCGGGGCGCCCAGCACTTCCGTCTGGGCCGACAGGCCGACATACTCGCCTTCGGCGGGGACGGCGAAGCGCCCAACCCCGACGCGCTGCGGGAACTCTACGGCGGGATCCGCGAGGCCGTTCCCGATCTCGGGACGCTCCATCTCGACAACATGAACCCGGTGACGATCGTCGAGTACCCCGAGCGCTCGCGCGAGGGGATTCGGATCATCGCCGAGCACAACACCCCGGGCGACACCGCGGCGTTCGGACTCGAAAGCGCGGACCCCGTCGTCCAGGAGGAGAACAACCTGCTCGTGAGCGCCGAGGAGTGTCTGGAGGCGGTGCGGGTCGTCAACGAGGAGGGGGGGTGGCGACCCGGCGAAGAGCCGGGAACGGGACCCTCACACGGGGAGAAAGCAGGGGATCGTCTGCC
>CAYVQH010000031.1:0-15740 GCA_964454105.1 uncultured Halobacteriales archaeon | reverse complement strand
AGTGCTTGTCGAGCACATCAGCAGACACGTTCGCACGGTCGCTGGCTACGCGCATTGGTACGTCTCGTTGGAGCCAGTGGGTCAACGCTCCTCGGCGAACGGCATGGGGGGAGACGCTTGCTGGACATGTGCTGGCTGAGTGGTTAACCTGCAGTGCATCACACTCGTTGGGGTCTCTATCCTCGGGACACGCTTCTGCGCCACCGTATGTACACGGACGTGTTACCATATAAACATACTTTTGAATTGTTTGCCCGTGGGCACGTCCTTGGTCTGTTGCAATAAGTGGTGCACGACCGTGATCATCGGTTATATCGGGACGTTGATCGGCAATCCAATCATCCAACAGCGCGCAGAGATCGTCCGTGAGGGCGATCAGGCGTTCGCCTTTGTGCTGATTCTTGATCGGTGTATCCGTATCGGGACGGTGATGGATCGATAGCAGTTGCGAGTCTGGATCGTAGTCGTCTACATCTAACGCCCGGAGTGCTCCTCGTCGCATGGCGGTTTCCCAGAGGAGTGCGAAGCAAACGTGCTGGGCGGAGGCATATTCGTACCGTCCCAGCCACGCTAAGACCGCTTTTGTTGTTTCTCGGTCGATCATCACGTCGCGTTCGTTTTCACCGTCTGCGAGATCTGGCGAGACGACACTGGTGTGGAGATCGGGACGGACGGCGTCGATACGTTCACACCACCTGATGAATACGCGGACAGTATCCATCTGGGTTTTGAGCGTGACGTTGTTGAGATCGCCATCATCACGGCGCCAGAGCTTGTATCGGTGCATGTCTCGTCCTGTGAGCGTGTTTAGATCGTCGATCGTTTCCAGTTCACACCAGCGGAGAAAGTGGCCGAGTCGGGAACCATGGCTATAGAGGGTCCATTCAGCAGCCTCGGTGGCTTTTTCTTGTAGGTAGAGTTCGACGGCGTTCTCTGGGGTGATCGGTTCGAGCTCGTACGGTCGTGGTCCGGTTTCGGTCGTCATAGTGGTTTGACGACCGCATGCGGCGACTGGCCGGAATCGGAATGGTTGATGAGTGTTTCGCCGATTTATATCAGAATTATGGTGAATTCCCACGTTCTGATGCCGGCTTGGCGCTTGTTCTGCTCAGGTCGCCTGAGTGCTCAAACGCCAAGTTGCCGCGGTTGAGCGGTGTAGCGACCGCAGGGAGCGAACCGCGATGGGGGTGACATGAGCGACCCGCGAAGCGGGAAGCGATATGTCAGCCATCGTTCAAATCCTGCAGCGCCCATTTCGCTGCATAACGATTAGGAATCAACAGACATCGTTGATCGACTTATAAACGGACACTCCTCACACCGGGAAGTCCATTATGTACGACGCGGGGACTGACACAGTATCCCCGGTGGTAACGTTTTCTCCGTTCGCCGCGTCCTCGGGTTGAGCAGGAGAACGGCCTCCCTCCTGATGAACACGGCTTGGTGCGTCCACCTGGATCGACGGAGTCCGGTCGACGAATGCGCGGTCAGCTCCGCCAGAACGACGGTGTCAGAACCACTAGCACCGAGAGGATCTCGAGTCGACCGATCCACATGAGAAACGTGAGATAGAGTTTCGCCGGCGTTGAAAACGGCAGGTAGCTGTCCATCGGGCCGGCGATACCGAAGCCCGGCCCGATGTTTCCGAGCGTCGCCATCGCGATGCTCGTCGCCTCAAGAGCAGTCAGCGAGATACCGGTTCGGGTCGCGTCGAGGAAGATCAACAGCGTCGACAGGGCGAAAACGACGAAGAACGAAACCGCAAGGACGAAGATACCACGAACGGTGTCCTCATCGAGGGGTCCGCCGGCCATTCGGATCGGACGTATCGCTTCGGGATGCACCGTCGTAAACAGCTCTCGGCTGGCCGCACGCCCGATCACGTACCACCGGATGATCTTGATCGAGCCGGCGGCCGATCCCGCCGATCCCCCGAGGAACATTGCGAACAGGAGCATCGACTGTGTCATCGGACTCCACGTGTTGAAGTCCATGCTGGCGTAACCGGTGGTCGTGACGATGGAGACCACCTGAAACAGCGCCTGACGCACCGAATTCTCGGCGTTACCGGGGAGGGGCGCGATCTCGACGGGGACTTCCGCGAGACCGGCGTCGGCGAACAGGAGGATCGCGACCAGCGCACCGAGAACACCCATTGCGCTCAGGTACGTTCGGAACTCGGCGTTGTTAACCAGCCTTTCGGGACGGCTGTGGAGGGCATGCCAGAGCAGGGCGAAGTTGGTCCCGGCGACGATCATAAACAGGATCACGATCCACTGAACCGCGGGCGAGAACGCCTCGACGCTTCGTGCCTCGGGCGAAAAACCGCCGGTCGGCATCGTGGTGAGCGCGTGGGCGACGGCGTTGTAGAGACCCATGTTCGGTGCCGATCCGGCAAGGTGGAGCCCGTAGTAGAGCAGACAGAGGAGAACCGTGAAACCGATGTAGACGGTCCAGAGCGCGCGTGCCGTCTGGCTGATGTGGGGCGTGAGCTTGTCGATGCCGAAGCCGGGGGCTTCGTTTTTCATGAGTTGGGCCCCGCCCACCGAGAGTTCCGGGAGGATGGCAACCATGAGTACGACGATTCCCATCCCGCCGAGCCACTGGGTGAGCTGGCGCCACATCAGCATCGATCTGGAGTGTGTCTCGAAGGAGATCTCGCCGAGGACGGTCGCGCCGGTCGTGGTAAACCCGCTCATCGACTCGAACAGTGCGTTCACCGGATGAGCGACGGTCCCCTGGCCGGCGATCAGATAGGGAAGGGTCCCCAAAAGCGGCACCGCAAGCCACGTGAGACCGATGAACAGGAACCCTTCACGGTGGCCCAGATCCGGTTCAGGATCGAGGCGTTCGAGTGCGGTGCCGACGACGAACGCCACGAGGATCGTCGAGATGAACGGCAGGACGCTCTCGCGATAGAAGACCGCGACCGCGACCGGAAACAGCAACGCGGCCGCGATATACTTGAGAACGGTTCCGACGAGACTCAGGCTCGCTTCGTGGTCGACGTGTGTTCTCATCGCGTAGCCATAGTGGAGGGCGCGTATCGTTCGTGGTGCATTGCGGACTCGATCATCGTTTCCGTGGATCCATCAGACCGTGTCGGCGTCGGAATCGGGGATGTACCCCTACTCTCTGCAGAGGTCCCTTCATCGTTACTATCCCGTCCGTTTGTGTGCGATTTCGCCAGTCGTTTCTGCTGGAGCGGCGATACGGTACGTCCCGGTCACGGTCGTCTCGCTTCCCAGTATCCAAGCGGCGGCACTCCGCAGTCACGAGCCATCGACCGTGTTCGTCGCCCGCCGAACGACGAATAGCGTCACCCGTGGACCTCGACCGCACCAAGACACTCCATCACCCAATACACGTGCAACGTTTCCAGTCATGACTCTAGCAGTGATCCGATCTCGTTCGGTAGAGTCCAGAAGGAAAGGACTCGTGAACTGCATTCCGTTGATCGTCCATTGGACGAGCCTCGTGAGAAGGGGGATCATGAGCATCAAGTCGCTGAACGGGAGAGCGGTGGATCGAACCCCTATCACCGCATCTCTTGAGGGTTCATCATGCCTTCTTTTACCCCAAGCGAGATCAGACCGACGTTGACCGGGTATGCCGCGATGAACCCGACGGACAGCGAGAACGCCATCGCCATCCAGAACAGGACACTGCCCATTCCAGCGGCCCCTGCCAGCAGGAGGTCGGTGCCGATGGCCGCGATCTCCATGACCGTGATGCTGGGCGTCTCACTGAGGAACGCGTCCTTCGTGGCCGCTCGAAAACTCTCGCCTTCCTGCATCAACGGCCCGATGTTGAGCCCGTAGCCAAACAAGTACGCGAACCCGAACGTGATCAGCACGACCCAGACGGTGTTGAGCGCGAGGATTCCCTGGGCGAGGGTAATGCCGACGATCTCACCCGCCCCACACCCCGAATAACAGTGACTGGTCGATCGGGAACCGCGCCGCCAGAACGAATCCTGCTTGATCTGGGTACGACCGGTGTACCAGTAGATGGCGAGTCCCAGGGGTCCTGAATACAGGACGGTGAGCGACCAGACGAACTTCATCATCGACGGCAGCGGCTGATTGTGTTCCCTGAGATCCCACCAGAGAACGCCCAGCGACGTGAGCACGAGGAGTGCCCAGAGCCCGGCGACGACGGTATTCGAAAGGATCGGTTCAAGCACTGCTCTGATCGGTGCGAACGTCCGTTCGAGTCGGAGGCCGATATCGATGAGCCACTCGGGTAGGACTGACCCTTGCAGGAGGGCCATGACGATCGTGTGAATGGACATAGGTGGATGTGGGAATGTAGTTGGGGTTAGTCCATTGCCGCGATCATGTCGCGACAGGCGTCGGCGCACCACTCACATGCTTGAGCGGCGTCAAAACAACTGTCCACACATCGTTTCATCTCCTCATAGAGGGGGTCGATCTCTGAGAGCGCCATTGCATCTATACATCGTCCCCTTCGTTTTCACGTCTTTCCCCTTCGAAATCGCTGGACGAGACGGGGCAAAATCCGGGAGTATTAGACCAGCAGTGAGAGAGGTCACATCGGATGCAGGGGAGTGCCAACTACGTAGAGACGGATATCATGCCATACTGGCTTGTCCGAGAGTGGAGCCTATCTCGTGGAAGAGCGATTCAGCACGTAGATGGGTCGGGATTCGCTTACGACATCGTGATCGGAGTTCCGGAGAAGTTTCGTTTCAAAAGCTGTTATGGTCAGTACGGAGGGATGCACCAGAGACGGTTATCAGGCGTCGATCGTCCTTCGGTCGTTTCGAATCCGTCCCTCGGCGACGGGGTCCCTCCGAGTGCTCTCGTTCATCAATCACGTCCGTCGTACAAGCAAATCCACATACGTCAGATCCATAACGATTAAATACCCCTTATTCGTGGAGGCTAACCGTGATGTTTGATATCACCATACTCCAATTAGGGGGGCAGGGACCTCTCGTTTCGCTCGTGGCAGGAATCGTGGCGATCGTGCTTCTCTTGATCGTTCTCGATTTGCCACCGTTCATCGCACTCGTCGTGGCAGGACTCGTCGTCGGTATCGTCACGCCACAGATCGCGTTCGGCGAGGTGCCCGCCGAACTCGCTACGGCGTTTGGTGAAAACATGGCCGGGATCGGGATCCCGATCCTCATGGCGGCGGTCATCGGCAAGTCGATGATCGAAAGCGGGGCCGCAGACCGCATCGTCCGCGGATTCAATTCGTTGTTCGGGGAGGGGCGATCCGAGATCTCGCTGTTCGGCAGTAGCTTCGTGATCGCGATCCCCGTGTTCTTCGACAACGTCTTCTACCTGCTCGCGCCGCTGGCGCGGGCGGCCCGTTCGCGGACGGGCGGGAACTACACGCTGTTCATCGTCGCCATGGGGGCAGCCGGTGCGGTCACCCACGGGTTCGTGCCGCCGACGCCCGGCCCGCTGCTCGCAGCGAGTGAGGTCGGTGCCAACATCGGGACGACGATCCTCGTCGGGGTCCTCGTCGGGCTCCCGACCGCAGTCGTCGCCGGGCTCGGCTACGGGCACTTCATCAATCGCCGACTCGACATCCCGCTTCGGGACGCGATGGGGACCGACGTCGAGGAACTCGAAGAGAAAGTCAACAGACCGACCAGCGCCCTTCCGGGCCTGTTCGAGTCGCTGCTTCCGATCCTGCTTGCGGTCCTGCTCGTGGCCGCGAACACGGGCGTCGAGACGTTCTTCGGCGAGGAAAGCGCCGCAGCAGGCTTCACGGGCTTTTTCGGCGATCCGAACTTCTCGCTGACGATCGCCGCGCTAATGGCGGCGTTCACGTTCTACCGGATGAGCGACCTCACCGAGGAGACCTTCTCTGACGAACTCACGGAAGCGCTCAAAAGCGGCGGGAACATCGCCGCGATCACCGCCGCCGGTGGTGCCTTCGGGGCGATGCTCGCCGCGGCGGGCGCAGGCGAGTACATCGCGAGCGGACTGGAGAACGTCGGGTTCGGGCTTCTCGTGACGGCCTGGGTGATCGCCGCCGGCGTGCGCCTCGTCCAGGGGTCGGCGACCGTCGCGATCGTCACCACGGCCGGCATCGTCGCGCCCTTTACCGGCCAACTGGCGGTCAACACGGCCTATCTGGTCATGGTGATCGGCGCGGGCGCCACCTTCTGCTCGTGGTACAACGACTCGGGCTTCTGGATCGTCAAGGAGATCGGAGGGCTCACGCAGGCGGAGACGCTCAAGACGTGGACCGTGGCGACGATACTGATCGGCGTCGTCGGCCTGCTCACCACGCTCGTCTTCTCGACGATCCTCCCGCTCGCCTGAGGACGTCAGTACCGTAGAAACCGTATTTACTGTCTCCCCGAGGAAACGAAAGTACATCGAGATCCGCGGTAGTGCCGTCCGATGCTTCGTTACGGATCCGCCGGTGACGCTTCCTTGAGTTTCAAGTATTGGATGGTTCCCTCGGTCGTCTCAACGGCCTGATCAGCCTCGACTAGGTTTGACGGTAGGACGTGGAACAGTTCCGGAAGAGCGTGATCGCCTTTGCCGTCGGGCTTCGCAGTGGGATGAACGACGTATTTCCCGCCCTGCGGTCCGCGAAGATAGATCCGGTAATACGATCGGTTGTGGTCGGCGTCATCAGCCTGCGCCAGCACTTCATCGGCGATCCGGTGGACGGTAAACGTACGTGGTTGTTCGAGAGCCGTGATCGACGTTCCGAGAGCGACGGTCTCCCCCCGTTTGAGCCGATTCAGAACGGTGACGATCAGGTCTCGATCGAACTGTTGGTTGAGTGTCGATTTCATTCTATCTTCTGATCAGATTGTTATTTGGATAATATAGTATGAAATTATAGTGGTTTTGATCGCGGATGAAATCCTGAAGAGAGTGGGAATCGCATCGTGCCCGGGTGAGCGGCTGCCCGATCGGTTGAAGCCACGCAAGGACGCGAAGAGGATCGATATCGAGTTCCGCTTCGACGGATAGGGTTCGTACATACCATTATCGCGTTCCGTTTTCATCCGATCCCGTCTCGCGGTGGCCGTGTCGGGGCGCGGGGCTTAACACGTGCCGCGCCCTACGGTCGGTGATGGGAGAATCCGTTGCGACCGTCGCAGGCGGCTGTTTCTGGTGTATCGAGGCCGTATTCAAGCGACTCGACGGCGTCGTCGACGTGAGATCCGGGTACTGCGGGGGCCACGTCGAGGACCCGAGCTATCAGGCTGTCTGTCGGGATGAAACCGGTCACGCCGAGGCCGTACAGGTCACCTACGATACCGACCGGGTCGACTACCCGAAGCTTCTCGAGGTGTTCTTCACCGTCCACGACCCGACCACGTTGAATCAGCAGGGGCCCGACGTCGGGTCCCAGTATCGATCCGCGATCTTTTATCACGACGAGCGCCAGCGCGAGATCGCCGAGGCGTTCGTCGCCGACCTCGAGGAGTCCGGGGCCTACGACGACCCGATCGTGACCGAGATCGAACCCCTCGAGGAGTTCTACGAGGCCGACGAGGGCCATCAGGACTACTACGAGAACAACCCCGAGAACCGCTACTGCACGGTCACCATCGAACCGAAACTCGCGAAACTCCGCGAGCGCTTCGAGCGGGAACTGCGCGCGTAACGCCGACGCCACGGCCCCGACACGGCGAGCCGTTCACCCGGCGTCGGTTCCCACGATCGGTCCCGACTGATCGTGTTGGTGACACGAGATGAACGGGAGGGAGACGGTGATGAGACACGGCGTGCCGTTCGCACACCGTCGGCTACAGACGTACTCGCCGGCGTCGTTCGTCGGCGGATCGTCGGCATCGGCGGCTGGTTGCGGGCGCAGTTCCCCCGTCGAGTCCGGTGATCGTTTCGGTTGAACCATGATCTACGTTGACATCCGATGACCGGCGTTTCGTTGCTGTTCGTTCCACGCCGCCCGCGGAAACGGTCGCTTCACCACGTCTCGGTCACTCAGGCGGTCCGATATCATCCAGCCGGCCGACGTCACTAACGATTCGGCTTGCACCTGCGTGGTGGTCGCTCTCGACGACGCGGCGGCATGATTCCGACGAGCAGCGTCAGCATCGGCGTTGGTACCGGGGCGAGCCGATTAGCCGGCCGAGAGACGGACGAGCACATCGTCCTCTTCGCGAGGGAACCGGCCGTGAGCCCGCCCGTCGCGGTTCGAGGTGATGGCGTATAGCCCGTCGGGGCCCTGGGCGACGTGGCGGATCCGACCGATCTCGCCGTCCAGAGCGACCGTCGCCGTCGCCGTGTAGGCGTCGTCGAGCCACTCGGCGTCGTAGGTCGTGCCCTCCGCCGGCGGCTCCTCGTCGGGTTCGGACAGCACGATGGTGACGAGCTGCTGTGAGCGAAGTCCGCCGATCAACAATCGGTCCCGCCAGCCCTCGATCCCGTCGCCGGTGTAGCGGGTCATCCCCGAGGGTGCCCAGGTCACGTCGGGACCGGTGTTGACGAGCGGACGCGCGAAGTCGGTGCCGGGGTACTCCTCGCCGTCGCGCGCCTCGGGCCAACCGTAGTTCCCGCCCGGCTCCAGTCCGTTCACCTCGTCGCGCGCGCTCGGCCCGTGTTCCGAGATCACCGGCGTCCCGTCCGCGAGCCACGCGATTCCCTGCGGGTTGCGGTGGCCGTACGTGTAGACGCGGGGGTCGGGCAGGTCGGTTCCGGCGGCCGGTTCGCCCTCGGACGTCAGCCGTAGGACGTTTCCCGCAAGCGATTCGGGGTCCTGCGCGCGGTCGGCGTCGTCGGCGTCGCCGGTCAGCACCCAGAGGTCGTCCTCGGGACCGAACGCGATCCGCCCGCCGTTGTGGATCCCCGCCGCGGGGATCCCCTCGAGGATCGGCTCCGGGACCGGGCTTCCGGGCGCATCCGAGCCGAGGGCGTAGCGCACGACGCGGTTCTCCGTCTCCCGGGTGTAGTACGCGTAGAGGAACTCCTCGTCGGGGCCGAGCGCCAATCCGAGCATCCCGCCCTCGCCGTCCTCGGTCGCGTTCGGTTCGATGAGGACCTCGTGCTCCCCGTCGACGAGCCGGCTGATCCGTCCCGGCCGTTCCGAGAGGTAGATCCCCTCGTCGCCGAACGCGAGGTCCCAAGGGGTGTCGAGCCCGGTGAGGATCGGGTCGATCCCGACGCCGGTGGCGTCGGACTCGGTTTGATCGTCCCCGTCGAGACAGCCCGCGATCCCCGCCGCGCCGAGCGCCGAAAGTAGCGTCCGTCGTGAGACGTGATGCCCGTCCATCGACGGCGATAGGGGGCCAACGGCGATAAGCCTCCGGACGGTGGGATGCGCGGGGTTTATCAGCGGCCGCCGGACAGAGGCGGGCATGGCGAGCGTGTCGGCGACGGGACTGCTCGAACTCACGCGACCGGTCAACGCCATCGCCGCCGGCGTCCTGACCCTGATCGGGGCCTTCGTCGCCGGCGGACTGTTCGACGCGACGCTCGCGGCGGGAGCGGCGGCCGGCGCGACCGTCTTCGCCACCGGCGCGGGAAACGCCATCAACGACTACTTCGATCGCGAGATCGACCGCATCAATCGACCGGATCGTCCCATTCCGCGCGGAGCGATCTCGCCCCGCGGTGCGCTCGTGTTCAGTCTCGTTCTCTTCGCCGGCTCCGTCATCCTGGCGCTCGCGCTGCCGGCGCTCGCGATCGCCATCGCCGTCGTCAACCTCCTGTTGCTCGTCGCATACACGCAGGTGTTCAAGGGACTCCCCGGGGTCGGCAACGCCGTCGTCGCGGCGCTCGGAGGCAGCACGTTCCTCTTCGGCGGCGCGGCCGTCGGGAACGTGACAGCCCCGGGCGTGCTGTTCGTCCTCGCGGCGCTCTCGACGTTCACCCGCGAGGTGATCAAGGACGTCGAGGATCTCACGGGCGATCGCGAGGAGGGGCTGAACACGCTGCCGATCGCGATCGGAGAACGACCCGCCCTCTGGGTCGGCGTCGGGTGTCTCATCGTCGCGGTCCTCGCGAGCCCCATACCCTACCTGCTCGATGCGTTCGGCGTGGTCTACCTGCTCGCGGTGGCGCCGGCGAACGCGGTGATGCTCTGGGCGGCCTACACGAGCTTTCAGAACCCGACCGCGGGTCAGCAACGGCTGAAGTACGGCATGTTCCTCGCCGCGGCGGCCTTCGTCCTCGGACGCGTCGCGGGCGTCGTTTCCGTCTGAGCGGACGGATGGCCCGTTCCTCCGGAAGGCTCGGTTCGGACGGGTATCACCGTCCAGAAGCGTTATTGGGTGGGCCGTTCTCCGTCCGCGTATGCCCGTCGAGAGCGATGCCGAGTTGCGGGAACTGCTCGGCCTTCGCACCGTCGCCGTCGTCGGCTGTTCTACCACTCCCGGTAAGGCCGCCCACGAGATCCCCGCCTATCTGGCCGATCACGGCTATGACGTGATCCCGGTCAATCCCAACGCCAACGAGGTTCTCGGTCGGCCCGCCTACGACTCGCTGTCGGAGGTCGAGGAGGAACTCGACATCGTCGACGTGTTCCGTCCGAGCGAGGAGGTCTCGGAGATCGTCGACGAGACGATCGAGCGCGAGGACGTGAAGGTGCTCTGGCTCCAACTGGGGATCTCGGATCCCGAGGCCGAGGCTCGCGCCGAGGAGGCGGGGATCCACGTCGTCGCCGACCGCTGTATGAAGGTCGAGCACCAGCGTCTGCACGCGCCATAGCCCACGGTACGCCGGGACGAAACGGGGCGGAACCGTCCCACCCGCCCATCCGATCAAATGATTATGAAGAAACACCTACTAGGGGTATGGACCAACGAGTCCTCGTCCCGATCGACGAGTCCGACCGGTCGAGCGCCGCGCTCGAGTACGCGCTCGAGGAGCACCCCGAGGCGTCGGTAACCGTCCTACACGTGATCGATCCGCGTGACTTCCGGACGTACGGGGGAGTCGAGGGGTGGGTCGACATGGAGCAAATAGCCGACCAGCAGCGAGACCACGCGCGACGGCTGGTGGAGAACGCACGGGAGCGGGCCGCGGATCGCGGGATCACCGTCACCACGGAGGTCCTGACAGGCAAACCGGCACGGTCGATCGTCGAATACGTCGGGGAGAACGACATCGACCACGTGGTCATCGGGAGCCACGGCCGGTCCGGAGTCAGCCGAGTGTTGCTGGGTAGCGTCGCCGAGACGGTCGTGCGGCGGTCGCCGGTGCCCGTCACGGTCATCAGGTGACGTGCCCGAAGCCGCCGGCCGACCGGCCCCCTGCTCCGGCCGTCGTGTCTCGATGGGACGCCGCCGGGACGGCCCGGCGATCAGCCCTCCCACTCCTCGAACTCCCGGTAGATCCCCTTCGAGAGATACCGTTCGCTCGAATCCGGGAATATCGTGACCACGCTGTCGTAGGGCGCGTCGATCTCGCCGTCGTCGATCCGCTCGGCGACCGCAAGCGCGGCAACGCTTGCCGCGCCCGAACTGGAGGCCACCAGATGTCCCTCCTCGCTCGCGAGGCGTTTGAGCTCGTCGTGGGCCGCTCTATCGGAGATCTGGAGCACCTCGTCGACCAGGTCGGGTTCGAACAGTTCGTTCGTCGCCGGGTCGTGAGTGCCGATCCCCTCGGTCTTGTACTCGCCCTCCTCGCCGTCCTCGCCCTTGGTCGTCGCGTACAGCGATCCCTCGGGTTCGACCGCACCGACGTAGGTCTCGGGCGACCGCTCGCGGGCGTACCTCGCCATGCCCATCAGCGTGCCTGCCGTTCCACAGCCGGCGACGACCGCACCCACCCGGCCGTCGAGCGCCTCGTGGATCTCCGGGCCGGTCGTCTCGTAGTGGGCCTCGGTGTTGAGCGGGTTCGAGAACTGCTGGGGCACGACGGCGTCGTCGAGTTCCTCCGCGAGCTCGTGGGCCCGCTCGATGGCCCCCCCCATCCCCTCGCTGGTGGGCGTGTTGATCACCTCGGCGCCCAGCGCGGCCATGAGCTGCTGTTTCTCGAGGCTGAAGCGCTCGGGGACGACGAAGACCGCCTTCAGGTCGAGCTGGCCGGCCGCGACCGCGATGCCGATGCCGGTGTTTCCCGCGGTGGGTTCGATCACCGTTCCGCCCGGCGAGACGTCGCCCCGCTCCAACATCCGTTCGAGCATGTACGCCCCGATACGGTCCTTGACGCTCGCGCCCGGATTGAACGACTCGAGCTTCGCGTAGACGGGTACCTCGTCGGGAGCGGCCTGCAGGGAAACCAACGGCGTCCGGCCGACGACGTCCAGAACGGACCCCTTCGGGTCCAGGTGATCGGTCATCGGCTGGCAATCCTTGCCGGAGTCACTTAACTGGTCTCGGTTCCCGTTCCGGCGTCCCGATCCGTTTCGGTTCCGGTTTCGGACCCTGCGGCCGCGTCTGTTCCACGGCGGTCCGCGACGTCCTCAGTGGCCGTTCGTTCCTCGACGTCGTCGATCGAGGCCGCGGTGATCACCTCCTCGACGTCGATTCCCTGCTCCTCGGCGATGGCCTCGAGCAGCGCGCGGTTCTGTTCGTGTTTGACCTCGAGTTCGGAGACCGTGTCGTGGGTGATGTCGACCTTGGTCCGGAGGTCTTCGAGCTGTTTTCGGAGTTCGTCGATCTGGGCGTAGACCTGCTCGGCCTTGTCGGCGATCGTCTGGATCTTCTTCGTGGTACTGCCTAATCCCATACCGTTCCGTTCTTCACGGTCCCATGTGGGTGTTACGCTCGCGCTCGAACGCCGTCTTTAGGTTCCGAACGCACGAGGATCGGATATGGACCTCACGCGACGCACCGGCCAGTTGGGAGTGGTCGCCTGTCTGGCCCTCCTCGTTGTCGTCATCGCACCTTACGTCCTCCTGCCCGACGACGCGAGCACCGGCCTCGCCGTCTACTACGACGCCGGCTTCTTCGGCCCGCGGCTGATCGGCGTCTTCGCGGTCATCGCCATGGTGATCCTCGGAGCGGGTATCGGCGAGCGGTCCGACCCGGTGACGGTCGCCGGTGCTGCGCTGGCGATCGGTCTGTTCCTGACGCTGATGTCGGTCGAGTGGATCCTGTCGATGCCCGCCGACGCCACGACGGGAATCACCACCCAGGACTGGCTCGCCTACCATCGATGGCTCGTTCTCGGGTTCTCCGGACTGGTCGGGCTGTCGGCCGCCCTCTACGCGCGGACGCTCGGCGTGCTGTGAACGCCGGCAGCGAGCGAAACCCTCTTATGGCGTCCTCGGCTACTGATGAATGGACTAGGCCGGGCAGTTAGGCCCTGCTCGTCACCCGCACTACGGTCTTCAGCGGGGGCCGAACCCCGGGCGCGTCCGGTCCGACCGGCGTGGGCCCCGGGAGCCAACTGAGAAGCCTCGTCCGTCGGGGACAGCGGTCCGCGGCGAGCGTCCGCAGGGACGTGCCGTCGCGGTTAGCCGGTGGAAATCCGTCAGGCACGGAAGTGAGCAGCGGGCCACCGGACACCTGTCGCTCGACGGATCGCGGGGTGGAGACGGTGACCGGGATTCCCCACGCCGGAACGCCGGGCAACCCCGGGCGTCCGCCATTCATACTTCATACGCGTCACTCGTTCGAGGAGTCGGACTCTCCTCGAAAGCGAAACGAGGCGGGCACCCGACGCGTGATCCGACCGGGATAACCGACAGTCGTATCAACTAGCCGTGAGTGTTCACCGACATGCCCTCCTCGTCCGATTACTCGACCCTCCGGGGTCGACTCCGCCAGTCACTCATCACCGGGACCGCCATCACGATCCCCTTCATCCTCACCGTCATCGTTCTGGGGTTCGTCCTCAACTTCGTCTCCCAGACGCTCAACCCCGCCATCTGGCTCGCGGAGTACTTCGAGATCGAGGTCGCCGCCCCCCTCGTGGAGGTGACGACCGTCCTCACGCTGCTGGCGCTCATCCTGCTGGTCGGGATCGTCGCAGAACACACGAACGGGACGTGGATCGTCGGCGGGTTCCACGCCGCCATGGAGTCGATCCCCGGCGTGAGTTCGATCTACAACAGCTTCCGGCGCATGAGCGACATCCTCCTCGAAAGCGACGTCGAGAGCTTCCAGGAGGTGAAGATCATCGAGTTCCCGCGGGACGGTACCTACACGATCGGCTACCTGACCGGCCGACCGCCTGCCGAGTTGGTCGCGGCGGCCGGACACGAGGAGATGCTCTCGATCTTCGTGCCGTTCGCGCCCAACCCCGTCATGGGTGGATTCCTGATTTACGTTCCCGAAAACAGGGTCATCGACGTCGACATGACCGTCGAGGAGAGCGTGCAGGCGATCATCACCAGCGGGGTCGCACACAGCCGCGATGAGGATCAGGAACGTCCGTGACGTGACGGGCCCCACGGCCGGTCAGTGGCCTGTATACGTGGCACTCTCTCCCGAGAGAAGACACGATAGTCGCTTCCCGGAGGTGAGACGGACGAGAAACACACGCCAGTGGTCACAAAATCGGTTCGCGATTCCGCTGCACGCGAGGAACGCGAAGCGTTCCTCGGGAGGTCCGGCCTCCATTAGAAGCCGATCGCCTGGCCGTCCTTTCTGGGGTCCGATCCGCCGATCAGGATGCCTTCCTCGGTACGGTAGACGATCTGGCCGCCGCCCCAGTGGCCTCCATCCTCGAAGAAATCGTTCTCCTCGACGATCTCGTGGCCCCGTTCGCGCAGGCCCTCGACGGCGTCATCGGGGATTCGAGAGGTCTCGAGCGCCACTCGATTCCCGTCGAGCCACCGGAACCGAGGGGCGTCGAGTGCGGCCTGTGGGTTCAGCCCCTCGCTCATGTTGGCGGCGACCTGCAGGTGCCCCTGTGGCTGCATCGAGCCGCCCATCACGCCCCACGAGGCACGGAAGTCGCCGTCCTCGCGGAGCATCGCGGGGATGATCGTGTGGAACGGACGCTTTTCGGGCGCCAGCCGGTTTGCGTGGTCGGGATCGAGGCTGAACGAGTGACCGCGGTTCTGCAGCGCGAACCCGCCGGCAGTGAGCCCGCTGCCGAAGCTCATGTAGACGCTGTTGATGAGGGAGACGGCGTTCCCCTTCGGATCCACCACGCTGAGATAGACCGTGTTCGCGCCCTCGGCCGCCCTCGCGTCGTACGTTCCCGCCTCGGGGCCGACCTCGCCCGCCCGCTCGCGGGCGTAGGTCTTCGAGAGCATCGTTTCGGTGGGAACGTCGACGTGTTCGGGATCGCTCACGTGGGCGTAGCCGTCGGCGAAGGCGAGCTTGATCGACTCGATCAGACGGTGGAGCCGTTCCTCGTCCGTCGATCCACCCTCGATCACGATCTCCTCGGCGAGGTTGAGGGCCTCGAGCGCGACGATCCCCTGGCCGTTCGGCGGGTGTTCGAGGACCTCGACGTCTCCGTACTCGGTGCTGATCGGCTCCTCCCACGTGCTCTCGTGGGCTTTCAGGTCGGGGAGGGTGAGCGTCCCCCCATGCTCCCGGACTGTCTCGACGACCTCCTCTCCCAGCGCGCCGCCGTAGAGAGCCTCGGGACCCTCGCGGGCGATCCGTCCGAGCGACTCGGCGAACTCCGGGTTGCTGAACCGCTCGCCGGGCTCGGGGGGCCGGCCGTCTTCGAGGAAGGTCTCCGCGCTCTCGTCGAACTCGGCGACCCGGTCGGCCGCGTTCCTCCACTGGCGCGAGACGTACTCGGTGACCGGCACGCCGCTCTCTGCATAGCCGATCGCGGGCTCCAGAACGTCCGAAAGGTCGAACGCGCCGTACTCCGAGAGCAGCGTCGCCCAGCCGTCGAGCGCGCCCGGCACCGTCACGGGCA
>CAYVQH010000030.1:0-15780 GCA_964454105.1 uncultured Halobacteriales archaeon | reverse complement strand
GTCCACCCGCCGACCCGCGAGAGGGCGAATATCGGAGTGAAGAGGTCGATCGGGACGCCCATCTGGTAGTAGGTCGTCGCCGAGTAGAAGTCGACGTTCGGAGCGATCCCCTTCTCATCGCCCATGAACTCCTCGATCGCGATGCTGTAGTCGTACCACTTCATGTCGCCGGACTCCTCGGCGAGCGACTTGGAGAACTCCCCGAGGATGTAGGCGCGGGGGTCCTTGACGTCGTAGACGCGATGACCGAACCCGGCGACCCGCCGTCCCGAGTCGAGGGCGTCGCGAACCCACTTGACGGGGTCCTTGTCGCTCTCGTCGACCTCCAGGAGCATCTTCATCACGTTCTGGTTCGCGCCGCCGTGGAGGCCGCCTTTGAGCGTGCCGATCGCGCTCGTGACCGCGCTATGAACGTCCGAAAGGGTGCTCGCGGTGACCATCGCCGAGAACGTCGAGGCGTTGAGTCCGTGGTCGGCGTGAAGCACGAGCGCCGCGTCGAAGGTCTTCACCATGGTCCCGTCGGGCTCCTCGTCGTTGAGCATGTAAAGGAAGTTCGCGGCGTGGCCGAGGTCCTCGCGGGGCTCTATCGGGTCGTTACCGTCGCGAAGGCGAGCGAACGCGGCGATGATCGTGGGGACCTTGGCCGTGAGCCGGCGGCTCTTCTCGAGGGTGACTTCCCGATCCTCAGGATCGGTCTCGCCGGCGGGGTCCGTGCTGGCGAGCTGTGAGACCGCCGTCCGCAGGGCGGCCATCGGTTCGGCGTCCGCGGCGGCGAGCGCCTCGACGGTGTCGAGGATCTCGCCGTCGACGGCCCGCTCGGCGGCCATCTCCTCGCTGAAGGAGTCCAGCTCCTCCCGGGTGGGGAGTTCGCCGTACCAGAGCAGGTGGAGCACCTCCTCGTAGCTCGCCTCGCGGGCCAGGTCGTCGATGGTGTACCCACGATAGACCAGCTTCCCCTCATCCCCGTCGATGTAGCTGAGGGAGGATTCGGCGACCAGCACACCTTCGAGCCCCTCTTTCAGATCGTCGGCCATACCCCGAGATTGATGACCATCCCGGTTAAGGATTACCGTTCATCAGTCGAACCGTTTGGCTCGCCGGACCGCCGAGAACGCGGTCAGGAGGATCGCGACGAAGGCCGCGACCGAGACGGCCAGCGTCACCGCGAGCGCGCCGAACAGTACCGGCGAACTCTCGACGCCGGGTGCGGGGTCGACGATGACGACCCGGTAGACGTAGGCGCCGAGTGCGACGACGGCACCGACGACCGATCCGATCGCGGCGTTGCGGCGGGCGTGCAGTTCGATCAGCGCCGCCGCAAGCGAGGGGTCCCGCGGGGTGGTATCGCTCACGGAGGGCGTTCGGGTCGAAGGGAGAAAGGATCACCGAGTTCGAGTTCCCCCGGGATCGAACGGCTAAAGAGCGTGGCCCCGCCGTCTAGGGGTAATGACGAGCCTCGGAACGGCGGCGGCCGCCCCCGGCGAGACGGACACGGGGCGGCTTCCCGTCGGCGAGACGCGCGATGGCGGGGAGTTCGGCCTCCCGGTCGCGGTGATAAACGGCGCACAGGACGGCGATACGCTCTATCTGCAGGCCGCAAGCGACGGCGACGAACTCAACGGGATCGGCGTGATCCAGCGGGCGGTCCCGCGGATCGATCCCGCCGAACTCTCGGGAACGGTCCTCGCGGTCGGGATCGTCAACTACCACGGGTTCCAGGTCGCACAACACCGCAACCCGATCGACGACACGAAGACGAACCGCACCTACCCGGGCGATTCCGAGGGAACCTCCTCCGAACGGATCTCCGCGGCGACCTTCGAGGCCGCGACGAGGGCAGACATGATCCTCGACCTCCACCAGGGCTCGACCAGCCGGATGTTGAACGAGGTCCGGGTCCGGTGTGGCACCCGCCACCGGCTCCACGAGCGGTGTCTCGAGCTCGCGAAGGTCTTCGGCTGCGGGTACGTCCTCGACCAGAAGGGACCCGGCGGCCAACTCGCCCGGGTCGGTCCCGACGAGGGGATCCCCACCGTCGATCCCGAGCTCGGGGGCTCGGTCGGCTGGGACGCCGAGAGCATCGAGTACGGGGTCCGAGGGGTCTTCAACGTGTTGCGGTACTACGGCCTTCTCGACGGCGACGTCGGTACCGAACCCCAGACCCGCGCGAGCGGGTTCGACCAGTACGGCTCGCCGGCCGGCGGGCTCGTGCGCTTCGAGAAGGAACTCGGCGACCGGGTCTCACGCGGCGAGACGGTCTTCACCGTCAGGGGCGTCTTCGGAAAGCGCAAGGCCGAGGTGACCGCAGACGGGGACGGCATCTTCTGGCGCTCCCGGCGACTTCCCCAAGTCGCGACCGGCGAGTACGTCTGTTCGGTCGCCACCGGGATCGACACGTACTGATGGTCTCCGATCTGTGGTGTCCGGCCTGCGATCGCACCTATCCAGCGAGCGTCGAGGAACCGTGGCGCTGTACGTGTGGGCACCCCCTCGAACTCGCCGAGGGCTCGTTGCCCGCCGAAGGACCGCCAGCCCCCGCCGAACTCGACGCTACTCGGGGACTGTGGGCGTTCTCTGAGTTCCTACCGATCGCGCCCGAGGTCACGCTCGGCGAGGGGTTCACGCCGCTGGTCTCGGCCCCGAACTGGAACGCCGAATTCAAACTCGAGTACGTCTTTCCGACGGGCAGTTTCAAGGATCGTGGCGCGACGACGGTTCTCTCGCGGGCCGCCGAGGTGGGGGTCGAGCGGGTGATCGAGGACTCCTCGGGCAACGCGGGCGCGGCGATCGCGACCTACGCCGCCCGGGCGGGAATCGACGCCGAGATCTACGTCCCCGCCTCGGTCAAGGCCTCGAAGGTCGCCGCCATCGAGCGGGCGGGCGGCGAGGTTACGAGGATCGAAGGGAGCCGGGAAGCGGTCACGGAGGCCTGTATCGAGGCGGTCGAACGGGGTGAGGGCTGGTACGCGAGCCACGCCTGGAACCCCGCCTTCTTCGCCGGCACACAGACGGTGGCCTTCGAGATCGCCGCTCAGCGCGGCTGGCGGGTCCCCGAGGCGGTCGTCCTCCCGCTGGGCCACGGGACGCTCTTTCTCGGTGCGTATCGGGGTTTTCGGGCGCTCCGCGAGGCCGGGTGGATCGATTCGGTGCCGAGGTTGCTCGGCGCGCAGGCCGCCGGCTACGCCCCGATCGCCGGCGCGCTCCACGGCGTGGAAGGGGGTGAAAACGACGTCGCCGACGGCGTCCAGATCCGCGAGCCCGTTCGGGAGGAAGGGATTCGCGAGGCGATCACCGAGACCGGCGGTGACGCGATCGCCGTCGGCGAGCGCGCGACCGAGCGCGAGCTGGATCGGCTCCACCGGGCGGGGTTCTACACGGAGCCGACGAGCGCGCTCGGCCCCGCCGCCCTGCGGGAGTACCGCGACCGGGGCGTTCTCCAAGAAGACGACGACGTGATCGTTCCCCTGACTGGAAGCGGTCTGAAGGCCGAGTGGACCTGAACTGGCCACCCACGGAGGCCCGTGCAAGCTCAACCCTTATCTGTATAATCGGTCGTTAGATGGAAACAGAAGGTCAGATGAGTACGGTCAGCTATCTCGAGCGGTCGGTTACACAGACGAAACAGTTCGTAAACCGGTATGGACTCGGGCTCCTCTTTGCGGCGAACGTCTTCGGCGCGGGATCGGTGTTCATCCTCTCGGAGGCCGGGAGCGACTTCGGCTTCGCCCTGCTGTGGGTGCTGCCGCTGGCGCTGTTGACGGGCCTCGCGATGCACGAGATGTCCGCGCGACTGGCTGCCGCCGACCGGCCGCTGATGGTCTACATCCGCGAGCGAATCGGCGGGACCGCCGCGAAACCGCTCGCGGTCGGGATCGCCTTCATCATGCAGTTCTGGAGCGTCGCGAACTACGCGCTTGCGGGGGCGGCGTTCGTCTACCTGACGCCGCTGTCGAACCTCTACATCGGGACGGTCCTGATGGCGGCGCTGGGGATCGCGCTCGTCGAGCTGCGGCTGTACAACCGCATCGAGGGGGTCATCGCGGCGCTCGTGCTCGCGATCTTCGGCTCGTATCTCGTCATCGTCCTCGGGCTCGACCTGCCGTTGGGCGAGGTCGCGACCGGCTTCGTCCCGTCGTTCGTCTCGGAGTTCGGCTACCTGACGATGATCATCGCGCTGCTGGGGACGACGGTCTACTACCCGAACTTCTTCATTCAGACCAGCATGTCGGGGACGAAGGACTGGGACGTGGTCTCGAAGTACCGGCGCGATCACACCTTCGGCATGCTCGCGGTCGTCACGCTGAGCGTCACGGTGATGGCCGTCGCGGCGATGACGATCCCCGACGGGCGGCTGACGCTGACGGCCCCGGGCGAGCCGCTGGCGGTGGCGATCGGCCCGTGGGCGCTCGACGTGTTCGTCATCGCGGCCGGCGCGGCCTCCTTCACCAGCGCCACCGGCACGCTGTTCGGCGCCGGGTTCATGGTCCCGCAGGCGTTCGGCCACCAGCCCTTTTTCGGCGACCGCCCGTTCCGGCTGGTCGTCCACGCGCTGATCTGTCTCTCCGTCGTGCTCGCGCTGCCGCTGCTCGCCTTCACGGGCTTTCGGCCCGTCACGCTCGCGATCACGATGCCCGCGGTCAACGGCGTGATCGGGCTGCCGATCACGTCGATCGCACTCTACGCCGCCGTCAACCGGTACTTCGATCCCTCGCGGATCGAGAAGGCGGTCTTCCTCGCGGTCGTGGGCGTGCTGTTCGTCGGGTCGGCCCTGACCGCACAGAGCCTGGCAGGGACGATCGCCGGCTACCTCTGAGCCTCGCGTTCGAGGGCGTAGGAGACGCCCCACAGGCCCGTAAGGGCCCCGAGCGAACAGACGAGAAGGACGACGAGCGGCGGGAACGCGGCGGTCGGACCGAATCGTGGGGCGAGGATCATCCCGATGGTTCCGACGAGGAGGGCCGTGAGGAGGGCCGATCGGTTCACGAACGCTCGTCGGCGGGGAAGCGGTATAGTTCTTAGAGATCGACGCGGTCGAACCGGAGCAGACCGAGCGCCAGCGGAACGAACGCCCAGGCCGCGAGCAGCACGAACCCGAACCACGGTTCGGCGACGATCGGTATCCCGCCCTCGACGAGGCCCTGGCCCTGATAGGTGCTCGCAGCGGCGAGCCCACCCCCATCGAGGATCGCCCCGAGCGCGGAGCCGTAGGCCGGCCCCGGCGGCAGCGAGAGGAAGGCGACGTACCAGCCGGGGATCGGCGGCTGTGGAAAGACCGACCCCGAGACGAGATAGAGGAGCAACTGGGCGATGACGCTCCAGAGGATCCAGAACAACGCGAGCAGCCCGACCGCGCCGACCGCCGCGCGCGTGGTCGATTTGGTCATCGATGAGAGCGCGACGCCGATACAGACGTAGACGAAGCCCAGAGCGACCGTCAGCAGGGTGAAGACGGCGTACTCGACGAGCGAGAACGAGCCGGTGAACGCGAAGATGGCGATCATCCCGGCGATGAAGCCGATCAGGATCGAGACCGCGACGACGGCGGTCCGACCCAGGACCTTCCCGAGGACGACGTCCTGGCGGGTGTGGGGCAGCCCGAGCAGGAACTTCAGGCTGCCGCTCTCTCGCTCGCCGGCGACGGCGCCGTAACCGATCAGCAGGGCGATGATCGGGACCAGAAAGCTCGCGGGCGTCTGGAGGCCGATGATCAGGTCGAGCGTGTCGCCCGCCTCGTCGCCCAGCAGGCCGGAAATCTGTGTTCCGATGTAGGCACCGGCGACGGTAAAGAGCACGAAGATGACCGTCAGCGCGATCAGTCCGCGCGAGCGCACGGCGTCCTGGAAGTCCTTCTTGGCGATGGCGATCGCGCTCATGCGGTCGCCCCCGTCGTGTAATCGATGAAGAGGTCCTCCAGCGAGGACTCCTCGGTCTCGAAGTCCTCGACGGTCGCGCCCGCCTCCTCGAACGTCCGAAGAACCCTCGTTTTGGCGTCATCGCGACACGACACCGTCGCGATGGCCCCCCGGGTGGTCACGTTCGAGACGCCCTCGAGGGCCGCGACCCGTTCGGTCGCGCCGTCGGGGAGGTGATCGAGTTCGATTCGCAGGGTCGTCTCGTCGGACGTCGACTCGCGCAACCCGTCGACGGTGTCCTCTGCGACGAGTTCGCCGTCCCGGAGGATGCCGACGCGATCGCAGACCGCGTCGACCTGCTCGAGGATGTGGCTCGAGAAGAAGATCGTCGCGCCCCGGTCGCGCTCGGTTCGGATGATCTCGCGCATCTCGCGGGCACCCGCGGGGTCGAGCCCGGTCGAGGGCTCGTCGAGGATCAACAGGTCGGGCTCGCCGGCGATCGCCGCCGCGAGCGCGAGGCGTTGGGCCATCCCCTTCGAGTAGCCGCCGACCCGTTTCTCGGCGGCGTCCGGTTCGAGCCCCACCCGCTCGAACAGCGCATCGGGATCGTCGTTCGCGTCCTTGGATTCGATCGCGAACTCGAGGTGCTGGCGGCCGGTCAGCCGGTCGTACAGCTCGAAGCCCTCGGGCAGGATGCCGGTGCGCTCGCGGATCGCCAAGCCCTCTCGCTGGGCGTCGTGGCCGAACACGCGGACCTCGCCCGAGGTGGGCCGGACGAAGTCGAGCAGGAGGTTAATCGTCGTCGACTTGCCCGCACCGTTGGGGCCCAGAAAACCGTAGATCTCACCCTCTTTCACTTCGAGATCGAGCCCCGAAAGCGCCGATTCATCGCCGTATCGTTTCGTGACGTCCGTTAGTTGAATTGCAGCCACTATTTTAATCAAATTGTATTCTATGAAGAAAACACATATATCTTGTCGATGGTGACAACTGATGGATGTGTAGGTGAGACTGGATGGACCCAGTCGTGAGTCCCGTAGCGCAGCGAGCGACCGTCAGCGCGACGGGGGGACGCGATCCGGGTGGGCGACCGGTATAGCTACCGTTCGGGATGTACCGGCCCGTCGAATCCGCCCCGAACGAGTGGCTTCGCGATGTGACGGCGGGCCACGGGCGGCACCTCGTACCAGCCGAGTTCGAGATCGCGGTCGACCTCGACGACGTCCCGGGCCGTCGCGTGCGTCCCACAGTCCCGACAGCGATAGCCCTGATTCCGGCCGGCGCTTTCCATCGAGCGCCCGCAGTCGGGACAAGACGGGTTCCGGTAGGTCGTCGCGTTCAACTCTCGTACGGCGAACTTCTCCAGTTTGAGCGTTCCCTCTGCGATCTCCCCGCAGACGGTGAGCCGGTCGCCCTCACGCAGCGCGCGCACACGATCGCGAAATCGTTTGGTCGGTTCAAAGGCGACACAGGGGAGTCGCTCATCCGCGGCGAGTGCGAAAAAGACGTGTCCCCCCTCGCGCGTCTCGGGTCCGTCCGAGACCGTCCCGTCGAGTCGATACGCCCGGCCGTCGACGGCGGCGGCGATCGATCCCCGTCGGAGGTGGGCGTCGGTACCCTGATTGGTTCGAAAGAGCGCCGTCGCCGCACGGGCTTCGCCCTTGACTCCGTCGGCGACCCGACGGACGGCGTCGGGGTCGTCGCCACGGATACCGTAGAGGATCGGGCCGGGGGTATGGGGAACGCAGACGGTGTCGCCGGTTTCGCGATCGACCGTGTCCCAGACGTCGGGATAGCCGGCGGCGGCGGCCCGGAACACCGATCCAGGATCGATCTCCCGGGACGTTCCCCACCGCGAGCGCTGGCGATAGGCGATCAGTTCGTAGGTCCAGTCCGAGAAGGCGGCCCCGGCACCGACCGCGGCGAGCGCGCCGATCCGACCGCGTCCGCCCGACCAACCCGCGTCCCGATAGCCTGCCGTTCCGATGGTCGCGAGCGCGTCATCGACGGAGAGTCGATAGCGGACGGCACTGCGGGCGAACTCGACGACCGCCTCCGGGACCGCTTCAGGCGTGTCGGGTGCGACCACCACCCCGGGCTGGGTGTTCGGGTCTCCGGTCTCGGCGAGATCATCGATCCGGTCGCGGGCAACGGTGAACGCCTCCTCGGGGTCGCAGTCGGCGTGAACGGCGAGGGCTGCGTTGCCGCGCGTCTTATGCTCGATGGCCGGGTTGAGCCGGACCAACAGGAGACCCTCAACGCTCGCCCCCCGTGCCGTCAGCGCGTCGGCTATCTCGCGGGCGAGATACGTCGTGCACATCCCGCGCGTTCGTGAGTCGGTATCGTCGAGACCGACGATAGTCATCATCGCATCTACCGGTCGAGCCGTCTAACGGCTTTCGGCGATCGGGCGGAAAAACGGGGGACGAGACCGGCTCCCGTCGACACAACACATATATGGTTCGAATGATTTATATAGGTATATGTCACGGTCAGCACTGGTCGGAAACGTGACTGCGATGCTCGAGGACGCGGGCTTCGTGGTGAGCGACCGGTGTGCCATCCGCCCGAAGAGCTTCGACGTCGCGGCACGCCGCGGCGAGGACCTGGTCCTCCTGAAGATCCTCGGCAACGTCGACGGGTTCGATGGCGCGACCGGCGCGGAGATGCGCCGACTGGGCACCTACCTGAACGCGACGCCGTTCGTCATCGGACTCCGTACCCGCGACGAGGAGTTGAAACCCGGCGTCGTCTACTTCCGTCACGGCGTTCCGGTCTTCAGCCCCGACACCGCCCTCGACCTGTTCGTCGAGAACGTTCCGCCGATGATCTACGCCGCCCCCGGCGGGCTGTACGTCAGCATCGACAGCACCATCCTCGCCGACGAGCGCGAGAAGCGCGGCTGGAGTCTGGGTCAACTCGCCTCGGAACTGGGCGTTTCCAGACGCACGGTCTCGAAGTACGAGGACGGCATGAACGCCTCGATCGAGGTGGCGATGACCTTGGAGGACCTCTTCGACGAACCGCTGACGAGTCCCGTCGACGTGATGGGCGGCGCCGAAGAGGTCCGCGAGGCCGAACCAACCCCCGAGGACCCCGCGGTCGATCCCGAGGACGAGGGGATCATCGCCGTGCTCACGCAGGCGGGCTTCAACGTCCACCCGACGTCGCGTGCGCCGTTCAAGGCGGTCGGCGAGGACACGGGCGACGAGGAGAGCGTCCTCACGGGCAACTCCGCGTTCACGAAGACCGCACAAAAGCGCGCGCGTATCATGGGCTCGCTCGGAAAGGTCACCCTCACTCGGTCGGTGTATTTCGTCGATAAGGCCCCCCGTGAGGAGGTCGAGGGCACGGCGATCGTCGAGCGTGAGGAGGCGGCATCGATGCGCGACGGCGAGGAGCTCAGGGAACTGATCCGCGAGCGGACCACGCCGCCCGAGGAGTTGGCCTAAGCGTACGTCTCGTTCAGATACTCGACGATGTCGTCGCTCTCGTGCATGCCCTCGACGCCGTGGTCGGGGTCGACGATCATCGGCACCTCGGTTTGACCGCTGATCTCCTTCACTTCGGTGCGTTCGGCGTGGTCGCTCGGGACCATGTGGGACTCGTACTCGAGTCCGAGGTCGTCGAGCGTTCGGCGCACCTTCGCACAGAACGGACAGCCCTCCAGTTCGTAGAATTCGATTGATGCCATCACCGACGATAGACGCTCCGACCCCAAAAGTGACCGGTCAGAACAGCAGACCGCTGGTCTGGACGTAGAAATACCCCACGAGCGCCGCCGCGAGCGCCCACTGTCCGGGGCGAACCTCCTCGAAGTCCCCGACCGCGGACTTGATGACCGGGTAGGCGACGATTCCGGCCGCCAGACCGTTCGCGATCGAGTAGGTGAGCGGCATCACGGTGATCGTCAACCCGCCCGAAACGGCCCACGCGGGATCGTCCCACCGGACGTCGAGGACGCCCTGTAGCATGATGATTCCCACCACGACCAGGGCGATATACGAGGCGTAGGCGGGGATCGCCGCGATCAGCGGCACGGCGACGATCGACACGAGAAAGAGCACGGCGACGACCAGCGCCGTCAGCCCGGTGCGACCGCCCTCCTCGACCCCCGTGGAGGACTCGATGTAAGTCGTCACCGTCGACGTGCCGAGCATCGCACCGACGGTGGTGCCGATCGCGTCGGCCATCAACGGCTTCTCTATCTCCGGAAGGTCGCCGTCCTCGTCGAGGAATCCGCCGAACTGCGAGACGCCGATCAAGGTTCCTGCGGTGTCGAAGAAGTCGACGAAGAAGAAGGTGAACACGACCAGCACGAAGGTTAGGGGGTCGATGTCGGCAAGTCCGACGACGAAGGCACCCGCCAGCGGCGTGATGTCGTACTGAGGGGTGGCCAGCGCCGCAGGGGTGACGACCCCACGGGCGAAGACGCCCGCGAACGTGAGCACCCAGCCCGTGAGGGCAGTCCCCAGGATCCCGATGACGATCGCGCCCTTGATCCCGCGCGCCCAGAGGACGAACGTGACGGCCAGCCCGAGCACGCCGAGGCCGGCGACGGGGCTGGCGGCGACGCTACCGAGCGCGACCAGCGTCGACTCGTCGGCGACGACGAGTTGCATCTCCTGGAGGCCGATGAACAGCAGGAAGATCCCGATCCCCGCGCCGACGGAGAACTTCACCGGCTCGGGAAACAGTTCGATGACGTATCTGCGTGCGCCGACGGCGGTGATCGCGATGAATATCAGCCCCTCGACGAACACCGCCGCGAGCGCGGTCTGCCACGGAATCCCGAGCCCGAGGACGACGGTGAAGGCGAAGAAGGCGTTCAGCCCCATGCCGGGCGCGAGCGCGAACGGACGGCGTGCGTACAGCGCCATCACGAGCGTCGCGACGAACGCCGAGAGGATCGTCGCGATGGCGATCATCTGCTGGACGTCCGCCCGTGAGTAGCCCTCGATCGTGATCGCCTCGGCGAGGATGGTCGGGTTCACCAGGACGATGTACGACATCGCCAGAAACGTCGTGATGCCGGCGATTAGCTCGGTTCTGACGTCGCTTCCCTGCCGTCCGACCTCGAAGTACGCTCCCAGGCGGTCACTGATCCCCATGATGCATGAGTGAGCATAGCGATAGAGTGTTATTTAACTATTGCCGTCCTCATTCGATTGTCTAATGCACAAATATGTATCGTCAATCGATCCGAGTCAGTGCGTTGACCGGTGCATCCGTTCGTTCCCGGGCACGTTCGATCCCCTCGTCCCCGGCGGCGATCAGCGCGAAGACGCCCCCGACGCTCGCGTCGGCGCCGTCGGCGATGTCGAGCAGTAGCTCTTGGGTCTCGCCGGAGCGGATGAGATCGTCGACGACGAGAACCGTCTCGCCCGCCGACAGGGCCGATGCCGGCAGATAGTACGTGAGTTCGATCCCGGATTCGAGCCGGTCGCGTGCCTCGATGAACTCCTCGATGGCGGTCTCCTTCGACTTCTTCGCATAGGCACACCGGGCATCGAAGTACCCCGCCATCGCCGCCGCGAGCGTGATGCCGTCGGTGGCGGCGGTCAACACCACGTCCGGGCGCTCGAAGCCGAACGACTCGGCGGCGATCGGCGCGATCAGGTCGAGAAACGGTTGGTCGAAGACGATCCCCGAGTTGTCGACGTAGCCCTCGCCGTCGAGTTCGATCCGGGCGTCGAGTTCGTCCGCCAACGTCTCGCGGCCCACGCCGTCGATCACCTCCCGGGCCCGATCGGTGCCGGGCAGGACGTGGCCGTTCACGTACCGGTTGAGATCGCCGGCCGGCAAACCGGTCAGGGCGGCCAGTTCGTCGTACGTCCGGGTCTCCTTCAGCATCCCCAGTACGGAAACCGCCTGCAACTGCAGGGTAGCCTTCTCGGCTCTGTTCATATCCGGAGAGGATTTTACATGAACTTGAATATCCCGAATACGATCGGTGTGGAAACACGCACGGGGGCGGATACTACCGATCGAGGAGATCGCCGGCGGTGAGCAGCGCCTCCAACTCGACGCCATGGTCGGCGAGCAGTTCGCGAGCGCCCTCCTCGCGGTCGACGACCACGAGAACACGCTCGACGCGGGCGCCGGCCTCCCGGAGCGCCTCGACGGCGTCGGCCGCGCTTCGGCCGGTCGTGGCGATGTCCTCGAGGACGACGACCTCCTCGCCCTCCGATAACGCCCCTTCGATCAGGTTGCCGGTGCCGTACTCCTTCTGTTGTTTTCGCGCGATGACGTACGGCAGGCCGGTCTCGACGCTCGTGACCGCGACCAATGGCACTGCCCCGAGGGCCACGCCCGCGAGTTTCGGCTCGTCGATCCGCTCGGCGAAGGCCGCCGCGATCAGCGAGAGACATCGCGGGTCGGTCTCGAAGCGGTACTTGTCGACGTAGTAGTCGCTCGTTCCGCCATGCGAGAGTTCGAACTCGCCGTACTGGACGGCGTCGGCCTCGCGCAGCGCCGCGATGAGTTCCGGGTCGGCCATGGTCGGGGTCTCGCGGGACGGGGCAAAAGCGGTGCGGTCCGCCTGGCAGAACAGCGGGCACGATGGGATTCGAACCCACGACCGTCGGATTAGAAGTCCGACGCTCTATCCGGACTGAGCTACGTGCCCTCGGCCCCCCGTTTGCGAGCCGCGGTGAAAAGCCATCGGAATTCGGGCAGTCCGAAGGACAGGCTTAACCTCCAACCGCGTCTATCGCCGTCGAATGCGAGTCATCGGAACCGTCGGCCTGCCGGGCAGCGGCAAGGGCGAGGCCGCCGCCGTCGCCCGCGAGGAAGGGATCCCAGTCGTCACGATGGGCGACGTCATCCGCCGGGAGTGTCGCGAGCGGGACCTCGACCCCGCCGAGCACCACGGCGAGGTCGCGAAGGCCCTGCGCGAGGAAGGCGGACCGCTCACGATCGCCGAGCGCTCCCTGCCACTGATCGAGGAGGGACTCGAGGGGAGCGAGGTCGTCCTCGTCGACGGACTTCGGTCAGGCGCGGAGGTGGAACGCTTCGAGGAAGCCTTCGGCGAGTCGTTCTCGCTCGTGGCGATCGAGGCTCCCTTCGAGGTCCGAAAGGAGCGCATCGGGACGCGCGGACGGGACGATCCCGAGACGGAATCGCTCGAAACCCGCGACGATCGCGAACTCGGCTTCGGGATGGGTGAAGCGATGGACCGCGCCGACGTCACGATCGAGAACACGGGCGGGCTGGAGGAGTTTCATGAACGGATCCACACGGTGCTCTCCGAGGGGGCGATCGAGCGATGATCTACCGGATCGAGGCCGCAATCACGGTGCCGGTCGAGGACACCGAAGTCACCGACCGGGTTCGGGACGCCGTCACGAACCTGTTTCCGAACGCGGAACTCGAAGCGCGTGACGGCGAGATCGCCGGAACGACCCATTCGCTGGATCACTTCTCGGAGGTGCTCCATCGTCAGGAGATCCTCGACACCGCACGGAGCGAGTTCTTCCGCCGGCAATCGGGGGATTACTTCTCCTTTTCGCTGAAGAAACAGGCCGCCTTTCAGGGCGTGGTGAACTTCGCCGTTGGCGAGACCGACGAACTCGGCGAGATCGACGTCGAGGTGCGGGTGGACGACCCGGACGTGGAGTCGTACATCGACCACGTCGCGCCGCCGACCGAGGAGGGGCGGCCGGTGACGGGCGAATAACGGGCCTGGAGGTGACGTTCGCGCTTAGAACAGGCCGCCCATGCCGCCGCCACCGCCGCCCTGGTTCTCCATCTGCTTCATCATCCGTTCCATGTCCATGTTGCCCTGTCCCATGCCCTGGAACTGCTTCAGGGTGCGCTCCATCATCTTGTGTTGCTGGAGCAGTTCCCGGACCGTTTCCTCGTCGGTGCCCGAGCCCCGGGCGATGCGCTCGATCTGGCTCTGACCGATCGCGCGGGGGTGTTCCATCTCCGCGTCGGTCATCGAGTCCATGATGATCTCGAACTTCCGCAGTCGGTCCTGGGTGACGTCCATCGCGTCGTCCGGAAGCTGGTCCATGAGCCCACCGCCCAAGCCGGGGATCATGTCCATGACCTGGTCCAGCGGGCCCATTCGGTTCATCGCGTTCATCTGCTTTCGCATGTCGTGGAGCGTGAACTCCCCCGAAAGCATGTCCTCGGGGTCCCAGTCCTCCTCGTCCTCCTGGGTTTCGGCCATCGCGCGCTCGACGCGCTCGGTGAGCTGTTTGAGGTCGCCCATCCCCAGCAGCCGGGAGATGAAGCCGTTGGGCTCGAAGCGCTCGATGTCTTCGACCTCCTCGCCGGTTCCTAAGAAAGCGATCGTCGAGTCGGTTTCGTTGACCGCCGTGAGCGCCCCGCCACCCTTCGCAGTCCCGTCGAGTTTGGTGATCGCCACGCCCTGGATGCCGATCGACTCCTCGAACCGGCGGGCCTGTTCCTTCGCCCCCTGGCCGATCGCGGCGTCGAGCACCAGCAGCGAGCGGTCGGGCCGAACGGCGTCGCCGATCGCCTCGATCTCCTCGATCAGGTCGTCCTCCAGCGCGTGGCGGCCCGCGGTGTCGACGATATGGACGTCGGCGTCGGCCGTTTCTTCCATTCCCCGCCGGGCGATCTCGACGGGATCCTCGGCGTCGGGATCCCCGTAGAAATCGACCTCCGCCCGTTCGCACATCTGTTTGGCCTGGTCGTACGCGCCGGGCCGGAAGGTGTCGGTCTGGATCACTGCCGGACGCAGTCCCTTCTTCGAGAACCACCACGCCATCTTCGCCGCCGTCGTGGTCTTCCCCGACCCCTGAAGACCCGCGAGCATGATCGTCTGTTCCTCCAGAGGAAGTTCGGTCGAGTCGCCCACGAGCGCAACCATCTCCTCGTAGACGATCCGCAGGACGTGATCGCGGGCGGTCGTGCCTCCCGGCGGCTCCTCCTCCAGCGCGCGGGTCTTGATCGAGTCCGAGAGGTCCATCACGAGCGAGACGTCGACGTCGGCCTGCAGAAGCGAGCGCTGGATCTCCTTGACCACCGCCTGGACGTCGTCTTCGGTGAGCCGGGACTTCCCGCGGAGGTCCTCCAAGGTCCCCCTGAGGGAGGTTCCGAGATCGTCGAGTACCATTTGGATGGGATAGACGACCCAGGCGCTAAAGGCTTTGTTCGTCGGCTCAGTGATCGTGTTCGTGTGGGTTGCGGACGGTGCCGTAGTTCTCGGCGTGCTCGGTGTACTCGATGAACCGGGGCGCGTCGGGGTCGAAGGGGCGTTCGAGCGACTCGAAGGCCTTCTTCTTATCCCAGCCCTGGAGCTTGCCGACCGCGCTTCTGTCCTCCAGGTCGTGGTGGTCGAGGTCCGGCGCGGTGAGTTCCCAGGCGTCCATCCCGCGCTCGGTGCGGACGATGACGCTCGAGTACTCGTCGCTCGACCCCACGGAGCCGACGGTGAGGTCCGCACAGTAGCCCGTGAAGTCGCCACACTCGTCACAGCCCTTCAGGGTCGCATCGTGGAACTCCGTCACGTCCTCCTCGAGGAGGAGCTCGCCATCGTGATCGTAGACGATCATGTCGCCGTGAAGCACGTCCATCTTCCCAATCTCCGCGGGACTGATCCCGCGGCGTTCCTCGAGTTGTTCGCCGATCAGCCGGTGGTAGTTGAAGTTCTTCGTACACATCAGCGCGATCGTGTAGTCGATCGCCCGAACGCCGTCCTCCTGGGAGCCGTACTCCCACTCGAAGTCCTGGATCGCGCGGATCCCCTCGATCTCGCAGGGCGTCCCCACCATCGCGAGGCTGATCTCCTCGGGCTCCTTCTCGGGGAGTTTGTGCTCCCACTTATCGAGGTCGAGGTTACCGAGCGCCATCGTCTGGTTGTAGAAGCTACCCGCGTTAGCGACGAGTTCCTCGTGGCTCGTCGCGAGGAAGCTCTCGGCCTTCCAGGGCTCCTCGTCGCTCTCGGTGGCGATCA
>CAYVQH010000029.1:0-17085 GCA_964454105.1 uncultured Halobacteriales archaeon | reverse complement strand
ACGAGCGCGTCTCGATCTCGCTGGCACTCGGCGCGCCCTACTCGCCGAACGAGACCGCGATCGCCTCGGCGGTGCGCGAGGCGCTCTCGGACCTGGATCGCGAACTCGACCTCTCGGCGGAGGTCGCCTCCGATCTCTCGCCCGACGAGCAGGTGCTGCCCGGCGTCGAGAACGTCATCGCCGTCGCGTCGGGCAAGGGCGGGGTCGGCAAGTCGACCGTCGCGGTCAACCTCGCGGCGGGGCTCTCGCAGCTCGGCGCGCGCGTCGGGCTGTTCGACGCCGACATCTACGGGCCGAACGTCCCGCGGATGGTCGACGCCGACCAGCGTCCGCAGGCCACCGAGGAGGAGGTCATCATCCCGCCCGAGAAGTTCGGGATGAAGCTGATGAGCATGGACTTCCTGGTGGGAAAGGACGATCCGGTGATCTGGCGCGGCCCGATGGTCCACAAGGTGCTGACCCAACTCTGGGAGGACGTCGAATGGGGCCACCTCGATTACATGGTCGTCGACCTCCCGCCGGGCACCGGCGACGCCCAACTCACCCTGCTCCAGAGCGTACCCGTAACGGGATCGGTGATCGTCACCACCCCCCAGGAGGTCGCGCTCGACGACGCGAACAAGGGCCTGCGGATGTTCGGCCGCCACGACACCGTCGTGTTGGGGATCGCGGAGAACATGGCTGGCTTCACCTGTCCCGACTGCGGATCGACCCACGACATCTTCGGGCAAGGCGGCGGTGAGACGTTCGCAAACGAGAACGAACTCCCCTACCTCGGAGGGGTTCCGCTCGACCCCGCCGTCCGGACCGGCGGCGACGAGGGCAAGCCCATCGTCCTCGACGAGGACAGCGAGACGGGCGAGGCGTTCCGGTCGATCACCGAGAACGTCGCGAACAACGTCGGGGTCACGAAGCGCCAACAACAGAGCCAGCGATGAGCGACGGCGGCGAGTTCGAGTCGGACTCCAAGCGCGTGCGCCTGTTGCGGGAGACCGCCGACGATCTGCGGGGCGAGAGCTCCGAGAGCAAACAACTGGCGGCGGTCCTCTACCGGATGAGCGACCTCTACGACGAGGACGAGAAAGCTAGTCCAAAGGAGATCTACATCGCCGTCCGGAACATCCTGAACGTGAAGGAACACGGCGGATTGGAGCGGTAAGACGTTTCCGAACGGGACCATTGGTGCGGGTATGGACGCGAACCAGCTCTCGGCCAGCAACCCCTTCGGGATGGACGAGGAGTGTACGAACTGCCCCGAGCTCTGCGAGACCCGTGAGGAGATCGCCCACGGCTACGGCGACGTCGGCGCCGAGTTCCTCTTCGTGGGTGAACACCCCTCGCCGGGCGCCGACGGGACCGGGATCCCCTTCTTCGGCGACGAGCGCGGCGAGGCCCTGCAGGACGTTCTGCGTGCGCTCGACTTCGCGAGCCAGGAACCGGGCGAGGAGCCACAACTCGACAACGCCTTCCTCACCCTGTTGACGCGCTGTCGCCATCCCGAGCGCCCGCCGACCGACGAGGAGATCCGTAACTGCGAACCCTACCTGAACGCCGAGATTCGGATGATCAATCCGGAGATCATCGTCCCCGTCGGCGAGCGTGCATTGGAGGAGATCGCAACGGAGTACACCACGACGCCTGCCGAGGAGTTCGACATCGAGGACGACCACGCGACCGAGATCCGCGGGCGCGGGTTCGAACTCGTGCCGATGATCGATCCCGTCGAAGGAACCGACGAGCAGCGCGATGCGTTCCTGGAGGCCTTTGCCGACTTGTTCGGACGGGACTACCGCCAGACGAAAGGACGACGGGGCCGATAGTCCGGGTATCCCGGTCGGAACGAGCTTCGGCCGTCAAGTCGGGTCGAGGACGGTCACCAGTAGGGCGTTTTCGGTCGTCGGCGAGCCGACATGCCGAGACCGATCGCTCCGAGGACGGAGATCATCACGACGGCGACGGTGGCGATCGCCGCAGGCTCCGTGAGGGTCGTGACCAGAAGAGTGAGGAGGCTACCGACGACGAGCGCCACGACACCGAGCAACAGTGCGACGATGGAGGACGGCTTCGCGTACATGATTGATGGCTCGTGTGATCGCATGATAAGACATTCGTCGGTTGGCTTATGCGTCCCGAGCCCATACCCGTTTTCAATGGTTACCCGCGATACGGAACGACACGGATCGACTCGGTGTGATCGATCGGCATGATCCGGAGACTGCTCAGCGCGGTGTTCTCGCTTCTGAGTCTGGTCCTGTTCGTCGGCCTCCTGCTCGGATTGGTATGGTCCGCCTCCTTGATGGGGCTCGTCGACACCAGCGGCGTCGACTCGCCCGTGGTCGAGGACGTCGTCGAGCCGCCCGAGTGGTTCGTCGACTCGCCGTTGGTCTGGGAGGTGCCGGCCCAGGAGGGGCAGGGCGGCGAGCCGCCGGAGGTCGACCCGAACGCCTCGGCGCCGGAGGGTGATCCGGGCACCACCTCGGCGGGCGACGTGACCTCCGACGAGGTCGAGGCCGAGATCCACACGCAGGTCAATGAGATCCGCGCCGAGCACGGACTCTCGCAACTAGAGCACGACGACGAGATCGCCGTCGTCGCGCGCATCCACAGCCAGGACATGAACGAACGCGACTACTTCAGCCACACCAACCCCGAAGGTGAGTCGCCCGCCGACCGCTTTGGCGACCTCTACCCCAGCGAATGTCGTGCCGTCGGCGAGAACCTCGCATACATCCAGACCGGCTTCGGATCGGGTGACTCCGCCGAGGAGATCGCCGAACGCATCGTTCAGGGCTGGATGGATTCGGAGGGACACCGTGAGAACATCCTCCGCGAGGGCTGGGACAGCGAGGGGATCGGCGTCTACATGGCTGATGGTCGGATCGACGCCACCCAGAACTTCTGTACGACGACCTGAGGCATCATCCGCGGGTTGAAGGGCGTCGCGGATCGAGTACCGATATGACCACCGTTGCCGTCCTCGCGGACCCGCCGCGTACGGGGCTCGTGTCCTCGAAACTCGTCGAGACGAGTCCGCTCTCCTCCGATGATGCCGCCGACCTCTACGGGGCGATGCTCGCGGATACCTGTCTGGCCGTCGAACGAAGCGGCGGCGAGTTGCTCGTCAACTACCGGCCCGAGGAACTGCTTCCCGACGACCGGACGGGCGATCCGGAGGACGAACTCCGCGACCTCCTTGAGGGCGTGCTCGACGAACCGCCTCGCATGGAGGTCCAGGTCGGATCGACCCACGCGGCACGGATCGGCAATACCGTCACTCACCTGCTCGAAAACGAGGAGGTCGCCTCGGCCGCCGTCCTCCCGCCGACGGCTCCGTTGCTCTTTCGCACCCACATCGACAGTGCGGCGATGAAGCTCAGAAACAGCCCCGTCGTACTGGGTCCTTCGTCCCGGGGTCGGGTCCACTTCGCCGGATTCACCGAACCGATCGATTTCGAGGGCGCGTATGACCCACCTGCGGTCGAGACGCTCTCTTGGCGCGCGGGCGACGCCGGTCTCGACACCGATTTCCTCCCGATGCTCCCGGTCGTCGAGACGGGGACGGATCTGGCGACCGTCGTCTCACTGATCCGGGCGCGCCGCGTCGCGGACCGAATCGTTCCACCGAATACGGCGGCGTGGATCGAGGAGAACGGACTGCGCGTCGAGGGCAGTGATCTCGTTCGCGGAACCGATCGTTCGTAGAGGCTTGAACCGGAGCTTCGGGCTTGGCCTGTGGGTCGATCTCCCGACCTTGAGTAAAGTATGCATCAAGTCGCTGCATTGGCCATTGAATTCGACATCTTTTCGAACCAATCCCTTCGTAGACGGCGCCACCTCCGTTCTACCGGTATCGTTCCGCCAAGGCCGACTGCATGGTCGTCTCGATAGTACGCCTGCGACTGATGGCCTCGTTCTTTAGCCCCTTCGGCAAGAGGTTCCGGACACGATGATTGGACTAACGCTCGGCAAGAAAGCATTGAAATACGGATATAAACGTGCTGGTGTTCCCGGTGCGATCGCAACCGGGAGTGCTGCCGCGATCGGCTATGTCGTCGTCAAACGCGCTCTCAAATCGAATACGAGCGGAGGGAACGTTGACGCGGCGATCAACACTGATCAGATCAAATCGGCCGTTGATGAGGACGGTATCGGTGCGGTTACCGACAAGGGGACGCTGGAATCTGCCATTGACGAGGATCAACTCGATACTGACGTCGATATGGACGACGTACAGTCCGATGCCGAAGACGAAACTGAGGACGTAGACCCAGGCTCGGAGACTGACTCCGACTCCGACTCAGACTCAGATTCTACGCAGTGACCGGTATACAGCTCGGAGACTCCCGAAGTAGTGCGTCTATACTTGGTCGCGATCTACCTGATAGCGTCCCCTCTTGAGCCAAGAGACGGTTCACACCGGATTTTGTCATTCGTACCTGAACAGAGATGATACTGATGACTCCTCTCGGGGCTATACAACTCGTTCGGCCATCCGCAATCGTGTATTCCCTCGGCATCTGGGTCATCATGGCGATCGCTGCCCTCATGAACGGGGTTTTCAGAGAGCTGTTCATCGCTTCGATAAGAGACGATCAGCTCGTGAACGCTCTCTGGAGCCCGTCAAATCCACTTAGTCGGCCCGTCTGTTCCTCTGCTCAGTAATCGCCGCTGCCAGTTCATCAGCGCGTTTGGATCCGATAACTACCGATTTCGCGTTTCGACGATGAATCTTCACACCTTCGCCCCGGTCGGTCATGTACGCGATCGTGCTTGGTGTCCACCGGATCCCGATTCCTCCATAGGTGAGCACCCCGAAGTTGGTGGTTTCGACTCGCTCTATGTCCGGGAACGGGAGACGTCGAAACGACTGATGGAACGGTTCGAACCGGACGTAGACGCCGTCTTCGCGTACTTCCGTCGTGAGGCGAATGGCGAGAAACAGTACGCCGACGGCCGTGAGGGTCGCCAGTGCGATTACGGATCCTACCGGGATCGTGATGACTCCGGTCGCGCCGAGGAGGAGCCAGACCCACGGCTGTCGCATCCGTTGTGTTTCCCGAAACAGTTCCGAAGTCGGCATGTGCGGTGTTGTCTCCGACACTGGAATAAGCGTTGTGTAGAGCGGAAAACGTGACAACGAATCGGTGTGTAGTGACGATGGATTTCGCGTACGGAACCGGGTCTGGATCATTGACTGGTTTTGAGTTGGTGGTCGTTCAGGAACTCTTTTGAGGCGGCGGACACGAGTATCACACCGTCGATGTCGCTCCCGTCTTGCGTTGGCCTGCGCCGATCGCCGAAGAGCGAGCGCAGTCTGTCGCTTTCGCCGTTCAAGGTAGGTTCGTTGGCATCGGCCATGTTGATTCATCATTCGGTATGTGAGTGGCTGGAATCGCATCACGGGAGCGGGTTTCGACAGTAACGTAGCTGACCTATCGGTGGGGTGGCAGAGCGGACCATTGCGCCTGCCTTGAGAGCAGGTGGCCGAGAGGCCTCATGGGTTCAAATCCCATCCCCACCGCGTCTCCCGAACCACTTACGGCGAGCGGAAAGCGCGGACGGGATCTACACCAGGAGAAGCGTCGGGACGTCGCCGCCAGCGTTCGTCCAGTAGAGGAGGAGGAACTGGATCGCGTTGAACAGTCCGTGAATCACCGCGGGCACGACGAGGTTCTCGCTGTACTCGTAGCTCACCCCGAGGATGAGACTCAGGAGGACGTAAGTGACGAGCGTCGCGAGCAATCCGTCGCCGGTGAGCGAGCCGACATGGGCGAACGAGAAGATCACGCTGGCGATGGCGATGCCGATCGCGACGCCGAATCGAATCGTGAGCAGTCGCTGGATGATTCCCCGAAAGAGCAACTCCTCGCCGGGCCCGACCAGGAGGATCGACAGCGGCACGAGCACCAGCAGGAGTTCGGGGTTCTGGGTGCCGAGCTGTTGGAGGCTGTGTTCCGCGGATTCGATCCCGAACGTGGTCTGGGCGAGACTCACCGCGATCAACGCGACGAACAGCGAGATCAACCCGGCGGCGATCCAGAGGAGATCACGAAGGCCGGGCATCGAGAGCATCAACAGGCCGAGCCCCTCGTCGCGGGTCGAGAGGTAAAACAGCGCGACCGAGCCGAAACCGAGTCCCTGGAGCGTGACGACGCTAACGACGATCTGCAGGACCGGTCGATTGAACACGTCGATTCCGACCACGCCGAGGAGGCTGGCCGCGCCGATGGTGAGTAGTGTTCCGACGGCGAACCCTGCAAAGCCGATCAGCAGGACGGTGACGAGCGTGCTTGCGTACGCGAGCGGGCCCGCGTCCGTCGTTCGAGAAGCCATTGCTGAAGGGTTCGGGCCGACGTGCCTTTTCCCTGTCGTTCGGACGGGACACACAGTAAGCTTTTTTCGCCCCTCGCGCCCACCTCGGGTATGGACTGGCCACACGATCCCGACGGCGAGGAGGGCAGCGAGGGCATGCGCCAATACGGCATGGCTATCTTCGCGAAGAAGGTCGACGAGGAGGGCGATTTCCCCCTCTCCTTCGATGAGTTCCTCTCCGACCACGGCGACGATCCAATCCGCATCAACTCCGAGAAGATCGTTCCCGCCCGCGAGATTCTGGAGCGTGTCGACACCGACGAGGTCGCCGACATCGTCGAGTTCCACCGCGCGATCGGGCGAGCGATGCGCGAGGGTGGGCTGTGGGACTACCACCCGGTCGGCGCGAGCCCCGAACGGAAGTCGGCCTAGTCGTCGTACTCGATTACGGGCGGTTCGGGATCGGCGGTTCGTGCTCCTCCGTGCTGTCGGTCGCGGGCCGCTGCGATCGCCGATTCGAGGAGGTCTATCGCGCCCGTGTTCGCACCCTCCGGAATGACCAGGTCAGCCTCCTTTTTGGTCGGCTCGACGAACTGTTCGTGCATCGGCTTGACCGTCGAGAGGTACTGGTCGATCACGCCGTCCAGGCTCCGACCGCGTTTGAGGACGTCCCGCCGGATCCGCCGGAGGATACGCACGTCCGCGTCGGTGTCGACGTAGAGCCGGAGGTCGAGCATCTCCGCGATCGCCTCGTCGTACAGCGCCAAAATGCCCTCGATGACGACCACGTCCGTCGGTTCGACCCGGACGCGCTCGTCGGTGCGGGCGTGGACCTCGAAGTCGTACTGGGGCATCCCGATGGGGCGACCCGACAGCAGCCGGTCAAGTTGGTCCCGGACGAGCTCCCAGTCGAACGCCGACGGGTGATCGTAGTTGATCGCCTGCCGTTCGGCAAACGAGAGGTCCGAACGATCCCGATAGTAGTTGTCGAGCGGGACATGGGTGACCGCTCGATCCGAACGGGCCCCTTCACCGTCCGAACCCCGATCGACGTCGTCGAGGCCGTTCGTTACCTCTCGGGCGACGGTGGTCTTGCCCGCACCGGTGCCGCCGGCGATCCCGAGCACGAACGAGGGGATGGTCATCACCGGACGTGACACACGGGAGGGTTTCAAGCTCTCGGTTCGGATCGAGTCGGATCAACCGACCGTATTGGTACCACGCGAACCCGGTTAACTCTGCCGGGAACACACTTTAGGCATGGTGTGGTAAAAGATATCACATGGTCGAAGACCTCACAGCCAGAGATGCGATGACCACCGCCTACGTGGGGGTGAGCGAATCGGACACCGTCGGTGACGTCATCGACGTGATGATCGAGGAGGGCGTCGGTGGCGTCGTCGTCCTTCGGGGAACCGAACCCGTCGGAACCGTCACCGAACGCGACCTCCTCCGGACGGCCACCACCGGTACGATTCCGACCGACGCCGGGGTTTCCTCGGTGATGTCCGGTCCCGGGCCGAGCGTGAAGGCGGACGTGCCCCTCTCTGAGGCCGCGGGTGCCCTCTCGACCGCGGACCGACGCCAGTTGCTCGTGCGAAACGGTGACGGGCTCGTCGGCATGCTCACCTCACAGGACGTGATCACCGCCGCGGCGTCGCTTCTCTCGTCGCCGGAGCGCGAACCGAACGGATTCACTACCCCCGAATCCGAGCCGGTCGAGGAGAACTCGGAGTACACACAGAGCGTCTGTGAAGTCTGTGGTTCGCTCATGCCGGGCCTGGAATCGGTCAACGGGCAGGTCGTCTGTGCGGACTGTCGTCGGGTCTGATCGGTCGGTTCTTTGTCCTCGCGTCCCTCCCCCCTAGCGATGCGGATCGAACCGGCCGATCTCGATGAAACCGACGCGATCGCAGACCAGTGGGTACGGTTGGCCCGTGGACAGCGCGCTTTCGGCTCACATCTCTCGGCGGAGGCGAACCGCGAGCGGATCGCCGAGACGATCGGTCGCCACATCGCGGACGGGGACCTCCTCGTAGCCCGATCGGATGGCGAGATCGTCGGATTCGTCATGTTCACCGTCGAGTATCGACTCTACGCGACGACGACGACCCGAGGGATCGTTCAGAACCTCTTCGTGATCCCCGAGAGGCGGGACGAGGGGATCGGTGCGGCGTTGGTAAACGAGGCCGAGACGGTGCTGGTCCGCAACGGTGCGGCGGTGGTCGGCTTGGAGGTCCTCGCCGAAAACGAGGACGCGCGTCGGTTTTATACTGATCTGGGCTACCGGCCCCACCGTATCGAACTCGAAAAACGAGTCGAAACCGATAACTCCCCATAGCGACAGCACTCAGATGCGCCAGAGGAGCTTGGGCGGTTCAAGCACCCGACTTGTAATCGGGAGTTCGGGGGTTCAAATCCCTCCTCTGGCTTGCATCGACGCGTCCTCGACCCGCCGAGTGTTTCGGATCGGGAACCGGTCCGATTTTCCGCACCACCCGAGTGGCCCTTACTCCCGACCCACCGTCCGACTTCGATCCCGGATCGGCTTCCCGACTGGCGAACGAAGGTGACAACGAGATTATCATATACATATCTATATGCGGTACGGGACTACAGGGATATGCTGGCATGCCGCCAGCCTGGTGTGGAGAGGAGTGGTATACGGTCGCCGCCCGTTCCCACCCCGCTTGGTCTGTTCGGACGCGCGGTGCGTCTCCTTTCAAAGCGTCGTTCGCCGCCTTCACCGTCGTCTATCGGCGTTTTTGCTCTCCGCTACTGATCAGCCGTTCTCGATTCGTTCGTGGGGTCGCTATCGTACTCGCGAGCGCGGCACGAACAGCCATTCGGTCACCAACAGCGCGACTGCCAGCGGCACGACCAGCGTGATCACCAATCCAGGGGACATACGGTTCACCTCCGAAATATTATATCACTTACTACTATAAAAATATACTTACTTACAATAGTGAATTAAACCATCTTTTCGGCGAGGCAGTTCGACGATCGTTGTAGAGTGAATTTAATATCGTCGAACCACTCGCCTCATGACGGATGACTACACTCGGTGAAACGACCTCCACGTCAGTACCTGCAGAACTGTCCTCCTCGACCGCAAAGCTCGTCTACCTGTATCTGATGACGAGCGGGGCCACGACTGCCGACCAGCTACAGACCGCACTGGGCCTCGGGAAACTCACGCTGTTTCCGATCCTGCGGCGGCTCGAACGGTCCGGATACGTCGAGGCGGTCGAGAAGGGATACGTCGTGAACCGGTGACTGACGCCGCTCCGTCATCGTCGGTGACCCGTAACGGAAGGGATGGGATTCGAACCACGCGAAGCCGTGTGCACGAAAACGTGCGCTGGCGCTCTACCACTGAGCCACCCTTCCGGAGCGGGACGTACGGCGTTCGCGGGCAAGAAACCCGGGGTCAGCGTCCGGTTCGTATATAGGGATCGCCCCCGGAGGAACGGTATGTTCCTCTCCGGGACCGTCGTAGTCGATGCCTCGACGGTCATCGAAAACGGAGCAGTCGTTACCGAGGGCAACGGGATCGTTGCTGTCGGCGACGCGCCGGATCTCGTCGAACGCTATCCCGATCACGACCGTCGCGCCCATGACGTGCTCGTACCGGGTGTGGTCGGCGCACACGTCCACTCGGTCCAGAGTCTGGGTCGGGGTATCGCGGACGACACCGCCCTGCTCGATTGGCTCTACGAGTACGTTCTCCCGATGGAGGCCGATATGGGCCCCGAGGCGATGGAGGTCGCCGCGCTGCTTGGCTACCTCGAACTCGTAGAGAGCGGCGTTACGACCTGCATCGACCACCTCTCGGTCTCCCACGCCGATCGTGCCTTCGAGGCGGTCCGAGAGATCGGTATCAGAGGACTGCTCGGCAAGGTGCTGATGGACAAGGACGCTCCCGACGGCCTGCGTGAGGATACCGACGACGCGCTTGCCGAGAGCGAACGGCTCATCCGCCGCTACGATGGCCTGAACGACGGTCGCGTTCGCTACGCCCTCACCCCACGGTTCGCGATCTCCTGTACCGAAGCCTGCCTACGCGGCACGCGCGACCTCGCGGACGAATACGAGGTTCGTATCCACGTCCACGCGAGCGAGAACCGCGACGAATGTGCGGCGGTACGTGAAGAAACCGGGATGAGCAACATCGAATGGCTCCACGAGGTCGGTCTGACGGGCGAGGACTGCGTGCTCGCCCACTGCGTCCACACGAGCGAGCGCGAACGCGCGTTGCTCGCGGAGACCGGGACGCACGTCGTTCACTGTCCCTCCTCGAACATGAAGCTCGCGAGCGGGGTCGCGCCCGTTCGCGAGTACCTCGATCGTGGGATCAGCGTCGCGCTGGGCAACGACGGCCCGCCGTGTAACAACACGCTCGATCCCTACACCGAGATGCGCCAGGCGAGCCTCCTGGGGAAGGTCGACGCGCTCGATCCGACCGCCCTCCCCGCCGAACGGGTCTTCGAGATGGCGACGGTCAACGGCGCGCGCGCCGCCGGGTTCGAGCGCGTCGGCGAACTGCGGGAGGGCTGGCGTGCGGACCTCGTCGGGCTCACGACCGACCTGACGCGCGCGACGCCGATCCACGACGTGCTCTCGCATCTCGTCTTCGCGGCCCACGGCGACGACGTGCGCTTCACGATGGTCGACGGACGCGTGCTCTACGACGACGGCGAGGTGACGACGGTGAACGCGCCCGAGATCAGAAACCGAGCGAACGAACTCGCGAGAACGGTGGTTCGGTAGTCAGTAGCTGCGGATCTTCGGCTCGTAGGTCTTCTCCTCGCCCTCGAGGATCACGGGCTTGAACCAGAGCTCGGGGGTGCCGTCGTTCCACGACAGCAGCGTGTGTTTGAGCCACTCCTCGTCGCGTCGCTCCTGGAACTCCGCGCGCCAGTGTGCGCCGCGGAACTCCTCGCGCGCGAGCGCGCCCAGCGTGATCGCCTCGGCGGTGTCGATCAGGTTCCGCATCTCGATCGTCTGCTGGAGGTCGGTGTTGAACGTCCGCGAGGGGTCGTCGACGTAGACGTCCTCGTACTGCTCGCGCACCTCACGGATGTCCCGCAGCGCCTGCTTGAGGCCCTCCTCGGTGCGAAAGACGTTGACGTTCCGCGTCATCGTCTTCTGGAGCTTCTCGCGGAGCTCGGCCTGCTGGATCCCCTCGTCCTTCTCCATCAGGTGGTCGATGCGCCGGTTCTCCGCCTCGACCGCGCGCTCGACGATCTCCGTGGGCTCGGGAACGACGCTCGCGCCGTCGCCCCGCGATCCGCCGTCGGCGACGGCGTCCTCGTCGGCGTGGATCGATCCGGGCACCACTGGAGTGTCGATCTCACCGGCCTCGCTGTCCTCGGTTCGGCCGGTCTCGATGAGCGTCTCGCCGAGGTCGGTGCCGGCGGCGTGTCGGCCCGCGCGCGCGCCGAAGACGATGAGCTCGGGCAGCGCGTTCCCGCCCAGCCTGTTGGCGCCGTGGACCGAGACGCACGCACACTCGCCCGCCGCGTACAGCCCGTCGATGCAGGTCTCGCCGTTCTCGTCGGTCTCGATCCCGCCCATCGCGTAGTGCTGGCCGGGCTTTACCGGCATCGGCTCGACCAGCCCGTCGACGCCCTCGAAGTCGCCCGCTAGATGCAGGATGTTCTCGAGGCGGTCGATGATGCGCTCCTCTCCGAGGTGGCGCATGTCGAGGTGGACGTACTCGTCGTTGACGCCGCGACCCTCGTTGACCTCGGTGAGTTCCGCGCGCGCGACCACGTCACGGGAAGCGAGTTCCCCGGAATTGGAGGCGTAGCCGTGTTCGAACATGAACCGCTCGCCCTTGTCGTTGTAGAGGATGCCGCCCTCGCCGCGGACCCCTTCGGAGATCAGCACGCCCGTCGAGGGCAGCGTCGTCGGGTGAAACTGGATGAACTCCATGTCCTCCATCGGGACCCCCGCCCGATACGCCATCGCGGGGCCGTCTCCGGTGTTCGAGACCGCGTTGGTGGTGTGGTCGAAGACCTGTCCGGGGCCACCGGTCGCGAGGATGACGCCGTCGCGCGCCTGGAACCCGGCGACCTCGCCGGTCTGGACGTCGTAGGCGACGATGCCGTGACACTCGCGTTTCTCCGGATCGGGGTCCTCCGTGGTCGCCAGTCGGCTGACGTACCACTCGTCGTAGACCGCGATGCCGCGTTTCACGACCTGCTGGTAGAGCGTGTGCAACAGGTGGTGGCCCGTCTCCGCGCCGGCGTAGGTGGTTCGGGGGAACGATAGTCCGCCGAAGGGACGCTGGGAGACCCGCCCGTCCTCCTCGCGCGAGAAGGGCATCCCCCAGCGCTCCAGTTGGATCGTTTCCTCGGGGCTGTCCTGACAGAGGGTCTCGATCGCAGGAGCGTCCCCGAGGTAGTCCGAGCCCTTCATCGTGTCGTAGGCGTGGTCCTCCCAGGAGTCACCGTCCCGCAGCGCGGCGTTGATGCCGCCCTCCGCCGCGCCGGTGTGGCTGCGAACGGGGTGGAGTTTGGTCACCAGCGCGACGTCTGCGCCCTCCTCGTGGGCCGCGATCGCCGCCCGCAGTCCGGCACCGCCCGCGCCGACGACGAGTACGTCGTGTTCATACATGGTTTGAGTGTTCGAGTGGATCGTATTGAGGTTGTGGTATGCTGTGTCCGTGGCTCGAGTTCGATTACCAGAACTTGAGGTTCTTCTTGACCGCCTCGCGTTTCAGTTCCTGGATGTGTTCGGTGAGGGGAATGTCCTTCGGACAGACGTTCGTACAGGAGAACTGGGTCTGACACCGCCAGACGCCGTGTTCCTGTTCGATGATCCGAAGACGGTGTTCCTTCATGTCTCCGCCTTCCCGTTCGTCCATCGCGAACCGGTAGGCCATGCTGATCGCCGCCGGTCCCAGATACTCGTCGTCGCCTGCCGCGATGTTACACGAGGACATACACGAGGCACACCAGATACACCGCGTGCCCATCTTGATCTTCTCGCGGTTCTCCCGGCTCTGGCGCTGTTCCTCGAGGTCGCCGTCGGGCGCCTCGTTGGTCTGGAAGTACGGCTCGACGGCCTCCATCTGCTCGTAAAACGAGTCCATGTCGACGACGAGGTCCTTGACGACCTCCTGGTGGGGCAGGGGCTCGACCCGAACGGGGGTATCGAGCTCCGCGATCTGGGTCTGACAGCCGAGCCGCTGGCGGCCGTTGATGAAGAAGGCGTCGGACCCGCAGATCGCCTGCCGACAAGAGTGTCGAAACGTCAGCGACGAGTCGTAGTGGTCGCGCGCGTACATCACTGCGTCGAGGACGGTCATCCCCTTCTCGAAGGGGACGTGAAAGGTGTCGAAGCGCGGCTCCTGTTTCGCCTCGACCTCGGGGTCGTATCGGAACACCTTGATCTCGACGGTGTCCTCGCTCTCGCGAGCGCGCTCCTCACCCTCCTTTTTCTGCCGTTCGCGCCGTGCGGATTTCTCCTGAATGCGGCGATCCTGATGGGGTGAGCGTGGCTCCGCATCGCCCGCGTCGACCTCCGTCTGTTCTCCCTCTTGTGGAACGTGTGTGCTCATGTTAGAGTCCGATTCCCGCGAACGCGTTTGCAGTTCGGATTCCCTGTACGATCAGCGCGATGCTTGCGACGACCAGCACCCACTTGACGACCGTCTTCCGGGTGCCGGTGAGCCCCTGGTTTGTCAGGGCGTTGTAGACGCCGTTGACGCCGTGGAACGTCGCCGTGATCAGGAACGTTACCATTAGCGAGTAGTAACTCAGCGTCCCCATCCGATACTGGCTGCCCGCGAACGTGATCTCCGAGGCGTGGTTCACGAAGTGAAGCAAAAAGAAGTGAAATCCGAGAACCAACACCAGAAACGCCGCCGTGATCCGCTGGATCAACCAGAGACTACCGTTCGAGTTGAACGAGGAGTACCGCTCGGCCATCTAGAACACCCCCTCGATGAACGTCGGCACGCTCGCGATGGCGATCAGTCCCGTCACCATCAGTGCCGCATAGAAGCTCTTGTCCTGGGCGTCGAGTCCGACCCCTAAATCGACCATCAGGAGTCGGACGCCGTTCAGGATATGAAAGACCGCGACCGAGAGCAGGCCGACCTCGAGAACGCGGACGACGAAGAGACTCTCCAGGCTCTGAATGGTCTGGGTGAACGTCGCGTCCCCCGCGGTGGCAGTGCTCAGTACGGCGATATGTGTAAACAGATAGCCCACGAGCACCCAGCCAGTGAACTTGTGGAAGATCCACGCCCACATGCCGGCGGTGAACTCCCGCCACCGGCCGAAATCCTCGATACGGCCACGATTGTACGACTGACTCATTCCTGCTTGGGCCTTGGACTCATGGACTAAAGAGGTTACTACCTCGGTACGATCGACCGACGCGAGGGCACTCGTGACGCTTCTCGTACCTGTTTTCACCCGTCGACCCAGTGGCGTTCCTCGACGATGTGCTCGATCGTCTCGTCGAGTTCAACGAGGTGGCAGATCGGATTTCCCGGGTAGACGACGGGGTTTTCGAGGACTCCAACGAGCAGACCGGTGAAAGGGGCCTCGACGACGTCCGTCTCGGTCATGAACGGGTTGGTGATCGTACAGATCGGATCGGATTCGTAGACGAGTGCGCCGCGGTGATGGTGCATGTCGACGATCCCGCCCGAATCGGCCCGGATCCACGTCTTCTCGAGGTCGTCCTGAATGACCGTCCGCCAACCCGGCCAGCGGACATGCCGCTCCGGTCGGAGGCCGTACTCCGCGAAGACGCTCTCGACGCCGTCGAGTGCCTCATCGATCAGCCCGCGCTGGAACTGGTGGGCGCCGCCCATCTCGATGGTGACGGCCGGGATCCCCTCGACGCTTGCCTCCCGGCGAAGCGTCCCCTCGGGGCCCCGGCTGGCGATGATGACGTTCGAGGCGAAGGCGTTCGCGAGACGCTCGACGTCCGTGTCCTCCATGTCCGCCCGGACGTGGAGCATGTTGTTTCGACCCCGCGTCGACGTGTGGAAGTCGAGAACGAAATCACACGGTTCGATGAAGTTCGTGTAGATCCGATGGGCCATCCGCCGGGCGCTCGTCCCGCTCTCGGAGCCGGGAAACGACCGGTTGAGGTCCCGATCCAGGATCGGGAGATATCGCTGCTGTGCGAGGAATCCCGGGACGTTCAGAACCGGCAGACAGACGATCGTACCGTGGAGGTTGGTATGATCCCATTCGTAGGCGACGGCCCTGACGACCTCGATGCCGTTCAGTTCGTCGCCATGCGCGGCGGCGGTGAGACAGGCGGTCGGTCCGTCGTGCTCGCCGTTGATGATCGTTACGGGGATCCGGATCGGATCGCCCAAGTAGGTCTCGCTGACGGTGTACCGGATGTTCGCCGTCTCGCCGGGAGCGACCGTCCCACCGTTGTAGGTGAACGGCGAGGGCGCGACTGTCATGGCTTCCCCTGTGTCCGCGACGTATAATAACCCTCCCACACCCCTGCATCGGCAACGCTTTTGCATCCACCGTGAGTCGTCGAAGGTATGGAAACAGGGAGCGTCCGTGTCGGGGTGTTGAGCCTCCACAGCAGCAAGGAGACGAAAGCCATCCTGAACGCCGTCGAGGACCTCGGCCACGACGGCGAGTGGCTCAGACAGGAGAACACCGCGATCGAGATCGACGAGGACGGCGTTCACCTCGAACCCGACGTCGACGTCATCGCGAACCGACTGCTGCTGTCGAACACCGGCCACCCGAGCGAGGAGTTGGGCCTGGCGACCACCTACGAGTCGCTGCGGCCGATGCTCAACCGCCCGCAGGCGACGCTCGGTGCGCTTCACAAGTTCGCGACCGGGGTGAAGCTCGCCGACGCCGGCATTCAGGTGCCCAACGCGTTGCTCGCGCTCGACAACCGCCGGCTCAACGAGGGGCGCGGCGAGTTCGGCGAGGAGGTCGTCTACAAGACCGCCATCGGCACCCACGGCGGCGGCACCTGGAAGATCGGCCCCGAGGAGACGGTCAATCCCCGGGTCGGCAACCGACAGGCGTTCCTCCAGGAGCTCATCGAGCGCGACGGCGAGCGCCACCGCGACCTGCGGGTGTACGTCGTCGGCGACCGGATCATCGGCGCGATGAACCGCTACGCGCCGGATAACGACTGGCGGACGAACGTCGCGCTCGGCGGCGACGTCGAGAACGCGACCGACCGCCTCCCCGATGAGGCCGTCGAGATGGCGACCCGCGCGGCCGACGTGGTCGGACTCGACTACGCGGGCGTCGACCTCATCGAGGGCGAGAACGGCTGGTTCGTCCTCGAGGTCAACCCCACCGCGGGGTTCAGGGGACTCTACCGGGCGGCGAACGTCAGCCCCGCGCCCTACATCGCCCAGCTCGCGATCGAACTCGGCGGCGGCAGCGTCGACGAGGAGCGCGTGCGTGACCTCTCGGCGACGCTCGACGACTCGAGGCCGACCGCCATGCCGCCGGCGGCCGACACCGGCCGCGACGAGGTCGCGAGCATCGGCTACACCGAGGAGGTCATCGTCAGCGGGACCAGCGGCAGCGAGACCGTGATCGCGAAGTCCGACACCGGCGCGTCCCGGACGAGCATCGACACCGGCCTCGCCGCGGAGATCGGCGCCGGGCCGATCAAGTCGATCACGCGGGTGCGCTCGGGCAGCTCGAAGTCCAGCCGGTCGCGCCCGGTCGTGGACCTCGTCGTCGGGGTCGGCGGCAACCAGCACACAGTCACCGCGAGCATCGAGGACCGCAGCCACATGGACTA
>CAYVQH010000028.1:0-17192 GCA_964454105.1 uncultured Halobacteriales archaeon | reverse complement strand
ATAGCCCTTGTGGCTACCCGTCGATCCCGTTCGCGATCCGCCCGGCGACCCGCGATCGCGTCTCGCGCTCGACGCGTTTCTGCCCGAACACCGTGCGGGCGCTTTCTGCCCCACGGTCGTCGACCGCGAACTCGAGATCGTAGGCCACGTCGGTGAGCACGAGCGGTTCCGGGGGAGCGGGCGCGATCCCCTCGGGGCCCGTGAGTCGCTCCTCGGAGAGGACCCGCTCGACGAACGCGGGATCGCGCTCGCCGTGGCCCACTGCCGAGACGAGCGAGACGAGTCGGCGTACGAGCTGGCGGAGAAAGCCGCCGGCCCGGACCGTGATGGCGGCGAATTCGCCCTCGCGCCGGAGCGTCGCCTCCCGGATCGTCCGCGTGGTGTCGCCGACGTCGGGCGTGAGGTTGTGGAAGTCGTGGGTGCCCGCCAGGCGGTTGAGGGCCGCCAGCATCCGGTCATCGGCGGCATCGGGAGCGTGGAGCTGGTAGGTGTACTCCCGGGAGCGGGCGTCGTACTGGGCGTGAAAGTCCTCGACGTCGACGCTCGCCCAGACGCGGACGTCGGCGGGCAACTCTCCATTGAAGGCGGCGGGCGTGAGCCACTCCGGACAGTCGAACGCGACCGTCTGGGCGAGCGCCGAGACGCCGGCGTCGGTCCGCCCGGCGGCGGCGTAGCCCGCGGGTTTCTCCCCGGTGAGGACGCCGTGTCGTCGGAGCGCGCGAAGCAGGGTTCCCTCGACGGTCGCGACGTCGGGCTGGCGCTGGAAGCCGTGATAGGGCGTGCCGTCGTAGGCGACGCGAAAGGCGCGCATACGGACGGATGACGGGCCGACCGGATAGCCCCCCCGGCTTCGGTCTCGATCCCGGCTTCAGCTCGGCGGCCACGCCATCATCGCCTCGAAGTCGCCGGGCGGGACCGGCCCCGAGAGCAGCGGGTCGTCGGTCCGCTCCATCCATCCCTGCAATGTCTCGCGCAGGTCCTCGGTCGTTTCCTCGTATTCCGTCTCGCCGACGACGTTCTCACATTCGTGGGGATCGGCGTCGAGGTCGTACAGCTCCTCGTAGGGGCGGTCGGGCTGCTCGAACTCGTCGCGGACCTCCTCGCCCGCAGGGCTGTGGCCGACGTCGTGCGGGAGGTAGACCTCGGGCAGCTGCCAGAAGTTGCGGACGTACTTGAACCGGCGGGTGCGGATCGCACGTACCGGGTTGTAGGCGTCGTGCCACGTCATCCCCGCGAACAGGCGCTCGCGGGCGTCGTACTCCTCACCGCGTAGCAAGGGCAGAAAGCTCCGCCCCGAGACACGCTCGGGGACCTCTTCGCCAACCAGATCGAGGATCGTCGGCAGCACATCGACGTTGCTGATCAGCTCCCCGTGGCGCGTCCCGGGTTCAATCGTCCCCGGCAGGGACGCAAGCAGCGCGACCTCGATGCCGGGATCGTAGACCGAGCCCTTCGCTCGGGGCATCGCCAGCCCGTGCTCGGTCGTGAAGACCACGAGCGTCTCCTCGGCGACCCCGGCGTCCTCGAGGGCGTCGAGGACCCGTCCGACGCCGCGGTCGATCGCCCGGACCATCCCCTGGGCGTCGGCGAGGTCGCGCCGGATCCCGGGCTCGTCAGGGAGATAGGGCAGCGCCTCGACCGCCTCGGGCTCGGACGGCTCGTAGCGCTCGTCTGCGAAGCGAAACCGGCCGTCGTCCTCGAGGCGATGGAGTTCGAAGAAGCCGATCGAGGCGAAGAAAGGGTCCCCGAGGTCGCCGTTCCCGAGCCGATCTGCGAACCGCCCGCTCACCTCGCGGGCGCGGTCGGCCTCGTGGACCGACGGCGGGACGTCCGGCGAGAGGTGTCGCTCGGAGTGGAGCGCGTCGAATCCGAGCCGGTCGGGGTGCTCGGTGACGTGCTGGAGCCCGAACAGATGAGTCTCGTAGCCGGCCGCCGAGAGGTACTCCGGCAGGAGGCGCTCGTCGTCGTTCAGCGTCGGCTCGTCGTGGGCCAGCCCCATCAACCCGTTCTCGTGGGGATGTCTGCCCGTCTGGAGACTCGCGCGGCTCGGCGAACACTGGGGTGCGGTGGCGAAGGCGTTCTCGAGGACCGCGCCGTCCGACGCCAACGAGTCGATCCGCGGCGTGTCGACGTCGAAGCCGTAGCAGCCGAGATAGCGCCCGAGGTCGTGGCAGTGGACCAGACAGACGTTCGGGTGATCGGACACGCCGGCTGTAGCCGTTTGACCCTGAAAACTCCCTTGATATGGCCTGAGAATCCCGGGATCCGGCACGTGGTCCGACGGCGACTGCGTCGAACCGACCGCGGTTCGCCCCCGTCGATTACTCCCTTCGAAGCGTTGATGGCCCGCAGCGACCAACTCCCTCGCGACCGATGTTTTCCGCACCCCGACGTTCGACCGCGACGGACCGATCACCGAGTGCGAGACGGCGCGAGGAACGGGACCGTTCGTGAGCGGGTCGACGCTGTTCGGGGTCGACCGACAGGTGTTGGCGCTCTCGGTCGCGCGGGCGGCCGACGCGGTCGGCAACTCGTTTCTGATCGTCGTCCTGCCGCTGTACGTCGCCAGCGGGGTCGTCTCCGGCGGGACGTTCGGGCTGGCCGAGTCGCTGATCACGGGCATCATCCTTTCGCGTACGGGCTGTTCAACAGCGCGCTCCAGCCGTTCACGGGCCGTCTCACCGACTCCATCGGGAAGCGCAAGCCGTTCGTCCTGATCGGCCTCGCGGTGCTCGCGGTCGCGAACTTCTCGTACTCGATCGGGGGGAGCTACTGGGCGCTGCTGGCGATCCGCGCCGCCCAGGGTATCGGCGTCGCGTTCACGATCACCGCGTCGATCGCGCTGGTCAACGAGTTCGCGACCGACACCACCCGCGGGGGGAACATGGGGACGTACAACACCTTCCGCCTGCTCGGGTTCGGAATCGGCCCGATCGCGGCCGGGACGGTCGTCAACGGCGGCCCCTACGCCGTCCTCGGCGCCCGAATGAACGGGTTCGATGCGGCCTTCTACATCGCGGCGGTCTCGGCGGCGATCAGCTTCCTGCTCGTGACGGTCCTCGTAAACGACCCCGAGATCGAGCGGACCGAGGATTCGGGAGAGACCTCGATCGCGATCCGGGACCACGAGTCCGACGGGCTGCTCGATCCGGTCTTCACCCTCGGGATCGCCTCGCTGTTCATGGCGATCGGGATCGCGCTGCTCTCGGCGATCGAGCCGAGCGTCAACGCCCGCCTCGAACAGGGCGCGACCCTGTTCGGCGTCGAGTTCGCCGCGTTCGTCCTGATCCAGGTGCTCGTCCAGACGCCGATCGGCAGGGCGAGCGACCGCTACGGCCGCCGGCCGTTCATCCTCCTCGGGCTCGCGGTCCTCGCACCGGTCACCGTCGTGGAGGGGTTCGTCGTCACGCCTTGGCAGATGATCGCGGCACGGGCCCTCCAAGGGCTGGCCGCGGCAATGGTGTTCGCGCTCGCGGGCGATCTCGCGAGCGAGGGAGCCTCGGGAACCCAACTATCGGTACTGACGATGGCCTTCAGCCTCGGGATCGCGATCGGCCCGCTGGCCTCGGGGTTCCTGATCCGGTACGGCTACCCGGTCCCCTTCGCGTTCGGCGGGGCGCTCGCGTGTCTCGGAATCGTGCTCGTCTATACGCAGGTCCACGAGACCATCGAGGGCGGCGGACTGGAGTTCCTCCTCGAGGACGTTCGGGGTATCGCCCGGGACTGAGCCAACTCACTCGGCGAAGTCGGCGTAAGTGGGTCGCTCGTGTTCGCCGGGGAACGAGTCGACCGGTGCGGTCGTCTGCTCGCCGCTCCCCATCTCCTTGACCGTGACCTCCCCCTCCTCCAGATCGCGCTCGCCGACGATCACGACCGTCTCGGCGTCGATCCCGTCGGCGTAGTTCATCTGCGCGCCGAAGCTTCGCCCCGAGACGTCGGTCTCGACGACGTGGCCCCGATCGCGCAGGTCGCGGGCGATGCGGGCCGCGACGGGGCGGGTATCGCCCACGCTGAGAACGTAGTAGTCGGTGCGGGCGGAGCCCTCGGGGCGGGTGTCCGCGCGATCGAGGAGCAAGGAGAGCGTCTCGTGTCCGACGGCGAACCCAACCGCGGGAGTGGGCTGGCCGCCGAACCCCTCGATCAGGTCATCGTACCGCCCGCCACCGAAGACCGACCTGCTCACGTCGCCCGCCGAGTCGAAACACTCGAAGACGACGCCCGTATAGTAATCGAGCCCGCGGGCGGTTTCGAGCGAGATCGTGCAGTACTCCCGGGCACCGAAGTCCTCGGCCGCCTCGAGGACGTCCTGCAGGTTCGTTACCGCCGCCTCGACCCTGTCGGTGTCCGCGAAGTCGGTGAGCCCGGTGAGGTCATCGGTCGACAGAAGCGAATCGAACTGTTCGGCCTGTGATCGGGTGAGGCCCGCATCGGTGAGCAGGCCGTAGTATTCGGCGTCCTCGACCTTCTCGCGCTTGTCGACCGCACGGATCGCCTCGCGGGTGTCGACCTCCGCGTCGAACGATTCGAGCAGTCCACCCAGGATGTCCCGATGGGAGACCCGGAACTCGAAGTCCTCGTCCGAGAGCCCCAGCCCAGTGAGCGCGTCCGCGCAGTACGCGAGGATCTCGGCGTCGGCCTCGGGTTCGGCGGAGCCGAAGACGTCGACGTTGGTCTGATAGAACTCGCGGAATCGACCCTGCTGGACCTGCTCGTAGCGCCAGAACGGCCGGGTCGAGAACCACTTGATCGGCTTCGAGAGTTCCTGTTGTTTCGCGACGACCATCCGCGCCACCGTGGGGGTGAGTTCGGGCGTCATCGCCACCTCGCGTCCGCCCTGGTCGGTGAAGTGATAGAGTTCGTCGGTGATCTCCTCGCCGCTCTTCTCGACGTACATCTCCGTGCGTTCGAGTGCGGGCGTCCCGATCTCTCGAAAGCCGTAACGCCGGGCGGTCTCCTCCAGTCCGTCGGTGACCCCCCGACGGGCGCGCATCTCCTCGGGGTAGAAGTCACGAAAGCCCTTGATCCGCTCGTACATGCGTGTGGATTCGAGGGAGGGGCGCTTCAATCCTCTCACTCGCGGTTCACAGCGCGATCAGGCCGATCCCGACGACCGCGAGGACGGACGCCACCAGCCGGGTTCGGAAGGCTCCCTCGCGCAGGAGGACGCCCCCGAGGACGACGGCGACGATCGCCTGCGTGTTGATGATCGGCGAGGCGATGCTCGCGGGCACGAGCGAGAACGCAAGCGCCGTGAGGTGTTCGGCGACCGCGACCAGCACACCCGCACCGAGGAACTTCGGCAGGTCCCCACCGATCCCGTTCCACGTCCTGGCGGCGTGCGGTGAGAGGACGAGCATCATCCCGCCGAGGAGGCCGAGAACGAGTAGTTCGGGTGGGATCGCGAGCTCCTGGAGCGTGACCCGGCGACCCACGTCGCCGACGGCGTACAGTGCCGCACTGAGCAGCGCGAACCCGGCCGCTCGCGAGTGGACGGCCCGTCGAAACGGATCGAGAAGCGAACCGCCGGTGAAGTTCGCGACGTAGACCGCGAGCGTCGCGAGCGACACTCCCGACAGCTGGACGGGCGTCAGGGACTCCCCGAGGAAGGCGATCTCGATTGGGAGGACGAACACGGGGACGATCTTGCTGATCGGTGCGACGTAGGAAATCTCGCCGACGGAGATTGCCCGAATGAAGGCCGTAAAGGCCAGCGCGTTCGCGAGAACGACGATCCCCAGCCCCGGTGCACCGGCGACGATCGTATCGAGGGCCGCCCGTGGAACGGTCGCGGCCGCGAACGGCGCGTAGAGAACGATCGCCACGGCGTTGACGACGACGACGATCACGCTCGCCGAATAGGCCGGAAAGTAGCGTTTGAGCGCGAAGAGATAACCGCCCCAGAGCAAAGCGGCGAGAACGCTGGCGGCGAGACCGGGTTCCATGTCGGGGAGTCTCGATCGGGCGCCATGAACGGTTCGTTATCGCCGAAAGCCGGTGACGTAGCTCTGCTCGTGGTCGGGAAATATCTCGGAGACGGCGTCCCGTCCGTGGCGCTCGGCCAGCAACGTCCGCAGTTCGGCCTCGTAATCGGCCCGCGAGATCGATTCGCTTGGCCCGGACTCGACAGTGAGGCGTGCATCAACGAGCCTGTCGACGGCTCGTCGTCCGAACCCCGAGAGCGGAACGACGTAGTCGACGTCGTGGCGGTCCTCCATGCTCTGTGCCCGGGCCTGCGAGACGGAGGGAACCCGGTCGTCCCGTCGGGTGCCGTCGGCGATCGCCGTGAACCCCTCTCCGGCTAGTTCCTCAAGGGCGTGCAGGTGAACCCGTTGAATGGCGTTTCTAGGAAAGCCGTCGGCGGCCATTCGCTCGACGGCCTCCGTCGCCACCTCGTGATCGAGCTCGAGCGTGCGAAACCCGAAATCGGTCGTCTCGGCCGTCTGACGGGCGTGTTTCCAGTCGTCGGTGACTCCGAACGTGGCGGTGACGAGGGTGACCTCGTAGAAGGGATCGAGCAACAAGGCCGCGAGCGAGGAGTCCTTGCCGGCACTGTACAGCAGCCCCAGATCCATCTCAGCTCAGCGCCGTTTGATGTCGAAGCTCTTCTGGTCGGGGGTGAGTTCCTGCAACAACTGTTTCATCTTGTCCTCGTCGATCTTGCCCTGGATCCGGCCGCTCTGGGCCAGCGCGATCACCTGGCGTTCGACCTGATCCGCGAAGTCGGGCTTGCTCATTCGTACCGAATTGAGCCGCTTTCGAGCGCCGTCGGTCAGATGCTGGCGCAGCATGGCCTTCTTCTGGGCGTCGGCCTGCTGTTGTTGTCGCTGCTGGGCCTCCTCTGCCTGCCCGCCGCCCTCCTGTTGGTCCTGAAGCTGTTCGAGTTTCTTCTGTCGGAGCTCCTCGAGTCGGTCGTCGTCGGGGCGTTCACTCATGACTAGGAGTTCCGACGCGTGCGACAAAACGATTACGAACGATCCCGCGGATCAGGCGTAGCGTTCGAGCTCGGGGCGGTCGTCGCTGATCGACGAGAGCACGTCCCCGGCGGTCCCGTCGATGAAGCTGCGACCCTCGGCGGTCAGCACGCGGCCCGCGTCGCCCTGCTGGGAGACGAGGTCCTCCGCTTCGAGCTGCTGGAGGATGGTTCGGATGACGTTGTCGCTGCCGTCGGCCTGTTTCGGCGGCGCGACCTGATAGCGGTTCGAGCCGCGCTTGGAGCTGCCGTAGTGGGTCGCGAGCCGCTCGACGCCGACGGGACCGTCAACGGCGACCTTCCGCAGCAGGCTCGCCGCACGGACCGCCCAGAAGTCCTCTCGTTCGGGCGGGAGCTCTCGGCTCGGGCCGGTCTTTGCGTAGGTGGCCCAGTCGGGCTGTTCGAGACGGTCTGCGAGCCGGTCTGCGAGCTCCTCGATGAGCGCGTCGGCCGGCACGTCATAGAACGTCGTCATTGCCCGCAGTTCGGCGCTGGCGTGTTTAAAAGCATCGTCTTCCCGATCCGACCGGATCGCTTTTGCCCGCGTCGACGGATGCTGGCGCATGGACGAACGAAGCGCACTCCGAATGCTCAGCGGGCGTCTCGAAGACGCGGGCGACGACGCCGCGGTAGTCGACGGCCTCGTGTTGACGACGGACATGCTCCACGAGACGACCGATTTCCCCGGCGGGACGAGCCGCTACACCGCGGGTTGGCGGGCCGTCGGTGCCTCGCTGTCGGACGTGGCCGCGATGGGTGCCGAGGCGACCGCCGCGGTCGCCGTCTACGCCGCCCCCGAGTTCGACGAGAGGGCGATCGGCGAGTTCGTCGCGGGCGCGAGCGACGTCTGCGAGGCCGTCGACGGGGCGTACGTCGGCGGCGACCTCGATACCCACGAGGAGTTCACCGTCGCGACCACCGTCGTCGGACGGGGTGAAGACCCCGTTTTCCGCTCGGGAGCACGTCCGGGCCACCGGGTCTGTGTTACCGGCACCCTCGGGCGGAGCGCCGCCGCACTCCGACTGTTTGAACGCGGCGAGACCGAACGGGCCAACGACCTCTTTCGGTTCGTCCCGCGAATCGAGGCGGGGCGCGCGCTTTCGGCTCATGCGAGCGCGATGATGGACTCGAGCGACGGGCTGGCACGCTCGCTGCACCAGCTCGCGGAGGCGAGCGGGTGTGGGTTCTCGATCGGGAGCGAGGCGATTCCGATCGACGCGTCGGTCCGGGAGGTGGCTGAGGAGGACGCCCTGGATATGGGTGCGTTCTTCGGCGAGGACTTCGAACTGGTCTGTACGCTCCCGGTGGATACCCTCAAAGCGGTACGGGCCGATTCGCCGACGCCCATCACGGTGATCGGCGAGGTCACCGAGGCAGGGATCGAGATGGACGGCGAAGCGCTTCCCGATCGAGGATTCACTCACGGGTAGGACTGCTCAACCGACCACCTGGATCGGCACCGGTGTGAAACAGAGCAATCCGAGGACGATCGTGAGAAGCCCGATCAGAACCCGCCCAGTGCCGAGCTCCCGGTCGTCGATCGGGGTGGCCGAACCGACGAAGGAGAACACGAGAGCGAGAAATCCCCAGAACGCCCAGATGAACGCGGCGTCGCCGGGAACGTCCCTGACGTAGTAGAGGTACGCCGCAAGCGAGAAGAGAACGACGGGAACGAACGCGGCGATCCGGTCCTGGCCCCGTCCGAGAATCGCACGCAGGACGTGACCTCCGTCGAGCTGACCGACGGGGATCATGTTCAGGAAAGTGACGAACATGCCGACCCAGCCGCCGATCACGACCGGATTCACGGAGACGGCGGGATCCTCGTAGCGCAGAGGCTGGTCAACGAGCCACGCGAGCCCTTCGAGCAGCGGCGGATATCCGAGTTCGATCTGAACGGCGTTGGGATCGGTCAGCAAGCCTTCAGGCGCCGATACCGGATCGAGATGGAGACCGATAACGGTGACGACGATCGTCGCGACCAACCCCGCGAGAGGGCCCGCGACCCCGATGTCGAACAGCGCCTTCCGGCTCGGAATCTGGCCTTTCATTTTGATGACTGCTCCCATCGTCCCGATGAGCGTCGGAATCGGGATGAAGTACGGCAGCGAGGCGCTGACCTTGTGATATCGACTCAGTGCGTAGTGGCCGAGTTCGTGGATGCCGAGAACGCCCATGATCGCGAGGGTGAACGGCCAGGCCTGGAGGACTTCGGGTGAAAACGGATCGAGGTGATACCAGATCGATCCCGCGAACAGCGTCGAGGCGACCGTCGCAACGAACAACACGACGTTGGTCCACGGGATTCCGTCGATTCCGAGATCGAGGGGTTCGGCCACGAGGACCCACTCACCGTACTCGCGGGTTAGGCGGACCTCGTAGCCACGTTCACGGAACACGGGCCAGAGTTCCTGCATCACGGTCCGACCGGCGGTCCGGGGCGTGCCGTAGTAGCGCAGAACGTCGCCGTCGGTTTCGGCCTCGTAGACGAGAAACACGTCGTCGAGATCGGCGACAGGGGGGCCCGACTGGGGCTCGCTCATCACCCGGGGTTCGGCCCCCAGCGCCATAAGGGTTCGAGGGGAGGGCGTCGCGTCAGGGGAACCTTCAGGCCGGAGCCACGCGCCAGGTCGTCGCGCTCGTGTACGACCACTTCTCGATCGTGAGGTCCTCCGCGGAGGCGCTGAGCTTGACCATGAGCGCACCGATCTCCTTCGGAGAGAGACCGACGTCGTCGGCGATGAACTTGCTCTTGAAGTAGAGTTCGCCGTCGGAAGCGCGGTCATTAAGGTAGCGTTTAAGCCGCGCTTCCTTCGATTCTTGTGCCATGGAGGGCTGCGTGGTTGTGCTCATTTTTCCTCATCACTCCTTAACCGGCTAATAATGATATAAGTAGAGGATGTTTAGGAAGTATTCCTGCCTGTTCATAGAAAAGCGAAGCAAAACGAACCGTTCAAAACGGTTCGAGAAGCGGTTAGACGTTTTATCGTCCGGTTTACGTTGCTCATTCAATACTACGATCCCTACCCATACATACCTGTCGATTTTCGATGAATCGGGGATCGATACAGCCGAGTTACGGTGAGATCCACGTCAAACGCGAGTATGGACCCAGAACTGCTCGTCAGTCGTCACTTCCTTCTTGAATATCGGGACTTCCTCCTTGAGGCGGTCGATACCGTCCTCAACGGTCTCGAAGGCCTCGCCACGGTGACCCGCAAGCACGACGACGAAGACGATGTCGGCACCCGACTCGATGACGCCGGTTCGGTGGTGCATGAGCACCTCATAGACCCCCTCGCGTGATTCGAGTTCCTCACGGATCGTCGCGAGACGCTCGGCGGCGATCCCCTCGTACGTCTCGAACTCCAGGAACTCCGTCGGGGCGTCCTCGGCGCTGTCCTTCTCGCGTACCCGTCCGGTGAAAGTAGCGATCGCGCCCGCTCGGTCAGCGTGTGGCGAGGCTTTGGCCCGTCGGACCAAGGACTCGAGCGTGACGTAAGGTTCGGTCGATTCGAGCGCCTCGATGACGTCCGCGACGTCGACGTCGTCCGCGTCGTCCGCGGTCGCGATCGCCTCGCCGGCGTGCTTCCGGTCCGCGAGAACGACCTGCGGGATCGCGGCGTCCGCACGACCCTCGACGAGGACGTACTCGTAGCGTGGCGCGAGCTCGTCGAGGGTATCGGCGAGCGATCGATCGTCGCCGGTGGCGAACCAGCCGTCGTCCGCGATCCCGTAGGTCGCCGCCGCGCCGGCCTCACGATGACGGTCGGTATCGGTTCCGGCGGTGTCGATCGTCGGCGATTCGTTCAGGTGTTTGACCGTGGCCACCCGACCACGCTCCGTGAGGCGGGCCGCGAGTCGTTCGATCAGTTGGGTCTTCCCGGCGTCGGAGGGGCCGACTATCCCGAGTGCGTACATGGTCGTATCGAGGGCCGGTTCGGCCTTGTACGTATCGCTGGCTGGCGGAGTTGGCAATCCTTAAGCCGGGCACGGGGCTACCCGATGGCAGACATGAACGTGGTCGTTTCTATCGGCGGTAGCGTCCTCGTGCCCGATCGCGCCGCCGATCGGGTCGAGGAGCACGCCGGGGTCATTCGCGAACTCGCCGACGACGGTTGTTCGCTGGGGGCCGTCGTCGGCGGCGGCGGGGTCGCCCGCGAGTACATCGGTACCGCTCGCGGGCTCGGAGCCAACGAGATCGAACTCGACACGATCGGGATCGACGTCACCCGACTCAACGCGCGGCTGTTGATCGCCGCACTGGGCGAGGCGGTCGTCCCCGCTCCGCCCGAGACCTACGAGGAGGCCGGCGAGGTGCTTCGCAACGGCGACGTCTGCGTGATGGGGGGAGTCGCGCCGGCCCAGACGACCGACGCGGTCAGCGCCGCCCTCGCGGAGTACACCAACGCCGACCTGCTCGTCTACGCGACCAGCGTCCCCGGCGTGTTCGACGCCGATCCCAACGAGGACCCTGAAGCGGAACGGTTCGAGCAGGTCACCGCGAGCGAACTGGTCAACGTGATCGCCGACATCGAGATGACCGCCGGTTCCTCGGCGCCCGTCGATCTGCTGGCGGCGAAGATCATCCAGCGCTCGGGCATGCGCACGATCGTGCTCGACGGTACCGAGCCCGAACGGATCGCCTCCGCGGTGCGATACGGCGACCACGACGGGACGGACGTCGTCCCCGAGGGCGTGGGCGACGAACCCACCTACTGGGCGGACAATGAGCGCTGACGGCGACCCCGCGGATCCCTACACGCTCCACGACGATGACGAGAGCGCCGGCGAACGGGGATACGTCTTCTGGGCCGACGAGATCGCGGATCGGATCGAGAGTAGGGATCCCGACGAGCCCATCATCGTCAAGGGCGGGATCTCTCCCTCGGGCGTCCCCCACATCGGCAACGTCAACGAGATCCTCCGGGGCTACTTTGTCGCGGAGGTGCTTCGCGAGCGCGGCCACGAGGTCAAACAGGTCTTCACCGCCGACGACAAGGACCGTCTCCGGGGACTGCCCCGAAAGCTCGCGGACCTCGAGGGGAACGTCGTCGATCTGGGCGAGGTCGACGCCGGCGCACTCGGCAGGAACCTCGGCAAGCCCTACACCGCGATCCCCGACCCCTTCGGCTGTTGTGACTCATATGGCGCGCACTTCTCGACGCTCATCCAGCGAAGCGCCGACCTGCTCGACGTGCCCATCGAAATCGTCTCGAACACCGAACTCTACGCCGACGGCGAGTTCGAGGACCCGACGAGGTTCCTGCTCGAACGCCGCGAACGTGCTCGCGAGGTGCTCTCGGAGTACCAGGACGGGGTCGACGAGGTGTACGTCCCGTTTCTCGCCGAGTGCGGGAACTGCGGGCACCTGACCGACCGGATCACCAGCGTCGACCTCGAATCGAACACGGTAGAATACGAGTGTGTCGATGTGGAGGCCGGCGAGCAGGTCATCGAGGGCTGTGGCCACGAGGGGGTCGCGAGCTTTCGGGACGGCAAGCTCCCGTGGCGCTTCGAGTGGGTCGCCCAGTGGCAGGTCCTCGGGGTCGACTTCGAGCCGTTCGGGAAGGACCACGCCGAAGGATCGTGGCCGAGCGGGCAGGACATCGCCCGCAACGTCTTCGAGTTCGATCCGCCGGTGCCGATGGTCTACGAGTGGTTCACGTTGAACGGCGAGGCGTTCTCCTCCTCGGCTGGCAACGTCATGCTGGTTTCGGAGGTCCTCGACCTGATCGAACCCGAGGTCCTTCGGTACTTCTTCGCGAAGGATCCCAGCCGGGCGCGTGACTTCGACGTCGAGCGAATCGACCTGCTGGTCGACGAGTTCGACAGGCTCGAACGGATCTACTTCGGCGAGGAGGAGGCCGACGAACGCGAACGAGCGCGCGCCGAGCGGATCTACCCCTTCTGTGTCGAGGAGATCCGAGAGGAGCGAATCCGCCTGCCATATACGTTCGCCGCGGTATTGGGCATGACCGACGATCGCGATCTTCGCGAGGAGATCGCTCGGCGTGAAGGTCACGTGCCTGAGGACGCCCCCGACCGGGCGATAAAGAACGCCCTGGATCGTGTCGAGCGTGCGCGAAACTGGGCACGCGAGACCGGAAACGAGTACGACTACGAACTCAAGCGGGCGGGACTCCCCGATATCGAGGTCGACGAACGTACGGAGGAGGCACTCGAGGAGCTCGCCGCGTTCATCGAGGAGGGCCATACCCCCGAGGAGATCCAGGGCGAGATCTACGAGACCGCCAAGCGAAACGACGTGCCGGTGGGTGAGTTCTTCACGACCGGGTACCGCCTCTTCTTCGACCAGGAGCAGGGGCCCAAACTCGGGCAGTTCCTCGGGAAGCTCGACCGCCAGTTCGTCCTCGCCCGGCTTCGCCGCGAGCGCTGATCCGGGACAACGTTTTTGTTTCGTGCTATTGTGTGCCATGTATGAACGAGACGTTCGTGCGACTGTTCTGTCCGGACTGCCGGAAGACCTGGGAACGAAAGCCGACCGAGCTACCGAACCACGACGCGGCGTTCACGTGTGACGGCTGTGAGGCCGAACGGCGAACGGCGGAGTTCGCCCGGACGGATCGTGACCTCGACGTGCTGAAGCAGTTCCAGTAGCGCTCGAACCAAACCCATTTGAGCACCGCGCGCGGAGGAGGAGTAATGAGTACGCTCACGTGGGTCCTCGTGGGTGTCGCGATCTACTGGACGGCACTGCTCTGGTTTCGCAACCGGGGGCTGCTCCCCAGCTATGTCGGCACACAGGGGCCCGTCATCACCCTCCATACCAAACGCGGTCGTGCGTTGCTCAACCGGCTATCGAGCCCCAAACGGTTCTGGCGGGCCTTCAGCAACGTCGGCGTCGGAATCGCGCTGGTCGTCATGGCACTTTCGTTCGCGTTCGTCCTCTTCGCGGCGGTCCAGGCGCTGTACACGCCCGAACAGACGGCCGTCACCGAGCCGCGAAACGTCGTCGTCATTCCGGGCGTCAACGACTTCCTGCCGCTCTCGGTCGCCCCCGAGATCGTCTTCGGCCTGCTGGTCGCGTTGGTCGTCCACGAGGGGGCCCACGGCCTTCTCTGTCGGGTCGAGGACATCGACATCGATTCGATGGGCGTCGCCCTGCTCGCGATCATCCCCGTCGGAGCGTTCGTCGAACCGGACCACGAAAGCCAACAACGTGCGGACCGCGGGAGTCAGACCCGGATGTTCGCCGCGGGAGTCACCGCGAACTTCCTCGTGACGATCGTCGCCTTCGGTCTGTTGTTCGGTCCCGTCGTCGGCTCGATCGGGGTCGCGCCGGGGGCCGCGGTCGGCGGAGCGTTCCCCGGGTCGCCCGCGGCGGGAGCGGGGATCGGCGAGGGCGACCGGATCACCGCCGTCGACGGGCAGGCGGTCGCCGACGGCGACGAACTCGCCGACGCGCTGTCCGCGGCCGACGGCGAGGTCACCCTGACGATCGACGGCGAGCGCGACGTGACCGTCGAACGCGAGGTGAGCGTCACGGGGGCGCCCGAGAACGGGCCGCGCGGCCTCGAGACCGGCGACACCATCACCACCGTCGACGGGGCGGCAGTGACCACCGAAAGCGAGTTCCGCGAAGCGGTCGCCGCGGAGCCGCTCGTCACCGTCGGGACGGGCTCGGGCGAACAACGGACGTTCGCGGCCGGCGCGCTCTCGACGGTCACCGCCGACAGCCCCGCCACCGAGGCCGGCATGCCCGAGGGCGAGCAGGTCGTCATCACCGCCATCGATGGCCAGCGGGTCGTCGACGACGGGGACCTGACCGCGATCATGCAGGGAACCCAATCCGGTCAGACCGTCGAGATCGAGGCGGCCGTCGACGGCGAGATCGAGACCTACACGGTCGAACTCGGCGAGCATCCGGAGGGGGAGTACGGACAGATCGGGATCAACGTCCAGCCCGGCGTGAGCGGGCTGTCGTTCGACGACGTGGGGATCCAACCCTACCCCGCAGGAACGTATCTGAGCCTGCTCGGAGGCGGCGACGGCGGTGCAGGGACCTTCGTCGGCGCGATCGCGCTCGCGCTCGTGCTGCCGATCGCGGCGGTCGCCGGGCTCGGACTTCCCTTCAACTTCGCGGGCTTCACCGGGTACGTGACGAACTTCTACGTCGTCGAGGGTGCGCTGGCGCCGATCGGAGACGGGGTCTTCGTGCTGGCGAACCTGCTGTTCTGGACCGGGTGGATCAACCTCAACCTCGGCTTTTTCAACTGCATCCCCGCCTTCCCGCTCGACGGGGGCCACATCCTGCGAACCAGCACCGAGGCGATCGTCTCGCGGCTGCCGATCAGGGGGAGCTACGAACTCACGAAGACGGTGACGATCTCGGTCGGCGTGACGATGCTGGTGGGACTCCTTGTGATGGTCTTCGGACAGGGGCTACTCGTCTAACTCATCCAGACCGAAACGGGCGGCGAACTCCTCGGGGGTCTGCTCGATCCGCTCGAACCGGCCGAAATCCCGTTCGTAGTGGCGGATCACCTGTTCGGCGATCCAGCCACTGAAGGTCTCGTCGAAGCGCCACTCGCCCTCGACCGCGGGCAACGAGAAGCGTTCATCGGTGGCGAGTGCGACGTAGACGTGATAGAACCCGAGGATGACGTCGGCGAACTCCCGGCCGGTGGTGGCGATCCGCTCGCGTTTCCGTTCCAGTTTCTCGTGGCCGTCGTCGGTGAGTTCGAAGTACTTGCGGTCGGGTTCGTCCTCGCGTTCGAGTCGCCGTGCCCATCCCTCCTCCTCGAACGTGTGCAAAATGGGGTAGACCGAACCGTAGGACGGCTCCCAGTGGCCACCGCTGATCCCGGAGATCTCCTGCAGGATCTCGTAGCCGTATCGGGGTTTCTCCTCCAGAAGTTCGAGAACGAGATACGAGATGACCCCTTTCGGCGGCCCGCTCTTTCGCATTGCCTACGGTTCAAACGGACGATGTGAAAGGGTTTCGCTTCCGCTACCCCCACCGCCGTACCGACGCGACGGACGACGACCGCCCCGTTCGGGGCCGTGTAGAAAGGTCCTTCCGGGACGCCCCGCAACGTCGGACCATGTCACGACGCGAGCCGCCACGCACCGAGGAGGGGCTGTACGTGCTCCACGACCTGCGAAGCGTCGACTGGGACGCCTGGCGCGGGGCCGCCGCACGCGAGCGCGAGACTGCGATCGAGGAGGGGGCGGAGTACCTCGAAACCCATGGCGACGTCGGGGAGGGCGATACCGCCGTGTTCAGCGTATTGGGACACAAGGCGGACCTACTGATCCTCCACCTCCGACCCACGCTCTCGGAGCTCGACACCGCCGAGCGCGAGTTCGAAGGGTGTGCGCTCGCGGGGTTCACCGATCGGGCGAGCTCCTATCTCTCAGTCACGGAGGCGTCGGGCTACACGGACGCCGCGGCGGACTACTTCGATCCCGACGCCGAAGCCGACGCCGGGCTCCAGCGGTACATGGACTCGCGGATCAATCCCGACCTTCCTGCTACCGAATTCGTCAGCTTCTACCCGATGTCCAAACGCCGCGATCCCGAGTACAACTGGTACGATCTGCCCTTCGAGGAGCGCGCCGAACTGATGGAGGCCCACGGCGACATCGGCCGGGAGTACGCGGGAAAGGTGACCCAGATCATCTCCGGGAGCGTCGGCATGGACGACCACGAGTGGGGGGTCACGCTGTTTGCCGACGACATGACCGACATCAAGCACCTGCTCTACGAGATGCGGTTCGACCCCTCCTCATCGAAGTACGCCGAGTTCGGGCGCTTCTACACGGGCCGGCGCTTCGCGCCCGCACAGTTGGAGGCCTTCCTCGCCGGCGAGACCGTCGCCTTCAAAGGCGACGATGAGGACGTCGACAGCGACCTCGCCGAGGAGTTCGGTCGGCTCGGCGTCACCGCCGACGCCCCCGAGGGTGCTCACGGGCTCGTCCTTCGCTCGGATGCAGACGTCGAAACCGTACGGGAAGAGGTCGATGGGCTGCGCGGGAACTTCGAACACTACGACAGCCACGTGCTGACCGAGGTGAAAGACGACGAGGGTGAAACCGCGGTCGTCAGCGTCTGGGAGACCGAGCGGGCCGCGGACACGGCGAGGGGCTTTCTCGAGGAACTGCCCGGAGTGTACGAGGTGACGACGGGCGCGCTCGCAGACGAGGACGTCGAACCCGAAGAGACGGGCGAGGCCGATACGGACGACATCCGCGGCGA
>CAYVQH010000027.1:0-17253 GCA_964454105.1 uncultured Halobacteriales archaeon | reverse complement strand
AGGTGTCGCCGCTCTTAGCTCAGCCTGGTAGAGCAGCCGACTGTAGATCGGCTTGCCCCCCGTTCAAATCGGGGAGAGCGGACTCGTTCTGTGAAGAGAGCGGGCGCGATGAGCGCCGACTGGTCTCGATTCCGAGTTGACACGGGACCTGATCACTCGTCTCTCGCGTCCTTCTTCGTGACTTCGAGGATCAGCACGTCCCAGTCCGGGTCCTCGGAGGAGTTGCGACACTCCCAGCCACCCTCGATGTCGACGCCCTTTTCGTACGCTGTAGACACGAGTTCGCCGAGCGTCTCGGCGAACTCCTCCTCGGTCGTTACCTCGTTCGTCGTCTCAGGTGCATCCATGCGAGTGTTCCCGACGTGTGGCTCACCAGAATTGACGCCAGTTACGAGGGTCCAACATGCCTCTCACCCACAATATCATGGCAACCGATACGTCCGTATTACTCGTAGGCCACCGGCACGTAAAGGACTATCTGAAAATAATCGTTATTAACTTGGTATACCAGACTTTCCGAGAGGCTCTGGTATACCAAGTAGCCCTCTTTTACGCTCTATTGACTTAGCTAGCTCATCTAGATATAATGAGCGTCATTGCTGAACTCACAGTGCCGGGGCGGGATTTCGGATTGGGCCGGGTACTCGAGACCGTCTCCGGGATCAGGATCGAACTCGAGAGCATGGTTCCGATGGGTGGAAATCCGATTCCGTTCTTCTGGGTACACGACTCACACGGGGAGCGGTTCGAAGCGAGGCTCGCCGAGCAGGACATAATCGAGGACGTCAGGGAGATCGACGCGCTTGACGGGCGGACGCTGTACGCGCTCGACTGGGCGGCCGACACGGACAAGCTCTTTCGTGGGATCCGACTACAGAACGCACAGGTGCTGAGCGCGACCGGCACATCGAACCGATGGGAGTTCGAGCTTCGATTTCCGACCCACGATGCGCTCTCGGACTTCCAGCGGTACTGCAACGGGAAGGGGATCTCGCTGGACGTCAACCGGATCTACAACCCGACCCGACAGCGGCCCGGACTTCGGACTGACGCCGGTCCAGCGCGAGACGTTGCTGCTCGCGGTCGACCGGGGATACTACGCGATCCCGCGCGAATGTACGACGCTCGAACTGGCGGAGGAACTCGACATCTCGGACCAGGCGGTGACCGAACGCCTGCGCCGTGCGATCGTCACCGTGGTCAAGAACACGGTACAGTTCTCCGACTCCCAGCCTCCTCGGAGTGGCGCTTAGGCCGCGTCGTCCGCGAGTTCCTCGGCCCCGATATCGCCCGCGAGGTAGGCCATGCCGCGCTCGGCCAGCCGGTACTCGCCGCCCTCGTCCTCGAGCAGTCCGCGGATCGCGAGCTGACGACACCGATCTGCGACGTACTCCTCGCTTTTCCCCAGTTCGGCGGCGATTCCGGCAGGTCTCGTCGGTCCGTTTTCGTCGAGATGGTCCATGATCCGCTCGTCGGTATGGGTCATCCAATCGATCCGCAGGCGTGTCTCCTGTTCCCTGAACCCGCTGCGAAACAGCCGCGTGAGGAGTCCGTCATCGCTCATGGCGGCGTTTCGGTCCCGGGAGTATTAGTATCGCCGACGACCCGTCGGAACGTCGCTCCAGCCGAGGGCAGCCCGACGGGACCGATCCGCGTGCGCTGGTCCCAGCGGTCGCGGGATGATCCGTTCCCCCCGCGAGGCGTCCTCGACGGGGTGTCCCCGAGGACTGGTTGATCCGCTGCTCGCCCTCGAAAACTCGTTCGCTGACCGAGCGATTCAAGGTCGCTTTCGCTAATCACAGTTACGTGGCAGTATCGTTCGATCTGTTCGGCACGCTCGTCCGGGCACCGAAACCCGCCGACCCCGCCCGAGCGATCGCCGCCGAACTCGAATCCCGTGGCGTGGACGTTCCCGACGGGTGGGCAGGGGCCTACCGTACGCCCCACATCGAGTCCCCCGAGGGCGCCGAGATCCCACTCCCCGCCCACGTCGCACGGGCGCTCGCCTCCCGTGGAGTCGAGACCCCCGGGAACGCGGCGCGCCGGGCGACGGTCGCGGCGTTCGATCCCACGGTCGAGACCCTGACGGGGGCGAGCGAGGCCATCGAGGCGGCCCGCGAGCACGGTCCCGTCGGGCTGCTCTCGAACTGTAGCGTGCCCGAACTCGTCTCCCGGACGCTGATCCGCTCGGAGCTCTCGCGAAGCGAGTTCGACGCGGTCGTCTCGAGCGTGGGCTGTGGGTGGCGAAAGCCCCACCGGAAGTCGTTCGAGGCGGTCGCCACCGAACTGGGAGCAACTCCCGAAGAACTCATCCACGTCGGGGACTCGCCGGGGGCCGACGGCGGGATCGAGGCCTGTGGCGGCCGCGCGATCGTCCTCGACGGAGTCGACCTCACGGACGTCCCGGCGCTTCTCGAGGAGCGATGAGCGGCGCGCTCGCTGCCCTCGCGCTCGCTATCGGCCTCGAACTCTCCCTGGGTGAGCCTCCAGGGAGGGTCCACCCGGTCGCGTGGTTCGGCCGAGCCATCGACGGAGTGGACCGGGAGTGGACCCACCCGCGTGCCGTCGGTGTCGTCGTCGCGTTGCTGCTTCCCGCGCTCGCCACGGGCGCGGTCGCCAGCCTCGCGTCGATCGCCACCCGAGTTCACCCGTCTGCGGGGATTCTCGTCGCCGGACTCGTGCTGTTCTCGACGACGAGCCTGCGGATGCTGCTGGGGGTCGCACGCGACGTGATCGCCGAAAGCGAGCGCGACCTCGCGGGGGCACGCGAGTCGATCCGGGCGCTCGCCGGACGCGATGCCGGCGAACTCTGGGCCGGCGAGGTCAGAAGCGCCGCCGTCGAGAGCGTATCCGAGAACCTCGCCGACGGACTGGTCGCGTCGTTGGGCGCGTTCTGCCTGCTCTCGCCGTTCTCGCTCCCGCTCGCGGCCGGAGCCGCGACGTGGGTGAAGGCGGTCAACACGCTCGACTCGATGCTCGGCTATCCCGCGAAACCGCACGGAACCGCAAGCGCTCGGCTCGATGACCTCGTCATGTGGCTGCCTGCACGCGCGAGCGCCGCGCTGATCGCGCTCGCCGGTGCGAAACCGGGAGCGCTCGTCCGGGCCCACGAGTGGGCGGGCGCGCCGCCCTCGCCCAACTCCGGGTGGCCGATGGCGACGTTGGCGACCGTTCTCGACGTTCGACTGGAGAAGCCGGGCGTCTACGCTCTCAATCCCTCCCGGGAACTGCCGACGGTCGACGAGGCCCGCCGTGCGGTCCGGACCGTCGCGCTGGCGGGCGGGCTCTCCTATCTGTTCGCGGGGGCGGTCGTATGGTCGTAGACGCCCTCCGTGGCGCGCTCGGCTTTCTCACCCGACTACCCCTCGGGACCGACGAGCGGGCGTGGAAGGCGTTCCAGCGAACGCCGTCGGCCTTCCCGCTCGCGGGCTATCTCGTGGGGGCGTTGCTCGCCGTCGCGCTTCTCGTTCCGGGACCGCCCCCGACCGTCGCCGCCGCCTTCCTCCTCTCGACGTATCTCCTCACGGGGGTCAACCACGCCGACGGCGTCGCGGATCTGGGCGACGCGGCGGTCGTTCACGGCGACAGCGAACAGCGCCGCGAGACGATGCGGGACACCCAGACCGGCGTCGGGGCGATCCTCGCGCTGGGGGTCGTCCTCGTGGGCCTCGCGCTGGCCGGTCTCTCGCTCGCGGCGCTGCCCCTCGTGGCCGCGGCCGGGATCGTGATCGCGGCGGAGGTCGGCGCGAAGCTCTCGATGGCCCTGCTGATCCGTCTGGGCGAACCCGGCCACGAGGGGCTCGGTTCGCGGTTCATGCGCGCCGACGGGCTCGGCGGGCCGCTGCTCGCCGCGCTGCCTGCCGTCGCGCTCTCGGTGCCGGCCGCCGCCGCGGTCTGTGGTGCGGCGGTCTCGGTCGCCCTGCTCCGGCGATGGGCGCGGGTCCGATTGGGCGGGGTGAGCGGCGACGTCATGGGGGCGGCCAACGAGATCGGGCGGGTCCTCGCGCTCCACACGGGGGTGATCGCATGGACGCTCTCGTGATGTGTGGCGGACGGGGCACCCGGCTCGGAATGGGCGAGAAGCCGCTCGTGGTGGTGGATGGCGGGACGATGGTCGACCGGGTGCTCGGCGCCGTCTCCCCGGTCGCCGACGCCGTCTACGCGGTTCCCTCCCGGCACACCCCGGAAACCCGGGCCCACCTCGCAGGTCACGTGCCGATCATCGAGGGGTCGGGCGAGGGGTACGTCGCGGACCTCTCGCGGGCGCTTTCGGAGGTCGAGCGGCCGGCACTGACGGTCACGGCCGATCTGGCGCTTCTCCGACCGGCGGACGTGCGGGCTGCACTCGAGGTACACGAGGAGGGATCGCTGACCGTCTGTGTCCCCGTCGAGCGAAAGCGTGCGCTCGGTGTCAGCGTCGACACGTGCTTCGAGCACGACGGCGAGCGTGTCGCGCCCTCGGGACTGAACGTCGTGGGCGAGGGTCCCGACCGGGCATGGACCACCGACCGAACGGGACTCGCAGTCAACGTCAACCGACCGCGCGACCTGCGGGTCGCGTCGGCCCTGGCGTCCGAACGGTTGTAGTCCCTCCCCGTCCTGTGTCGGTGTATGGATCCGGAGGCGACACGGGCGGTCGAACGCGTCCCCCACGGCGGGTGTTCCGATCCGGCGATCACCGACTTCAGTGCCAACGTCAACCCGCGGACGCCGTCGGGGGTTACGGCCGTCTACGAGGGGGCGCTGGCCCGATCGGAACGATATCCGGACGACGACTACCCTCGCTATCGCGGGGCCGCCGCCGAGCACGTCGATTGCCCGTCCGAATCGATCGTTCCGACGCCCGGCGGCCTCGCCGGACTCCGGCTGGCGATCGAGACGATCGTCGATCACGGGGAGTCGGTGCTGGTCCCGTCCCCGAGCTTCGGCGAGTACGCCCGCGAGGTCGCACTCCAGGGGGCCGAGGTCGAGTTCGCCCCCCACGACGCGCTGCTCGATCGTGATCCGGCCGAACACGCGATGGCGATCGTCTGCAATCCGAACAACCCGACGGGAACGGCCTACGAGGCGGGCGATCTCGTCGATTTCCTCGCGCGCTGTCGCGAGACGGACACGGCCTTGCTCGTCGACGAGGCGTTTCTGGGCTTCACCGACCGGCCCTCGATGGCCGGCCGGCACGGGGCGGTCGTCGCTCGCTCGCTGACCAAGCTCTTCGGCCTGCCCGGCCTCCGTGCGGGCTTCCTGGTCGCGACCGGCGATCTCGGCGACCGACTCGAACGCGGGCGGATCGCCTGGGGGCTCGGGACGCCGGCGGCGGCGGTCGGCACACACTGCATGGGCCGGCGCGCGTTTGTCGAGGAGACGCGCCGACGCGTCGACTCGGAGCGGGCGCGGATGGCCGACGCCCTCGGAGACGAGTACGGGATCGAGCCCTCGGATGCGCCCTATCTGCTGCTCGATACGGGCGATCGGTCGGTCGATCGGGTGCTCGATCGGGTCCGGGAGGCGGGACTGAGGGTTCGGGACGCCCGGACGTTCCGAGGGCTCGACACCCACATCAGGATCGCGGTCAGGACTCGAGAGGAGAACGATCGTCTGCTCGACGTGCTGTGCGATGTTTGAGAGCCACGTCCGGGAGGGCGTGTTGCGGGTCTCACGGCCCGGAACGCGCTGGCTCAGCACGGGCTGGAACGGCGGTCGGTGGAAGGATCCGGTGGCGTACAACGTCTCGGTACCCGAGGGCTGGGAGCGAACGGACCTCGCGGGCTACATCGAGGAGCGCCGCGAGCGGGCGGGCTTCGAGCGACCGGGCCCGACGCTGCTGACCGGCGTCTCGCTCGAACACGCCCGCGGCGCGCGCTACGGCTCCGTGGAGGCGATCGCCACCGCGGGCGTCTCGAACCCGGCGGCGCTGCCGATGGCTCCCTCCGGGGAACGAAGCGTCCCCGCCGAGGAGGGTGTCGGCACGGTCAACGTGATCGTCGGGACGACCCGGGCTCCTTCGGCGGGCGCGCTCGCGAACCTGCTGGCCGTGGCTGCGGAGGCCAAGGCCACGACCCTCATGGAGCGGGCGGGCGTCCCGGGGACGACCACGGACGCGATCGTCGCCGCCTGCGACCCCGCGGGCGAGTCCGTGGAGTTCACCGGAAGCGCGACACCAGTCGGAGCCGCGACGCGGGCCTGCGTTCGCGAGGCGGTCCAGGCGAGCCTCGATTCACGGTACGCCAAGCGGGAGCTCCCGACCCCGTCCGAGGCGAAATACGGGGTCGAGACGACCGAGCGCGCGGAGGTGTACCGACTGGGGGACCGAACGGGCGAAGTGGGCTCGCGATAACGAGAGGGTATGAGCGATACGGACGGAACCCTCGAAGGGACGCCCGGGAGGGGCAGGACGCCGGACGCCAGCGAGATCGAACCGAGCGCGCCCGCGGAGTTCGGGCGGGTCCAGCTCTGGTGGGGCGACGGCAAGGGCAAGACGACGGCGGCGATGGGGATGGGCTTTCGCGCCGCGGGCCACGGTTTTCGTGTGCACATGCTCCAGTTCATGAAGGGCGGCGCCTCGAGCGTCGAGGACGTCCGCGGAGAGTACAACGCGATCGCGGCGATACCGGGCTTCTCCTACGAGAACGCGGGCCACTACGGCTGGCACGGGATGGCAGACGGCAGCGAGGACGCGGACCACGCCGCGGAAGCCGACGCCGGGTTCGAGCGCGCGCAGGAACTGGTCGAGGCGGCGCGGGCGGTCGATCTCGACGAACCGCTCGCGCTCGACGGCGAGCCGGCGGAGGGGATGCACATGCTGATCCTCGACGAGGTCGTCTACGCCGTCAACAGGGGGCTGGTCGATCCCGGGGAGCTGGTCGGGCTGATCAAGGGCAAGCCGGCGGACATCGAACTCGTCCTGACCGGGGGCCACGAGAAACCCGAGTACCTCTACGAGCACGCCGACCTCGTGACGAACGTCCGCAAGGAGAAACACCAGTTCGAGGCGGGCGGGCGCGCCCGCAAGGGCACCGAGTACTGATGGCACGCACCCTGCTGGTGGCCGGGACCGCGAGCCACGTCGGCAAGAGCACGGTCGCCGCGGGCCTGTGTCGCCACCTCGCCGACCGGGGTGTGGCTGTCGCGCCGTTCAAGGCCCAGAACATGTCGAACAACGCCCGCGCGGTTCCGCGGACGACGGACCCCATGACGGCCGGCGAGATCGGCGTCTCCCAGTACGTCCAGGCGCGGGCCGCCCGGACCGAGGCGACGACCGACGTGAATCCCGTCCTGTTGAAACCGCGCGGTGACGGCGAGAGCCAACTGGTGATCGACGGCAATCCCGTGAGAAACGTCGCGGCGGGCGAGTACTACGAAAACGGCTGGGAACGCGCCCGCGAGGCCGCCCGGGCGGCTCACGCGCGCCTCGCCGCGGAGTACGACGTGATAATCGCCGAGGGCGCGGGGAGCATCGCCGAGATCAACCTCGCGGATCGGGACCTCGCGAACGTCGAGACGGCCCGCTTCGCCGACGCGGAGGTCCTTCTGGTCTGTGACATCGAACGCGGCGGGGCGTTCGCGAGCCTCTATGGCACCCTCGAACTCGTCCCGGAGGACGTCCGCGAGCGGGTGGTCGGCGCCCTGATCACGAAGTTCCGGGGTGACCGGTCCATCCTAGAGCCGGGCATCGACGAGATCGAGGACCGAACCGGCGTCCCGATACTGGGCGTGCTCCCCTACGACGACCCCGGTCTCCCCACCGAGGACAGCGTCTCGCTGCCCGCCACGGGCGAGACGGCCGTCTACGGCGATGGCGCTGGAGTTCGGATCGCGGTTCCTCGACTTTCGCGGATCTCGAACTTCACCGACCTCGAACCCCTGGCGCGCGAACCCGGCGTCGGCGTCGCCTACGGCCCGCCCGAGACGGTGCTCGACGGAGCGGACGCGGTCGTACTCCCCGGTACCAAAAACACCGTCGACGACCTGCTCGAACTCCAGCAGGCGAGCTTCGGCGATCGCCTCGCGTGCTTCGAGGGGCCGATCGTCGGGCTCTGTGGCGGCTATCAGATGCTCGGCGAGCGGATCACGAACGCCGCGATCGAGGGAACGGGCGAGGATGCGGTGATCGAGGGGTTCGGGCTGTTACCCGTCGAGACGTGCTTCTCCCGCGAAAAGCGCGTCGAACGCGTCGAGCGCGACCTCCGAGGTGTCGGTCCGCTCGCGGATGCCCGAGGACGGGTGGCGGGTTACGAGATCCACATGGGCGAGACCCGCCTCACGGCTCCCGTCGAACGCCCGTTCGACGAGGAAGGTGCTGCGACCGACCGCGTTCTCGGCACCTACCTCCACGGCCTGTTCGAGAACCGGATCGCGAGGGACGCGTTTCTCGACCGGGCGTTCGCGAACACGGGCGTGGAGCGTCCGGAACCCGGACAGCAGGGGTCGCCCTACGACCGCGCCGCGAGGCTGGTGGCGGACCACGTCGCGCTCGATCCCATCGGGTTGTCGGCGGGGACCGCGACCGGGTCGAAGCCGCGCCGTCCGGGGGAGTAGTGTCGGGACGGGAGCACGATCCGTTCGAACCGCCTGTCGTGTCAACCATTATCATAAATGAAAGCGGAACAACTAAAATCCCCTCGTGCATAGCGGAAGACGAGCCGAGGTAGCCTAGCCCGGCCAAGGCGGCAGATTCGAAATCTGCTGTCCTCACGGACACGAGAGTTCAAATCTCTCCCTCGGCGCTTCTCCGAAACGCGAATCAACGAGCGGCGCGTCCCTCATGCCGTCGGAATGGGCCCGCCTCGAGTATCGGTTCCCATGGCTGGGGCGACGGGTTTTCCGATCGTCCGACCGCTATGTATGAGATGTACTATAGAACAGAACAAATATGTATTTGATATTTCAGTCCGTGATATCGCCTGATTCGACCGTGTTCGGGATTATCTGAGATTCATTCGATTGTATGAATTCGATAATATATTTATACATGGACGTTAATAGTCGAATAGATCATGGTTGGGATCGGCGAGGAGCGATAGACGATGTCGGACGAGAACGACCGCAGGAGCGGTGGTGCGGCGGCCGAAACCGACTCGCGGGTCTATCGAACGACGCATGATTTCGAGGGTCGGCGCGAACTCAGCATGACCATCATCGAGGCCATCGAGGACGTCGCTGACCTCGACGGCCCGTCCTCCCGAGTTCTCGCTGACGTGGTCGACCCGGACTGTCTGGACGGGTTGTTCAGGCCCGTCCGCCACCGGACTGATCGCGACAACGGCAAGGTGCAGTTCCCGCTGGGCGACCACCTGATCACCATCCGCGCGACCGGCGAGGTCGAACTCCGACCGATCGAGGACTAGTCGTCGGCCGGCACCGCCCGGGAGTCGCTCGCGAGCAGGCGATCGAGCGCGTCGACCATCGCGACCACGCTCGCGCGCGTGATATCGGCGTCGCTTCGCGCGACGGTCACGGTCCGGTCCCCGCGAGACATGACGACCTCGACGGTGACGACCGCGTCCGTCCCGCCGGTGATCGCGTCGACGTGATAGGAGTCCAGTTGGGCGTCGGCCGCCGAGCCCAGCGCCTCCCGAACCGCCGAGACGGCCGCATCGACCGGCCCGCTGCCGACGCCGCTCGCGACCCGCTCGTCGTCGTCCACCCGCAGCCGGACGCTCGCGGTCGGAGTGTCGCCGCCGCTCGCGGCGGTCAGATCGAGCAGTTCGACCCGGCGGTCGCGCTCGTCGCCCCGGACGTCGTCGGCGATCGCGAGCAGATCGGCATCGGTGACCCGCTTGCCCCGGTCGGCGAGTTCCTTGACCCGCGAGACGACCTCCGCGAGCGCCGCCTCGCTCACCTCGACGTCGTGTTCGGCGAGCGCCGCGCGCGCACCGGCCCGTCCGGTGTGTTTGCCCAGCACGAGTCGACGCTCCCGTCCGACCGTTTCGGGCGAGTACGGTTCGTACATCCGCTCGTCCTTCAGCGTCCCGTCGGTGTGGATCCCGCTCTCGTGGGCGAAGGCGTTCTCGCCGATCACGGCCTTGTTCGGCGCCAACGGGACGCCCGTATACCGCGAGACGACGCCCGCCAGTTCGTACAGTCGCGTGGTGTCGACCGTCCCGATGCTGTAACAGTGTGCCAGCGCGATCGCTACCTCTTCCAGGGCGACGTTGCCCGCACGCTCGCCGACGCCGTTGACGGTGGCGTGAACGAGATCGGCCCCCGCCGCGACGCTCGCGAGGGCGTTTGCCATGCCCAGACCGAGGTCGTCGTGGGTATGGGTGCTCGTCGGCCCTAGCTGGGAGAGTCGCGAGACGGCCTCGTAGGCCTGTCCGGGGTCGGCGTGGCCGACGGTGTCGGCGTAACAGACCCGGTCGGCGCCCGCCTCGAGCGCGCCACCCAGCAGTTCGATCAGGAAGTCGAGATCGGCGCGCGAGCCGTCCTCGCCGATGACCTCGACCCAGAGGCCATGATCGCGGGCGTACTCGACGAGGTCCTGCGTTCGTTCGAGGACGTCGCCGCGAGTGGTGCCGACCTTGCCCTCGATGTGGCGGTCGCTTGCGGGTACCACGAGATTGACTCCGTCGACGCCACACTCCAGGGCGAGGTCGACGTCGCCGCGCACGCCGCGAGCGAAGCTGGTGATCGTCGCGTCGAGTCCGAGGTCGGTCACCTGCCGGATGGTGCGGCGTTCGCCCTCGCCGGTACAGGCGCTGCCGGCCTCGATGTACGGCACGTCGGCCGCATCGAGCGTGCGAGCGATCTCGGCTTTCTCATCAGGGGACAGCGAGATTCCCGGGGCTTGCTCACCGTCGCGAAGCGTCGTATCGAGCAGATCGATCGATTCTACGGCGTCCAGCGTTCCGTCGTTGAAAAGGGTGTTATCTTCGGGTGGCAATTTCACGCCCAGCCGGGTCGCCCCGACTTCCTCTATCCTCCGTGCCCGAATGGTGAGGGTTGCTCTCCATTGTACTCCCACGGAAGGCGACACCGTATATCAAGGTAGTGGTTCGCGTCGGGACCGCGAGTCAGGGTTCGACGTCGATCCGGTCGCCGACCCGGACGCCTTCGGCCGCGCCCGCCGGGACTTCGAGGATCGTATCCGCCCGCCCGCGGCCGAGGCCGGTCCAGGCGTCGAGGCGGGCGGTATGGGTCACCTCGCCCTCGACCAGCCAGACGGCGTCGATCGGGAACGGGACGAACAGCATGTGTAGCGAACGGGTGACGGGACGGTCGAACTCGAAGACGAGCGCGTAGTCCTCGGGGATCGAACGACGGAACATCAGCCCGCGTGCGCGGGCGAGAAACGAGTCTGCGACCTCGACGTCGCCCGCGAGGACGATGTCGGTGTCGCGGTGAACGAGACGCACGTCCGGTAGTCCGAAAACCAGTGATATGAGCCTTGTGGCACCCGCGGAACGCTTTTGGTCGCTCATCCCGACGGACAGTCGTTCGCATGACACGGCAGGTCGCGGTGATCGGCGGCGGGATCGGCGGACTGAGTGCGGCACACGAACTCGCCGAGCGCGGCTTCCCGGTGACCGTCTACGAGCGAAACGACCGCTTCGGCGGGAAGGCCAGAAGCATCCCCGGACCGGACCGCGGCGAGGGCCCGCCCCTGCCCGCCGAACACGGCTTTCGGTTCTTCCCCGGGTTCTACCGACACGTCGTCGATACGATGGAGCGGATCCCCGACGGCGAGGGGACGGTCGCCGACAACCTCGTTTCCACGGATGGAACGCTGCTCGCACGCGCCGCGGGCGAGGAGACGACCACCTCGACCCGAGCGCCCGAAAGCATCGAGGAGTGGCTGTCGGTGTTTCGTCCGAGTTTCGCCGGCGAGGAACTACCGGCTTCGGAGGCACGCTTCTTCACCGAACGACTGCTGGTGTTGCTGACGAGCTGTGAGGCCCGCATGGATGAACAGTGGGATCGCACCTCGTGGTGGGAGTTCGTCGACGCGGGGAACAGATCGAAGGCGTACCAGCAGGCCATCTCGGCGACACGGCTCCTGGTCGCGCTTCGCCCGCGGATGGGCAGTGCGCGCACCGTCGGACGGACCTATCTCCGACTCATGCGCGGACAGATCGACCCCTCGGTCGAGACCGAGCGAGTGTTGAATGGGCCGACCAGCGACGCGTGGATCACCCCGTGGGTTCGGTATCTCGATGGGTTGGGGGTGGAGTTCCGGTCGAACACGCCGGTCCGAGCGCTTCGGTTCGACGGCGATCGGATCTCGGGCATCACCATCGAGGACGGCACCGAACGCCACGGTCGGGCCGACCAGTACGTGCTGGCCGTTCCGGTCGAGGCCGCTCGGCGGCTCGTCACCGACGGGATCGGTCGGGCGGCCCCCTCGCTCGCGCGGCTCGATCGCATTCGAACGGAGTGGATGAACGGCATCCAGTTCTACCTCCGGGAGGACGTTCCGCTGGTGCGGGGCCACGGCGTCTACACCGACTCGCCGTGGTCGCTCACCTCCGTCTCCCAGGGGCAGTTCTGGGAGCGCGACCTCTCGGGCTACGGCGACGGCGAGGTCTCGGGCGTCCTCTCGGTGATCGCCTCGGACTGGGAGACCCCCGGGATCGTCCACGGCAAACCCGCCAGGGAATGCACCCGCAGGGAGGTCGCGACCGAGATCTGGGAACAGCTGAAGATCCACCTCAATCGAACGGACGATCGCCTGACCGACGCGAACCTCGTCGACTGGTATCTCGATCCCGCGATCGTCGAACAGGAAGGCAGCGTCGAGAACCGCGAGCCCCTCCTCGTCAACATGGTCGGATCGTGGCGCTATCGACCCGAGGCACGAACCGAGATCGGCAACCTGACCGTGGCCGCGGACTACGTCCGGACGAACACCGATCTGGCGACGATGGAGGCCGCAAACGAGGCCGCCCGTCGCGCGACCAACGCCGTCATCGACAGGACGGGGGCCCGCGCGGAGCCCTGTGAGGTTCGAGACCTCGACGAGCCGGCGGTCTTCGAGCCGTTGAAGGCCCACGACCGGGTCCGATACCGGCTCGGTCTCCCCCATCCTGGCGAGGTGAGCAGGGGCGTCCGACGGACCATCGGCCGGCTCGCCCGCCCGTAGATGGAGCACACCCCACGAGGCACCCCGGTCGGCGTCGACGACCCCTACGAGCACGTCGAGCGCTGCGATCACCTGACCGACGACGGGCGATGCCGGTTCGCGATCGAACGCGTCGAGCGCGATCCCGAGTTCGCCCGCGAGCGGCGCGCGGAGGACTACGCGTGTCTCGCCGGTGAGGAGGGCTGTGGGTGGCGCGACTGTCCGCACTTTCGCTCACGGGCGACCGACCGGGTGTGTCACCGGTGTGGGCTCGAGGAACGCCGGATGGCCCACACGGACGAGCGGCCCCTATTGGAGGAACACCACCTCTCGTACGACGGACGGGGCCCGTCGACCGAGCGGAACACGTCGCGTCCCGAGGACCCCTCTCACGAGATCACGGTCTGTCTCTGTCGATGGTGCCACGCGAGGATACACGGCTCGTGGGCGCGGATCGACGACGACGCCTCGCCGAATCCCGAGGCGCTCGCCGAAGCCGAAGGCAGGCGAAGTCGCGAGATCGAGGAACTGGGGTTCGAACCCGCAAGCGAGCGCTACGAGCCGTAGATCCGCGCCGCTTTTGATCCCCGGCGCGCGTACCATCGGTAATGACCAGCATCGCCGTGATCGACAATCACGGACAGTTCACCCATCTCGAACACCGGGCGCTTCGCGACATGGGAATCGATACCGAGACGATCGACAACGACACCCCGACCGGGGAGATCGACGCCGACGGCCTCGTTCTCTCGGGGGGCCCGGACATCGACCGGATCGGCAACTGCGGCGAGTACCTCGATCTGGGGATCCCCGTGCTGGGGATCTGTCTGGGTATGCAAGTGATCGCCGACGAACTCGGAGGGCGGGTCGGGGACGGCGAGTACGGCGGCTACGCCGACGTCACCGTCGAGATCACCGACGACGACGACCCGCTCGTGGGGTCGCTCGCGCCCGAGACCCGCGTCTGGGCGAGCCACGCCGACGAGGTCAAGGAGCTCCCCGAGGGGTTCTCGCGGACCGCGAGAAGCGAGGTCTGCGGGATCGAGGCGATGGGCGACGCCGATCGGGACCTCTACGGGGTCCAGTGGCATCCCGAAGTAGCGCACACCGAAGAGGGCGAGGAGGTCTTCGAGAACTTCCGTGCCATCTGCGAGAAACGGTAACTACTCCTCCGCGTCCTCGAAGAGATCGTCGACAGCCGATTCGGCCGCCATCACTGCGTCCTCGGCGACCCGTTCGGCCTTGGAATCCTCGACGTTGAGGTAGACGTCGACCTCCAAGGTCCCGTCCTCGAACCGCACTGTTACGTCAAGGTCGTCGACCTCCGAACGGCGATACCGCGAGAAGACGAGCCCCTCGGCGGCCTCGGCCGCGGTCCGGACGACCTCCTCGTCCGCGGGTTCCATCTACGCGCCGCCGGGGCCGGGGCCGGGGCTCGGACCGGCGCCCGGGCCGCCACCCATGCCACCGCCGCCGGCGCCGCCGAGCATCTGCTGGAGTTCCTGCTGGAGCTCCTCGAACTGGGTCTGGACGCGCTCCTCCTGCTTTTTGAGGGTCTCGAGGCGGACCTCGAGGCTGTCGACCTTGTCGTCGAGTTCGTCGTGTGCCGTCTCGTGGTCGGTCTCGATGAGCAGTTCGCCGGCCTCGCGGTACATCGTGGTCCCCTCGTCGACGTCCTCGAGGGTTTCGAGGGCGTTTTGTGACTCGGTGAGCGTCGACTCGGCCTGGTTCTTCTGGGCGGCGACCTGCTGGGCGGTGTCCTGGAGGTCCTGGAGCTGTTCGAGCTTCTCCTGTGCTTCCGGCGGTAGGTTACCCTGCATACCTTGCCCGAGGGCATCCGGACTGAAAAACCCCCGCTTTACGTGTCGACGGACTCGCCCGCGTCCGCACCCTTTTCGGCCACGTCGAGGAGCGTCAGCCACGTGTTCGTCGCCGCGCGCAGGGCGATGAGGTCCTTGGCCTCGATACGGACCCGAAGCGTGTCCCGTTGGCGGGAGACGACCGTCCACGAGCGCTCATCCGCCAGGTCGTCGATCTCGGGGCGGATCGACCGTTCGACAAGGCGTGCCCGGTGCTGGTCGTCGTACTCGAACGTGAGAGAAGCGTCGTGTGGCGCGGGCGCGGTCACTCGACTCCGACTTCCTTGACGTCGCGGCTGCGTTCCTTGAGCAGCACGCGGTGACCGCAGTACGGACAACGGACGCCGCCGTACTCGTCGAGTTCGACGTCTCGCTTACACCGCGAGCACTTGTAGCTCATTCGTCGCTCTCGGAGAGGGCCGCCCGGATCGATCGCGAGACGGTGCGTCCGGCGGGCGTCTCCGGTCGGTAGGTCCCGCCCGCGAACTCGTAGTCACACTTCCCACACTGCCAGATCCCGGTACCGGTTCGCGAGACGTCGTCCGTCCCGCACTCGGGGCAGGCGTGTGAATCGTGCATGTCGTCCTCGATGTCGGCGACCCGGCGGCGCGCGACGCGACCGTAGCGCGCGCCGAAGCGCCCCGCGCTGCCGACGCGTCCCGATTTTCTCTTAGCCATAGTGCCAGTAGCTACCCGCAGGGCGCACATAAGCCTGTTGAACCCTACGCCGACTGGTCGACCGTACGCTCCGTAATCAACCGGTCAGAGTACTCAGCCACACGCTGACCGGCGTGGCCCGAAGGGCTATCGATCGTGTCTTCGACCGAGCCGATATGTGCGTTCGGGAGGAACGGACATGGCGGCCCGATTCAAGCGCCGCGCGGTTCGACTGATCGCGGACGCCGTCGGCGTCGGAATCGGGATCGGCGTGGTGCTCGTCGTCGGTCAGCTCACACCGTAGCCTTCCTCTTCGAGCAGTTCGTTCAGGTCGGCCCGAACCCGCTCGCCCGTCTCGCGGTCGGGGGCGGTCGTCACGACCCTGTTTTCCTGCACGCTGGAGCCGTCCCGCAGCAGCAGCCGGACGTTACCGTTCCGTCCCGCGCGGGTCGCCTTCGCGCGCAGCCCCGAGCGCGATCCCGAGCCGCCGGCGTCGATCGGCCCCGGGATCACCTTCTTGACGTGGGGATGGCCCGCGACGTGGTGGATCGCCTTCATGCCGGTTCGCCCGCCGATCAGCGTCGAGTGGCTCCCGCCGATCTTCTCTTTCGGGGGCGTATCGACGGTCGCCAGCGCGGGCTCGCCGATTCGACTGCGGACGGCCTCGACGGGGTCGTCATCGTCGTCAGTCACACGATAGAAGTCGTAGTGCAGTTGGGCACGGATCTCCGCGAGGACCTCCCGATCGCCGGCGGCGTAGACCGCCTCGGGGCGCTTTCGCTGGATCTCGTCGGCCACCCGGCCCGCGAAGTTCCGGCGCTCGACGACCTCGGCGGGATCGCCCGACTCGGGCACGGTCGTGATCGTCGTCTCGCCGAGGACCTCCTCGCCGTCGAGCATCGTCAGCGTGACCCGGTCGCGCGCGATCTCACACACCACTCCGTCGGTGTTCGTCGAGCGACAGACCAGGCAGTAATCGCCCGGTTTGTCAAGTTCCGAATGGCACTCGCGACACCGCATTGCGCTCCCTACCCCGCGGCGGAATAAAACACGACCGCTTCCGACAGCCATTCGAGCGGGCATGACGAGAACTGGATCTACCCCCGATCGGCCTCGGGACGATGGGAATCGAGGACTCCGACGTGATCGCCAGCGCGATCGAACTGGGCTATCGTCACCTCGACACCGCACAGATCTACGAGAACGAGGAGAGCGTCGGTGAGGGGATTTCCCGGGCCGACGTGCCCCGCGAGGATCTGACGGTGGCCACGAAGGTCTGGGCCGACAGCCTCGCGCCGGCGGACGTCCGGGAGAGCACCGAGGAGAGCCTCAACCGTCTGGGCCTCGATTCCGTGGATCTGCTGTACGTCCACCGCCCGATCGAGGCCTATGACCCCGAGGCGACGCTGCCAGAATTCGATTCGCTCAGAGAGGATGGCTTGATCGACCACGTCGGCGTGAGCGATTTCACGATCGCCCAACTCGACGAGGCCCGTGAGATACTCGCTGGGCCGATCGTCACCCATCAGGTCGAGATGCACCCCTCTATGGACAGCGCGAACTGCTCGAATATGCTCGCGCCAACGGTCACACGCTGGTCGCGTACTCGCCGTTCGCACCGGAGGCGGTCTTCGAGGTGCCCGAGGTTCAGGAGGTGGCCGAGACCCACGGTACAACCCCAGC
>CAYVQH010000026.1:0-18724 GCA_964454105.1 uncultured Halobacteriales archaeon | reverse complement strand
CCACCGGAACGGTCGTCTACGTCCCGAAGAACGTCGACGCCGAGGACGTGACGATCCGGACGACGATGAACTCCCGGTCGCTGTTCAACTACACGCTCGTCGTGACCGAGCAGTCGAGTTCGGTCACCATTCTGGAACGCCAGTCGACCGGCGAGTCGGTCGAGGGCGACGAGCGCTACTACAGCGGCCTCGTCGAGATCAGCGCGGGCGAGAACAGCCACGTCCAGTACGGCAGCCTCCAGGACCTCTCGGAGGAGACGTACAACTACACGCTCAAACACGGCGTCACCGACCAGTACTCGACGATCAACTGGATCGAGGGCAACCTCGGCTCGCGGCTGACGAAGTCCGCGGTCGAGACGACGCTCTCGGGCGAGGGCTCGGAGTCCCAGATCATCGGGGCGTTCTTCGGCCACGACGACCAGCACTTCGACATCAACTCGCGGGTCTGGCACCGCGCCGAGCACACCACCGCCGACCTCGTTACCCGCGGCGTGCTCGACGATCGGGCGCGCTCGGTCTACGAGGGCGTCCAGGACGTCGGCAGCGGCGCCTGGGACACCAACTCCTACCAGCGCGAGAACACGCTGATGTTGAGCGACGAGAGCGAGGCCGACGCCAGCCCGAAGCTCATCATCAACAACCACGACACCGAGGCGAGCCACTCGGCGACCGTGGGACAGGTCGACGAGGAGGACCTGTTCTACATGATCTCACGGGGCGTCGATCCCCAGTCCGCGAAGAACATGCTCGTCGAGGGCTTCTTCGTGCCAGTGCTCGACGAGATAGAGGTCGAGGAGCTGCGTGAGGACCTCGAAGAACGTATCAAAGAGCGGCTCCGATAGAGGGGTATGCACGTCAGCCGCATCGTTTCCGAACCGTGGGGCGGGTTCCCATGAGCGTCGCGACCCGCGTGGGATCCGATCGCCAGCTCGCCCGGCTGCTGCAGATCGGCGTGGTCCTCGAGGAGGTCGTCGAGGCTCGCGCCTATCATCACCACCAGTCGTTGTCGGCCGACGAGCGGGCCGAACTCGACGAGGAGATCGAGCATCTGCTCGCGCATGCCGCCGAGGAATCGGCCGAACATCGCGGGCGTCTCGAGTCGTTGATCGATGATCTCGATGCCGAGAGCATCGCCTTCGAGGAGATCGAAACCCTCGTCGACGGCCAGTACGGCCGGACCAAGCCCGAGGACTTCGACGGCATTCTCTACGATCAGCTCCACAGCGAGGAGACCGCCTACAAGTTCTACGACGACCTTATCGAAGCGATCGAGGAGAGCGATGCGGAGTTCGGCGTCGAACGCCTGCGACTCCTCGAGACGCTTCGTGGAATCCGCGACGAGGAAGAAGAGGGCGTTCGTGAAGTCACCGAGATCATGGAGGCCCGCGAATGACGACGCGAGCGCCGACCACGGCCGTTTGCGCCGTCCGGGGGGCGGGTGCGGACGACGATTATGCCCAAGGGATCCGCATGAACACACTCACAGCAACACCGTTCGCCGTTCACGGGGACCACATGGGGTGGTCGCGGTGAACACAGCCGATCAGTATCTCAAGGCGATCTACGTCGTACAGGGTGTCGAAAACGAGCCGGCGGCCACCGGCGCGCTCGCCGATCGTCTCGAAGTCAGCCCCGCGAGCGTCAACGAGATGATCGGCAAACTCGAAGAGCGCGGGTTGGTCGACCACGAGAAGTACAAGGGTGCCTCGCTCACGGACGAGGGGATCGTCCGCGCTCGAAACGCCCTCCAGACGTACTGCATCATCGAGCGGTTCCTCACGAACGTCCTCGAGGTCGAGGAGTTCCACGTGGAGGCCCGCGAACTCGAGAGCGTCATCGACGAGACGGTCGCAGAGCGCTTGGATACGATCATCGACCGTCGGTCGGACTGCCCGGACTGTTTCGACTCCGACAGCGATGCCTGCGAGTATCTCGAGTCCTGCATCGAGGAACCGGCGGACTGAGACCGCCGTACTGTTCTCTCGAAGCGTTCAAGTGATCGCCGCCAGTAGAGGGCGGTGCACAACGGATGTCCCGTTCGGTGAAAGCCGTCCCGACGGACTGTCATACTCACGCGACGCCGTGAGTGGTACGAGGAAGTCCCGTGGTGTAGTGGCCAATCATAATGGCCTTTGGAGCCATTGACGGCGGTTCGAATCCGCCCGGGACTACTCAATATTCTTATATAGTCTACGACTTCGGGGCTTCCAGAGACCACTACGGGAGTATCGCCCGTCGATCAAAGAAGCTTCCAGCACGCAAGGTACGAACTTTCGACGGGCGTATCCGTCGCTTTTGTATGAGGAGAACTCCCTCTCAGACGGGTGTTCAACAGGCTTGCAGTACGAATCGAACCTGCGTGCGGTTTCACGAAGATACGGTTGTGCCGGCAGAGCACCTAAGGAACGCTGGTGAGTTGACGCCGGTATGAGTCGGGACACGCAGGAGACCGACCTGCGGGGCGTCGACGTCGCCGGACCGTCGGACGCACAACCGATCGTGTTCGTTCACGGGGCGATGTTCACGCGCAAGATGTGGGCACCACAGCGTGACGCGCTCTCGGACGAGTTCCGGGTGATCACGCCGGATCTCCCGGGTCATGGAACGCGTTCGGACGGAACGTTCCGCATGGAGGCGGCGCTGGATCTGCTTGATGAGGTGATCGAGAGGATGGCCGATGGCCACGCGATCCTGGTCGGCCTCTCGCTCGGTGGCTACGTCTCGACCGAGTACGCGAGCCGGCATCCCGGGTCGGTTGATGGGCTCGTACTCGTCGGAAGCAGTGCCAACCCCGACGGCCGGATGGGGCTTGCCACGCGGGCCGTCGGAACCGTCTCGCGCCTCGCGACCAAAAGCGACCTCGTCGAGCGGGGTGTCCGGTGCGCCGGCGAGCGGTGGGTCCAAAAGCGCGACATCTCCCCGGAGGCGAAGGCGGAGATCATCGAGTCCGGAATCTATCCGAGGCAGTTCGGAAAGGCGGGCCCGGACCTCAGATGGAAGGACTTCCGGGCCGCGTTGGCTACCTATCCCGGCCCGACGCTCGTTCTCTACGGGTCGCGAGATGTCGTCATGCGACGAGGCGCGAAGGACCACGCCGCGGCCGCGAACGACGCCCATCTCGCCTCCATCGATGGTGCCGGCCACATCTGTAACCTCCACCGTCCGGAGGCGTTCACCGACGCCGTACGTCGGTTCAGCAAGGAGATGGTGGATTCGACGAACGACGCCTGATCATCACCTCATCGTGGCTTTCACGTCCGCCGACGCGCTGTACCACGACAGAGCCATATCGTCGCTCTGATCGATGGCCGGACCGACATGATGCGAGGGAATCTCGATGTCGGGGTCAGTCGGACTGCCGGTCACGGAGTTCGCTGGTCAGAAGGCAGTTCACGTCGCGTTCGTCGATATAGGCCATCGTTTCTCGGAACCCCTCGGGGTCGATCCACGTCTCGTGGTTTTCGACTACGTCGTGATAGTAGAGCACGAGCGTGTCGGTCGGTAGCCGCTCGTCGAGGAGGATGTCGATCAGTTCCATCGATCGTTCGGGGTTGTCGCCCGGGTGGCGGTTGACCGACAGCGGCGAACTTATCGCTCTGTTCATCGAGCCGCGCTGGCCATGGGTCGCGAAGTCGTAGTAGTCGGCGGCGATGTCCAACGTGTCTGTGGTGAACGAACCGAAGGGATAGGCGAGCATCGAGGCCGCCTCCTCGAACCCGTGATCGAGCAGCCACCGTTTCGACTCCTCGAGTTCCGCTCGTTGCTCCTCGAGCGGGAGTTCACCGGTTCGCTGATGGGTGTGCGTGTGGCTCGCGAACTCCCAGCCCGAGTCCTGCATCGCCCTCATCCGATCGAGCGTGAGGCTCCCGCTGTTGCCGATCCGTCCCGTGACCGTGTAGACGGTCGCAGGGATGTCGTACTGGTGCATGATCGGAAATGCGGTGTCGTACGTCGATCGCAGCGAGTCGTCGAACTGGACGAACAGGCGGGGGTCCTCCTCGACGGGAACCGCTCGGATGTCGCCGAGATACCAGTCGACGTCGCGACCGCCCCACGAGATCGTCATGTAGGCGTCCTCCGTCGATTCGAGCCCGGACGTGTGGCTGATACCGAGGTCGTAGCGGATCCAGCCCGGTTCGTCGATCTTGTGTCGCGTTCGGAAGTGAAGCATCCGGCCACACTCGGGGGCGTTGACGTCGAACATCGGCGAATAATGTCTTCCGGGCGCATCGATGTACATCGCGAGCGAAAACGACGTCTCGGTGAGATCGTAGCCCTCGATCGGGATCCGTACCTCGGTCCGGCCGTCGTCCGCAGCGCGCATGTGGGCCGACCGGAACCCACGATACGTCCGGTCGGTCGAGGATTCGAGCGTCCCGTCGATCACCTCCCAGTCCTCGAGGCTCTCACAGTCCTGCCAGCTCTCGCCCCGATCCCACTGCTTCTCGCGCGGGTCGCCCTCGATGAACAGCGTCGGCCCCGGGTCCGGTTCGGGTTCCGGCTCGGGCTCCGGTTCCGCAGACGGCTCCGGATCGGCGGCCGGTTCGGTCGTGTTCCCGTCCGTCTCGTCCGTCTTCGCAGTGCCTAGACAGCCGGCCACACATGCTGTGCCGACCGACGCGAGGAACGCCCGTTTGGTCAGGGCCCGTTGACTCCGATTCATATAATCTAGGATACATGATTGGCGTATTATTATGGGGTCCCTATGTGTGGGGGAAGGTCACGCCGTGGCTGTGTCGAAGCGGGGGGTGCCGCCCTCGAACGAGAGGTCCGCCCAGCCCGTGATGGCGAGGTGATCGGACGGTTCACGGGCGAGCGCCTCCGAAACGCGAAACGTCGAGAGGCGTCCAGTGTCCCGGATCCACGCCATCCGCACGGAGTCGGGATCGTACGAGCCGATCGAGAAGACGGCGGCCGTGAGTGCAAGTTCGTCGGTCGGCAGCGCGACCGGCAGGCGCGCCTTCGAGAGCGAACCGCTCGTGAGCGCGTTCGTGTAGACCTGATCGAGGTCGAGTGAATCGAGGACGGCCGTGGTGGTGATGTCCGCTAGCCCGATCCCCTGCCCGTTCCCGTGGGTCGCCTCCGTGAGCCCGCGAACGACGATCCGACCGATCTCCGGTTCAGGAGGGTCCTCGGCGTTGAGCACCTCGTAGCGTCCGATCACGTTCGTGTCCATTCCGGCCCCTGAGACGTCCTTACCGATGCGATCGACGACGAGCACGTCGAGGTCGTCGTAGGGCAGCATCGGCATGTACTCGCGGGCGCGGTCGAGGAGTTCGGTCTCGCGTTCGGGCAACGCCTCCCATGGAACCCCCTCGATGTGCGCCGTTCGGTCCTCGAAGTTCTCGACGACCGCGATCCCGCCCAGGATCGGCACGTCCTCGGCGATCGAGCGAATCGCCCCGGTGATGGCGGGAACGTAGCCCCGCGAGAGCGCGTCGCGGTGGACGGCCCGCGCGCCCCGGTGTTTTCCCAATCCGATCGCGAGCATCTTACAGAGGCCGCTCTCGATCGAGCCGGTGAAGTTCGTGTGGGGCTTGATCCGGTTGATCACGAGGAGGGCGTCCGCCTCGCGGGCGGCCCGCGAGATGTATACTGGCTCGCCGCCATCGGTTCGGCCGACGCCCTCGACGTCCATCCGTGCGTCGATCCGACAGCCCACCTCCGACTCCGTGATTCCGAGCGCGGCGAGGGTCTCGCGTTGACCCTCCGCAGTCGCGCCGCCGTGAGACCCCATCGCCGGAACGATCACGGGCTCGAAGCCCCGCCGTCTGAGCCCGACCACGACCGTACGGGTGATTGGAACGATGTCGTGGATCCCGCGACTGCCGAGACCGACCGCGACCGTCGCCCCGTCCGACAGTTCTCCGAGGGAGAGGCCGGCGAGCGCCTCGCGGGCGGCTCGCTCGGCGTCGGCGAGCTCGGGTGTCGGCGGGTCGTACTCGACGGTGGCGAATCGGGGGAACTCGACGGGATCGAGGGTCCCCTCTATCGTCTGCGTGTCGGGAAACTCCATGGCGACCCCTTCGGGTCCGTGAACAAAAACGGTCGGCCCCACCGCGACCGTCGGTGGCCGTCTCGAGTCCTACTGAAGTGGGTCAGCGAAACGCACCGAAGACCTCGCTATCGAGGCGCGTCGCGACCCGGTCCGCGAGCGTCGCCAGGTTGCGGGCGTCATCGCGGTTGTACCGGACCAGCCTGTCGAGGGCCGCCTCGTCGCCGCGCTCGTAGGCGTGCCAGAGGCGGACGGCCTCCCGGCCGTCGACGCCCTCCTCCTCGCGATCGATCCCGAGATCGCGCTCGATCTCTTTCAGCCCGCCCGTCAGACCGGTCTGTCGGCAGGGGTACATGAGATCGAGGTGGGGCGTCCCGATCGAGAGGTCGAAGGCGGTCTCGAGAAACGGCACGTCGAAGCGCGCACCGTTGAACGAGACCAGCAGGTCGGCGGCGTCGAGTCGACGTGCGACCGCCTCGCCGGTGAGGTCGTCGCCGGCGACGAGCGTCTCCGTTTCGTCCCCCTGATGAAAGCTCACGGTCGTCACCCGGTTGCGGTCCTTGCTGAGTCCGGTGGTCTCGATGTCGAAGAAACAGGTCCGGGGTCGGAAGTTCTCGTAGAACCGCCAGTGGCTTGCCGAGGGGAGTCGGTCGGCGAAGTAGGCGACGTCGTCGCTCGCGAGGCGGGGACGAGCCTCCTCGATGAACTCGGCGATGGTGGTGCTGCGGGACTCCCCGGTCGGAAGCGATCCTGCCTCCAAGAAGGCCTCCCAATCGGTGATCCCCGCCTCCCAGAGTTTCCGTTCGGTCCGCTCGCCCACTCCGTCGGCGGCGATGAAGCTGTTCTCTACGCGCACGGAATCGATTCGGCGGCCGAAGGACATAACCTATTCGTCTCCGAGAACGAAGCGGATCCGCTCCTCGTCGGCCCCTCGCGTCTCGCGACCCGTCACCTCGACCCGCCCGATCTCCTCGGTGTTCGAGACGTGCGTGCCGGCACACGCGACCCGGTCGTAGACCGTTCGCGAGTCGCCGTGGTCCCCGCTTCCGTTCGCGTCCCGTCGTGGCTCGCCGATCTCGACGAGTCGCACCTCGGTGATGCTGTCCGGAAGGAGTTCGAGTCGCGTTCGCTGCGGGTCGAGCGTCGCCTCCGCGCGCTCGCGATCGAGCGTGTACCACTGCACCTCGCGTGCCTCCTCCACCAGGTCGTTCATTCGAGCCTCGATGTCGTTCAACTCCTCCCGAGAGAACCGATCGTACGCACAGTCGAGGCGGGCGCGGTCGGCATAGAGCTGGTTTCCGGTGGTGGGTGCGTCGTACTCCTCCAGCAGGAGCGCCGACAGCAGGTGCTGGGCGGTGTGATGGCGCATGTGGGCGTGTCGCCGATCCCAGTCGAGCGTGCCGGTCACCCGCTCGCCGGCGGTCGGGCCGTCGCCCTCGACCGTGTGGTAGACCTCGTCAGTCCTCTGGACGTCGACGACGGGCCACGCCTCCGTCCCGGCGAGCGTCCCGCGATCGGCCGGCTGACCCCCGCCCTCGGGGTAGAAGTGGGTCGCGTTGAGGACGACCCGCGAGGTCGCCCCGTCGTCGATGACGCGCTCGACGCGTGCGTCGAACTCCCGGACCGTCGAGTCCTCTAGATATCGCTGGTCGGTCATACCACCCGTAGTTGGGCGCCGGACATAAGCCCCATTCGTCACGGACGAGACGTCCGGTTTCGGTGGCGGCAACCCCGTCGTAACGCTAAAGAGAGAAACACACCTCTTCGTAAGTAACAATGGACGACAACCGGATCCCGCAGAGGTGGTTCCATGGGCGTTGAGATCAAGGAGACGCCCGTTTCGGAACCCGAGTTCGAGTCGATGAAGCAGTTCGTCTACGAGTACCTCGACGCGAGCGTACAGAACGAGGAGGAGGGCGGTCGGATGCGGTGGTACCCGTGGCACTCCGCGGAGTACCGGTTCAACCACACGCTGAACGTCCTCTCGATCGCCGAGGAGATCGCCCGCAACGAGGGCGCGGACGTCGACGTCGTCCGGGTGGCGACGCTGTTTCACGACGTCGCGAAGCTCGATGCCGATCAGGAGATCCACGCCGAGGAGGGCGCACGCGTCGCCCGCGAGTATCTCACCTCCCGTGGATCGTTCCCGAACTCCTTCGTCGATCGGGTCTGTCGGGCGATCGACGCCCACACACACACGGGCGACGTCGAGGACCTCTCGCTTGAGGGACAGTGTCTCGTCGAGGCCGACCTGCTCGATAAGGTCGGCGCGAACGGGATCATCCTCATGCTGTTGCGGATGGGCTACGAGGCACGCACCCACATGGACAGCGCGACGATGGTCGAGCGCGTCCACGAGCGCGGCCAAGAGGCTTGCAACCGGATTGAGAGCAACACCGGCCGGAGCATCGCCCACGAGCGTCTCAAGCGCGTGCGCTGGTTCCGCGAGTGGCTCGAGATGGAGGTCCCGGAGATGGAACACGACCTCGACGAGTCAGAGTAACGAGATCGCCCGGTAGAGGAAGACGACTCCGAAGCCCGCGAGGACGACGCCGCTCCCGGCCGCGACCAGCGGCGCGAGCCCGTCGATCCGCCGGCCGGCGCGGACGAGCGCGAGCGGGAACGCCGTGATCCACAGTCCGATCCCGACGAAGAAGCCGACCACCATCGCCGGCGTGCCGGTCGCGACCGCCGTCGAGACGGGGCCCACCGAGAGGTCGACGACGCCCGGATCGAGCAGCGCCACGCCGACCGTGAGCCACCAGAGCAACTGGTAGGGGTTCGTCAGCGAGAGGGAGAACGCCTTGAGAAAGCCTCGACCGCCGGCCGCGGGCGGGCCCGAGGTGAAGCGTCGCGCGTCGCGAACCGCATCGAACGCGAGGACGAACAACAGCACCCCGCCGACGGCGAGGATCGCTCCCTGGAGGCGCGGGGCCCCCTGGAGCACCGTCGCCGCGCCGATCCACGCGAGGACGAGAAAGCAGGCGTCGGCGCTCATCGCCCCCAGCCCGGCGCCGACGCCGGCCCGAAAACCACGGGCGACGCTTTCCTCGGCGATGATGGCGTTCATCGGCCCGGGCGGGGCCGCCAGCGACAGCCCCAGCGCGATGCCCGCCACGCCGCCGGCGACGACGCCGACCATGGAAGCGGATCCGCCGCGAACGCAAAAAAGCCACTGGGCCCGAATCTGCCGCAGGACGTTCAGACGAGTCCCTCGACAGCCCCTGAAACGGACCCCATGAACGTCTCCCAGACCGAGAACCCCGTGAACACCGAGAGGAACGTATCGAGCGCGAAGAAGGCGAACAACGCCGCACCCAGTAGGTGGGCCTTCCGCAGATCGACCCGGTGGGAGAACCGATGGAAGAAGAAGGCGTTCGCGAGGCTCACCGGAACGATGGCGAGCATCTCGCCGACCCAGATGGCCGAGGTCGCGCCGTACTGGGCGGCTAGCCCGATCGTCACGAGTTGGGTCTTATCGCCGAACTCGCCGGTCGCCATCAGCAGGAAGATCGGAACGAACCCGTCGAACGACTCCGAGAGGTCGTACCCGAACACCGTCGGTGCGTCGACGTTCGGCGCGATGCCCGCGACGCCGCCGTCGGTCTGGCGTGCGATCGACGCCGGGTCCTCCGCCGCGGGTATCGATCGGTAGAGAAGCACCGCGAACAGCAGGAACAACCCGCCGGTCAGCACGTTGAGGAGCGTCGGGGAGAGTGCGGTCTGGAGGGCCCTGCCGAAGAGGATTTCCAGGGTGGTCCAACCCGCGAACGCCAGTCCGGCGGCGCCCACGACGGTCCACGGGCTGTACCGCGTCGAGAGACCGGCGATGATAAACTGTACCTTCTCGCCCGGCAACACCGCCAACTGGGCCACGAACGCCACCGTCGCGATCTCGATCCAGCCGCTCACGTCTCGTCCGTGGGTTGGAGGGACCTCGCCGAGCCACTGCTCGGGTCGCTCGAGCAGCCATCTTCCGGCGGTGCGAGGACTGTATACGGGGATCCGATCGCTCGATCCGCGTGTCGGGCGGTCGTCCAGATGGAGGGGTCCATTGCTTCGATCACGGTTCGCATCGTGTTAGCCCAGTCTAAACCTTATATCTGTCCCGCCTAACCGCGTGGTGCTAACGCGTCTCGGGTTCAGATCCCCTTGCCCATCAGGTGGCTGCGCAGCACGTCGCCATCCTTGTTGGCGCTCGCGGTGTTCAGGAGCACGACCGTCGCCTCCGAGTCGAACTCGCCGCGCTCGGCGAGTTCCCACGCGCCGCTGGCGGCGGCCGCGCAGGTCGCCCCCATCTCCAACCCCTCCCCCTTGGCGACGGCGATCGCGCTTTCGAGGATCTCCTCGTCGTCGGTCGCGACCGCGCCGCCGTCGGACTCGCGCAGACACTCCAGGATCCACGGACTCGCACCGGGATCGGGGATCTCGATGCCGCCACAGATAGTGTCGGGATATTCGACGGGGTCGTGGCGATCCAGCCCGTTCTCGAAGGCCTCGACGATCGGCGCACACCCCGTCGACTGCGCGGCGTACATCGCCGGCAGCCCGTCGATCAGGCCCAACTCGCGCAGTTCCGTGGCGGCCTTGTGCATGCCCACGAGGCCGACGCCCCCGCCCGTGGGGTAAACGATCGCGTCGGGGGTCTCCCAGTCCAGTTGCTCGAGGACCTCGTAGGCCATCGTCTTCTTGCCCTCGTGGCGATACGGCGTGACGAACGTGTTCACCGAGTACCACTCCTCCTCGTCCATCGCGTCCCCGTAGGCGGCCCCCGCATCCCCGATCCGCCCGCCGACGACGGTCATGTCTCCGCCGTGGACGTTGATCATCGCCTTGTTCGTGAAGCCGGCCCGCGAGGGGACGAACACGTGCGAATCGATGTCGGCCCGCCCGGCGTAGGCGGCGGCGGCCTGTCCGGCGTTGCCGGCGGAGGCGAGCGCGACGTCCTCGGCGCCGTGGCCGGCCGCCGCGGTCATCGCCACGGTCTGGCCGCGGTCCTTGAAACTCCCCGTCGGATTCCGACCCTCGTCCTTGATCAGGACCCGTCCGACGCCCATCTCCTCGGCGAGCTTCTCGCACTCGACCAACGGGGTCGCACCCTCGTCCACCGTCACCGCCGTCTCGCGGGGGAAGGGCAGCAGCTCCTCGTAGCGCCACAGCGAGTCGAACGGCCGGCGCTCGAACGTCTCCGGCGTGATCGAGACGGCGTCGTAGTCGTAGGCCGGGTCGAGGATCCCGCCACACTCGGGACACCGATGGGGAGTCTCGGGTCCGAATCGCTCGCCGCAGTCGACGCAGTCCAGTCCGACGAACGCAGCCGTCGTCTCCATACGGATCGCTCGTTCGCCGGGAACTAATGGCTTCCTCCGCCGTCCGACGCCGGGCACGGTAACCGGGTGGAGGGGGTAATGGCCTGGTCTGTGCCCGCCGGCTCGCGAATCTAGAGACGTTCCCGACCGAAGCCTGTGACTGTCTCATCCGGTGGTACCCGCTGTCGGATGATCCCGACGCAGGCGAGCGTCCCGTGCGTAGCGCCGACGGGACAGCGCCGAACCACGTCGCCTCCCACTCCGTAGTCGCCCCGGGTACGTACCACCACACCGACCGGACTTCTCCTAGTTCACCCAGTTCTCGGTTCGAACGGGGATCTCAGAGGAGGGATATGAACTCGCCCAGCGGCGGGAATTCGAGGGTTTCGCCGCCGTCGTCGTCGCGAATGATCGGTCGGTATTCGTCGGGTGGTCCGAGCAGCGGTGATCGAAACGGCCGCGTTCTGGCGACGTCACTGCCACCGGCGAGCCGGGTGAACGCCGGCAGCACGAACACCTGCCCGCCGCCAGCGGCGGGTCCACGCAGGTAGCAGGGTCGTTTCCGCCCCTCGATCGTGATCGCCGGGTGGACGTGGCCGACGACGTACCCGGTCGCCCCGCTCGGCCGTTCGTGCCCGTGGCAGACGAGGGCGTCGCCGACGCGGTGCTCGGAGACGACCCCGTCCAGAACGGAGTCGAGCAGCGTGTCATGGTTCCCCCGCGTCACGACGAGCGTCGCGTCGCGCTGTGCGACCCGCCGTTCGAACTCCCGAAGGCTGCGCTCGACGCGGGCGGGGAGGTGATCGAAACTGTGCAGCAGGTCGCCGGCGACGACGACCTGCCGGGGACCAAAGCGAGAGAGCAGGGCGTCGAGACGGGAAAGCAGGTCCTCGCGCTCGCCGAGCGGGAGTTCGACGTTCGAGGCGTGAGCCCGACCGAGGTGAACGTCCGCGAGGACGAGCGTCCGCTCGTCCGGGAGGTAGGCCGCCCGGTCACGAAGGAGACACTCCTCGAACACGGGCGAGGGTTCGTCGCCGCGGGCATGAGCCTGTCGACCCCGTCCGAGGGGACGGCACGTCGGGCTACGGGGACGCCCGAGCGGCGCCGGCGTCAGCATCGTCCTCGCCCGCGTGGGTGCGGGCGGTGGCGTAGGCGTTCCGGACCCGGTTGAAGGACTCGCGGTCCCCGCCCTGATCGGGATGGACGCGTTTGACCTTCTCGCGGTAGGCGGTTCTGATCTCGCGCTCGCTCGCGTCGGTCGGCAGACCGAGGACGGCGAAAGCGGCCATCGCCGTACGATCGGCATCGTCGGCCGTGAGGTCCGGCGTGTCGAACGGAAGGCGGCGCCCGAGGTGGATCCCCGGCATCTCGTGTTCGACGAGGATGGCGTCGGTTTCGGCCGTTTCAAGCCGGAAGAACGCACGCGCATCGAAGGTGATCGCGACGTCGCGTTCGGGCAGATAGAACTCGACGGGACCGGCCGCGAGCCGGTGGTCCTCGACGAACCGTTCTCCGATGGCCTGGAGGTAGTTTCGGATCTCGGTGCGCTTTCTGTTCTCGCCGCTCGCGATGGGTTCACGGCGCTCGTCGGGGAAGAGCCGTGCACCGGCGACGAAGGTCGCTGCGATCAGGACGCCAACGACGAGTCCGACGAGGACACCGACGACGAGCCACCACGGGAGAACCCATACCGGATCGGACTGCACGCTCCTCGGTAGGGAGTCCGATACAAAGAAGCTTCGTGGTCACAGCACGCTGGTCGTGGGCGGAACTTCGAGTGGGATCAACTCAGCCGATGTACCTGAGGTCGTCGTCGCTCGGCACGTTCTGGTCCTCTATCTCCTGCATCCGGGCGACGACGTCCTCCATCTCGTCGGCGCGCTCCTCGAGCTCGGTGAGGTCGATCTCGAACTCCAGCAGCGTCTGGAGCACGCCCAACAGCGCTTGGGCACTTTTCGGATCGACGAGGTAGCCGCTGGTCTCGCCCATCAGACAGGCCGCATCGAGATCGCGCCGGGCGCCAAGTCCCACGAGGAGGCCGCTGATTCCGACGATCCCGCCCTCGGGTTTGTTCTCGCGGAACTCCACGCCCGCGGATTCGAGACTCTCGATCACGGCGTCGTTGGCCGCCGCCCCGAGGACCGCGTGGTCCTCGACGACCTCGCCCGTCGGGACGCCCCCCAACGCGAACAGTCGCTCGATCCCCAACTCCTTGCCGACGTCGAGGACTGTCTCGGCGATTCGGTAATGGCCGGTCCCGGTCGCGGCCTGCTGGTCGCCCGTGACCACGAGCGCGTCCCGGCCACCGAGAGTGACGTGATAACACTCGACGCAGACGAGTTCGGCGAGGCCCTCGTCCGAGACAGTGACCTGTGGGGGGAGGTGTTCGGAGTAGATCCGACGGACGAGCTCGCCGTCGGCCTCCTCGATCAGGTGCTCGGCGACGAGCGTCCCGACGTGGCCTACCCCGGGAAGTCCCTCGATCAGGACCGGATCGTCGAGCTCGGGCTCTGCGAGTACCTCGACCTCTACGTCGTCCATACCCTCAATCGCGCTCTCGGCGCTTAAGTGCGCGTCGGTACTCCCCATACGGGTCCTCGGGGTTGAACGGCGCGGGAGCGCTGTTTACCGCATCGGCTCCACACTCGGGACAGCTCGGAGAAAGCGTATAGACCGGGCGTTCGTGGCGTTCTCGCCACGATTCACAGACCCGGATGTCGGACTTCACGGTTACTCGTCGTCAGTTCGCCGTTCGCGGTGGAACTCGCCGCTGCCACCCAGATCGGCGATGGCCGCGCTTGCCCGATCGGCACTGGCTTCGAGTTCGGATTCTGCGGTCTTGTAGTTCGGCGCCTGAACCCGGATGCGGTACTCGGGCGCGCCGACGTAGGTGACCTCGAGGTCGATCTCGTTGCTGATCTCGCCGTTGCCCTCCGCGGCCTGCAGGGCCTCCTTGACCGCGTCGACGCCCTTTTCGGAGGAACAGACGAGATCGACGTAGCCCGTCACGGTGACGTAGGGTACCGAGACGTTCTCGCGGGCGGTCCCGACGATCGCCTCGATCTCCTCCTCGGTGAGGTCGGTCTCCGTGAGGGCCTCCTTGCCGTGGATCGCCGCCTGCTCGAACCCCTCGTAGAGCCCGCCGCTGGTCTCGATGAGTTCGTTCGCCACCGCGGTGTAGGTCTCGTCGTCGACGTCCTCGCCGAACGCGAGGCCCATCCAGTTGTCGGCCTTCTGCTCGTTCTTCCAGCGCTGGATCGTCTCCTTTCGCTGGTGTTCGTTGACGTCCTTCAGCGAGAGGTCGATCTGCTGGGACCCCTCGTCGACGTCGAGAACCTTACAGACGACGGTCTGGCTGACACGAACGTGATCGCGGACGTTCTTGATCCAGCCCGAGGCGACCTCCGAGATGTGGATCAGGCCCTGCTTGTCCTCGTACTCCTCGAGGTCGACGAAGACGCCGAAGTCCTCTATCTCCTCGACCTTGCCGACGACGAGGTCTCCCGGGTTGGGCCAGCCGCTGTACTGCATGGTTATCGTGCCTCGACGGTCTCTGTGACCTCGCCCTCGATGACGGCCTTGCCGCCGGTGGGTCGTACGAGCGTATGTCCGCAGACCGCACAGGCGACCTCCGAGGAGGCCTTATCGAAGACGATCTGTTCGTTCTCGCAGTCCGGGCACGTAACGGCGTAGAAGTTTCCTGCCATGATTACTCCTGGAAGTCGACGCGGCCGGCGCGCCATCCTTCGCGCAGGTGGGCGTTGCCACACTCGCCACAGCGGTACTTGAAGTCGGTCTTGCTCGTCGGCTTCCCGCCGCTTGGGACCTTCGAGAACTTCCCGTCGTTGCCGATGCCGCTCTGGCGCTCGCGCTGGCGGTCGATCCACTTCATGCCGGTCTGGCGGCCGGTACGGGTCTTTTCGAGCTCGTGTTCGTGGTGTTCGTTACAGTACGGACAGTAGGTGTTGAATCGTCGTGGGATCTCCATGGCCTTGGCGACGCTTGGACACCGCGGCTTAAAACCCGTTTGGTTGCCCGTCGGCCGTCGCTGCAAAGGTTGATGTGGCTTCCAGCCTGAGCACGATTCGTGAACGAGGACGGCGATTCGACGGCACGATCGCACGAGGTGACGCCGATCACGGCCGTCGACGCCGTCCGAGCTTGGCGGGGTGAGACGAGACATGTACACTGAACTTCTCGGAGGGGCACTGTTCGGAATCGTCCTTCTCACGCTCTGTGGATGGACCGTTCGAACACTGAATCGATCGGCGGGAACGATCACCGATGAGGGCCGTCTCCTGTCGGACGGCGGCGAGCGATCCGCCGAAACACAACCCGGCGAACATGGCGATCCGTCCGGGAGCGAACGGACCGAGCCGCGCTCTGACGGCGGGATCGCGACCGGCTACGGTTTCGACACCTCCAAACCGCTCGGAGTGGCGCGGTGGCTGACCACCGTCGACCACCGGGACATCGGGATCCTCTATCTCACCTTCGGCGTCTTCATGTTCCTCTGGGGAGGGTCCGACGCGTTGATGGCCAGGACGGAGCTGCTGACGCCGAACGCGGAAGTGTTCGGCGTTCAGACCTACAACGAGCTGTTCACCACGCACGCGATCACCATGCTGTTCCTGTTCGCGACCCCGATACTGTTCGGGCTCGCGAACTACTTCCTCCCACTTCTGATCGGGGCCGACGACATGGCCTTCCCCCGGGTCAACGCTATCGCGTTTTGGGTGCTGCCGCCGGCCGCGGTCCTGATCCGCTTCGGGATCATCAGCGATTCGTTGGCGCTGCTTCTCGGTCCGGTCGCCCCGGTCCTTGCGGAGTTGTTCGCGGGCTTCACGCCGATCGGCGTGGGCTGGACCCTCTATCCGCCGCTCTCGACGCTAACCGCGAACCCCCAGATCGACATGGTGTTACTGGGGTTGCATTTGTCGGGCATCGGGACGACGCTGGGTGCGATCAACATCATCGCCACCGTCTTCGTCGGCCGCGCGCCCACCGTCGGTTGGGAGCGCCTCGATATCCTTTCGTGGACCTTTCTCGCGCAGGCGGGGCTGATCCTGTTTGCGTTCCCGCTTCTGGGTGCGGTCCTCATCATGCTGCTGTTGGATAGAAACATCGGAACGTCGTTCTTCGCCATCGAGTCCGGTGGGTATATCCTTTATCAACACCTGTTCTGGTTCTTCGGCCACCCAGAGGTCTACATCCTCGTGCTGCCGCCGTTCGGGTTGATCAGCCTGATCTTGCCGAAGTTCGCCGGCCGGAAACTCTTTGGCTTCAAGTTCGTCGTCTACTCGACGATGGCGATCGCGGTGTTGTCCTTCGGCGTCTGGGCCCACCACATGTTCACGACTGGGATTGATCCCCGCCTCCGGGGGGCGTTCATGGCGGTGACGATCGCGATCGCGGTGCCGAGCGCCGTGAAGGTGTTCAACTGGATCACTACGATGTGGACCGGCAACATCCGCCTCGAGGCGCCGATGCTGTTCTGCGTCGGGGGGATCTCGACGTTCATCATCGGCGGTGTGACGGGAGTGTTCCTCGGTTCGATCCCCATGGACATGCTGTATCACGGCACCTACTACGTGGTCGGTCACTTCCACTTCATCGTCGCCGGGATCATCACCTTCGCCGTCTTCGCGGGGGTCTACTACTGGTTCCCGCTGATGAGCCGCCGGATGTATAACAAACCGTTGGCCGTCGTCCACTTCGTGCTCTCGTTCGTCGGAGTCAACCTGCTGTCGTTCGGGATGCTCATTCTCGGTCTGTACGGGCTCCCGCGCCGGTCCGCGACCTATCCGGCCGAGTTCGTTCCCCTCCAGGTGGTCGCCGGGATCGGGGCCGCCCTGATCGCGATCGGGCAGGTCGTCTGGCTGTACAACATGGTCCAGTCGTACCGATCGGGCCGGATCGTGATGGACGCCGACGTCTGGGGGCTGAAGCGGTACGGACAGTTCACCAAGGAGTGGGAGTGGTTCGAGAACCGCCTCCAGCAGGCCCAGGCGACCACCGACGAGCGCGAGGAGTCCTGATCACCGCAATCGTTCGTAGACGAACCCCAGCACGAAGCCGTAGGCGAGATGGCTGATGAGGGTGAACGTGACGTAGAGGACGACGAACGGCCACGACAGCTGTCCGGTCCCGAGGATCATGAAGAGCACCCAGAGCACGAGCCCGAAGAGCATCCCCTGGACGGTCGGGTCGCCCCCGCCGGGGAATCGCGCAGAGTTCCGGAGGGCGACGAACACGATCGGCCAGACGACGACGCCGATTGCGGCGAAGATGACGAGCCCGATGACGTGATGGTCGGGCATTCCGACGAAGCGGGCGATGGCCTCCGGTGCACCGAGCTGGGATCTGGTCTGGACCTGACTGAACAGAAATCCGAGCATCATCACGGCCGTCGCGGCGATCCCGGCACCGATTCCACGCAGGTAGCGATTCATTTCTCCCGGCTACCACGCTCTCGCCGAAAGGTTTGTCGATCATTCGAAGCGCTTAATCGTCCATCCGTCGAACCCGGATCCATGAAACGCCTGATCATCCACGGGGACCCCGGCGTCAGACGGGACGGGATCATCGACTACGACGGCCAGGAGATGGTCCTCTTTTCGATCTCGCGAAACGGCGACTGGCACGGACCCGACCGCACGCAGTTGTGGTGTGTCATCGGCACCGAGGACGAACGCGGTGACTTCGAGCGGCGCAACTACGTCCCCCACTTCCTCGACGTCGAAACGATCGACGCCGAGGCCGTGGACGTCATCCAGAAACAGGGCAGAGCCACGAGCTAGACGCACTCAATCAGACACGCGGCGCTCGCGAGGTTCGTCGCAAGCGGCGTGTCATGAACGTCACAGATGCGCAACAGCGCGGTGATGTCCGGCTCGTGTGGCTGTGCGCGGAGGGGGTCACGCAGGAAGATCACGCCGTCGAGCGCGTCCTTGGCGACCTCCGCACCGATCATCATGTCCCCGCCCAGCGGGCCCGACTCCATCCGTTCGACGGTGAGGCCGGTCTCCTCGTTGATACGCTTTCCCGTCGTCCCAGTGCCGATCAGTTCGCAGGCCTCCAGGCGCTCCTCGTGTTCGTGGACGAATCGGATCAGATCGGGTTTCTTCTCGTCGTGTGCGATCAGTGCGAGTCGAGTCATACACCCACTGTGTTTTCCTCCATCAAAGGTGTTTGTCCTGCGTTCGATCGCCGCGCCGGCCTGCGATTTCCGAATCACAACCCTTAACTACGACACCCCGGTATGAACTGGTAGCGGGATGGGATAGCCAGGAGATTCCGGCGGGCTCATAACCCGCAGATCGGTAGTTCAAATCTACCTCCCGCTATGTTCTGTCGGACGCTACCTCGAAGAGCGTAGCGAGTGAGAGCGGGGTCCGACGAACTCGCATGAAGTAGA
>CAYVQH010000025.1:0-19028 GCA_964454105.1 uncultured Halobacteriales archaeon | reverse complement strand
CGCCGACTACACAGGTACTGAAAACTACTCGATGATGCTGATCGAGGGCGATCTCCGGGTCACGCACGTCAGTACCCACGTCCCCCTGCGGGAGGCCTGCGACCTCGTGAGCGAGCAGTCGGTCCTGGAGACGATCCGGGTGACCGACGAGGCACTGCGCGAACTCGGAATCGAGGAGCCGACGGTCGCGGTCGCGGGGCTGAACCCCCACGCCAGCGACGGCGGATTGCTCGGCGAGGAGGACAGTGAAGAAATCGAGCCGGCGGTCGAGCGGGCCCGCGAGGAGGGGATCGACGCCTTTGGGCCGGAGTCGCCCGACACGGTCTACGTGCAGGTGGCCCGCGGGGCCGCAGACTGCGTGGTCTCGATGTACCACGATCAGGGTCACATCCCGATCAAGATGCTCGAGTTCGCCGAGGGCGGGGCGGTCTCGGGCGTCAACGTCACCATCGGCCTGCCGATCGTCCGGACGAGCGTCGACCACGGCACCGCCTTCGACATCGCGGGCGAGGGGATCGCCAGCGAGCAGAGCCTGCTCCAGGCCGTCGAGGTCGCAAGCGGGATGGCCCAGGAACGGACGCGGGTGGAAGCGGGAGGTGATCCAACGTGAATCTCGACTTTCCGGACGCCGAAACCCTTCGGGAAGCCAACGACGTCGAACGCGCCGACCTGCCCCGCTTCGCCCGCGTCATCCGCGAACGCGACCTCGATTCGATCGAGGACGTCGAGGGTGCTGCCCGGGATGCGATCGACGACCTCCCGCTGGAGGGTCTCGACCCGGGTGCACAGATCGCGATCACGGCCGGGAGCCGCGGCATCCACGACATGCCCGCGCTGCTGGAGGCAGCGGTCGGGGAACTGCGCGACCGGGGGTTCGAGCCCTCGGTGATCGCCGCGATGGGCTCTCATGGGGGTGCGACCAGCGAAGGGCAACGCGAGACGCTCGACGCGCTCGGGATCACCGAGGACCGTATGGGGTGTGCGATCCACACCTCGATGGAGGTCGCGGAGATCGGGCAGGATAGTTTAGAACGGCCGGTCTACGTCGCGGAGGACGCCCTCGCGATGGACGCGGTGATCCTCGCCAACCGGATCAAGCCCCACACGGACTTTCACGGCCCCGTCGAGAGCGGGCTGTGTAAGATCGCGGTGATCGGATTGGGAAAGCATCGTGGCGCCGAATCGCTGCACAACGCCGGGCTGGCCTCGGACTTCAGCGAGGTCATTCAGGAACGAGCCGAGCTGATCATCGAGGAGAGTCCAGTGATCGGCGGACTCGGGCTAATCGAGAACGCCGCCGATAGGGCAACCCACATCGAGGGCATTCCCGCGGGCGAAATTCTCGACCGAGAGCCCGAGCTGCTCGCTATCGCCCGCGAGGAGCTTCCGATGCTCCCGGTCGACGATCTCGATCTCCTCGTGCTCGACGAGATCGGCAAGGAGGTCTCGGGGACGGGTATGGACACCAACGTGGTCGGCCGGGTGCTGTTCCATGGCGAGGACGAACCCGACTCGCCCGCCATCACGCGGATCTACGCGCGCTCGATCACGCCCGCCTCCCACGGCAACGGGCTGGGGCTCGGGCTCGCGGATTTCGTTCATCAGAGCGTCGTCGCGGGCCTTGAGCTCTCGGACATGTACGTCAACATCGTCACCAGCGGCGAGACCTCGCGGGCGCGCATTCCCTTCACCGTTCCCGACGACCTGACCGCCCTTATCCTCGCCTGTTCGACGACCGGCGTCGCGGACCCCGCCGATCTACGGGTCGCCCGGATCGAGAACACGATGGAGCCCGACGAACTGCTGGTCTCGGAGCCCATCGCCAGCGAACTGGACGGACGCGAGGACGTGAACGTGGGCCCGCTGGAGTCGATTCCGTTCGACGAGGACGAGTTCGAGCCGCTCGACTAAGCGAGTTACCGGGACGGCAAGGTCTTTTATCGTGGTCCTCTGATCGGGACGTATGCCAACGCTCGGCAGTTCGTTCACCGGCGTCCTGTGCCCGATCGTCACTCCCCTTGCCGACGGCGAGGTCGACGAGGAATCGCTTTCCTCGCTCACGGAGTTCATTCTGGAGGGGGGTGTCGACGGGCTGTTTCCCTGCGGCACCACCGGCGAGTTCGCGAGCCTCGCGCCCGAACAGCGCCAGCAAGTGATTAGCACCGTCGCCGGGGCCGCCGGCGACGCACCCGTGATCGCCGGCGCGGCCGGCACGAGCGTCCCCGAGACTCTCCAACGCATCGAGGAGGCCGAGGCCGCAGGCGCGGACGCCGCCGCGATCGTCGGACCGTACTTCCACACCGCCAACGCTCCTGAGGGAACCCGACAGTTCTTCGAGGCGGTCGCCGACGAGAGCGCCCTGCCGCTGTACCTCTACAACATCCCGATGTACGTCGGGAGCGGCATCGACGCCGAAACGGTGGGCGCGCTTTCCGAGCACGACTCGGTGCGGGGGATGAAGGACACCAGCGGCGATCTTTCATATTTCCTCTCGGTGGACCGACAGACCTCAGAGGAGTTCGTTTTGATGCAGGGCTTCGACACCCTCCTCGTACCTGCGCTGCGGATGGGCTCGAACGGCGGCGTCCACGCACTGGGGAACGTGATCCCGGAGGTCTTCGCCGAACTGCTCGATTCGGCCGACAGTGAGCGCGGCGCCGAACTCCAGCGCGAGGCGGTCGCGCCGTTGTTCGAGCTCTGCGTCGAGTACGGCTTCGCCCCGGCGACGAAGGCCGCATTGGTTCATCGGGACGTAATTCCAACTGATGAAGTGAAGCCGCCGCTGGTCGAACTCGACGAGGACGCGAAGGCGGAGATCGGCGAGGCGGTCGATCGAGCGCTCGACGTCTGACCGGTTACGTCAGCGGGAACAGCGTCGAGAGAATCAACACGACCGTGATCCCGGTGATCGACATGACGAAGTTCACCGCCGAGAAGGTCTTGAACGTCTCGGCCTGCGTGATGCCCGAGACCTCCTTGACGATCCAGTAGCCGCTGTCGTTGTACCACGCGAAGAGCATCCCGCCGGTACCGACGGCCATCATCATCCAGACTGGATGCACCCCCGCCCCGCCCGTCAGCGGCGCCATGATCGCCGCGCCGGTGAGGATCGCGACCGTCCCCGAGCCCTGTGCGACGCGGATCAGGCCGGCGATCAGCCACCCCGTGAGCAACAGCGGGATGCCGATCTCACCGAGCCCGTTAGCGATGTAATCCCCGATGCCGGCGTTCTGGAGCATCGCGCCGAATGCGCCGCCCGCGGCCGTGATCGCGATGATGTTCCCGCCGCTTTTGAGCGCCTCGGTCAACTCGTCGCCGAGAGCCTCCTTGTCGAGGTCGCTCATCCGGTAGAACGTCCACGTCGCGGCGAGCGCCGCGAGCGTCAGCGCGATGTTCGGATCGCCGAAGAAGCCCGTGACCGAGAGGATCGGCGCCCCCTCCGCGACGAGGACGCCGGCGGTCGTGTTCGCCCCGATCAGGGCCACGGGGAGCGCGATCGGCATCAGCGACTCGGCCAGCCCCGGGAGGTCGGCGGTCGACTTGTCCGCCGTCTCCTGGATGCTCTCGGTCGTCGTTCCCATCGCCTCGCGCAGCGGGATCTCCATTCGCTGGTCGATCCACCGCCCGTAGACGATCCCGCCGACGAGGGTCGTCGGAAGCGCGACGGTCACTCCGACGACGATCGCGAGACCGAGGTCGACGCCCAACTCATCGGCCATCGCGAGCGGCCCCGGCGTGGGCGGGACGAGCATGTGCGTTCCGAGCGCGCCGCCGCCGAGCACCGAGACGTACAGAGCGAACTTCCCGCCGGTTCGAGCGGTCATCGATCGCCCGATCGGCGCGAGCAGGTAGAAGACGTTGTCGAAGAACACGGGGATCGAGAGGACGTAGCTGCTTCCCAGCAGCGCGAACTCCGACCTGTCGTCGCCGGTGAGGCCGAGGAACCCCCGTACGATGCGTTCGGCGGCACCGCTTTCCATCAGCGTTTTTCCGATGATCGCCGCCATCAGGATCGGGATTCCGATCCCGACCAGGATGTCGCCGAACGCCTCCGCCGTCTCCGTCGGAACATCCACGAACGCCACCTCAGTCGTGACGATCCCGACGACGAACGTCGCGATGATCAGCCCGACGAACGCGGGCAGTTTCAACCAGACGAGCAGTATGATAACGGTCAGCAATCCCACGGTGAACGGGATCAACGGGTTTTCGAGCACCATTCTCCGTGAGGGTTGTTATCATGAATAATAAAATATGGGGTACGAATCCCCGCGTCGGCGCTCGATTATGAGCCTGAAGTCGAAACGACCGGCAGAACTAAGAGACTGTGATCTAGGGTTCGTGTGTGACAGAGACAACCATATACGATGATTCGGACGCCGACCTCTCGGTGCTGGAGGACTCGACGGTGTCGATGATCGGTTATGGAAACCAAGGGCGCTCTCAGGCGCTCAACCTGCGCGACTCGGGGATCGACGTGGTGGTGGGAAACCGTGCCGACGACTACCGCGAGCAGGTCGAGGACGACGGCTTCGAGATGCTGTCGATCGCGGATGCGGCCGAGCGCGGCGACGTGATCTGTCTTCTCATCCCCGACGAGGTCGCCCCGGAGGTGTTCGATAGGGAGATCAGACCGGGGCTCGAGGAGGGAAACACGGTCTACGTCTCCCACGGCTACAACCTCACCTACGACCTACTACAACCCCCCGAGACCGCCGACGTCGTGCTCGTCGCGCCGCGCATGGGCGGATGGGCCGTCCGCGAACTCTACGAGTCGGGCGAGGGCTTCCCGAGCGTGCTGGCGGTCGAACAGGATTACACGGAGAACGCGAAGGCCACGGCGCTGGCGATGGCGAAAGGGATCGGATCGACCCAGGCGGGAGTGATCGAAGGGACCGCGGACATGGAGACGAAGATCGACCTCCTCTCGGAGCAGGCGCTGCTCCCGATCATGATGGCCGCGATGACCACGAAGTTCGAGGTCGAGGTCGCCCACGGTATCCCCCCGGAGATCGTCATGTCGGAACTGTATCTCTCCTACGAGATGGCCGAGATCTTCGAGGAGATGGCCGAGCGGGGCTATCTCGGCCAGCTCCCCTTTCACTCGCGGACGAGCCAGTACGGCCAGCTCAGCCGCTTCGATCAGTTCGATCCCGAACCGCTGCGGGAGTTCTACGAGGAACAGCTCCAGGGGATCGACAACGGGTCGTTCGCCCGCGAGTGGAGCGCCGAACAGGAGCTCGACCGCCCGGGATTGAAACGCCTCTACAAGAAGTACCGCAACTCGGCGTTCTTCGAGGCCGAACGCGAGACGATGGAACGACTCGACTTCGGGACCGAAGACGGTTCGTGAAACGATAGGGACGCGCTCTGTTCACGCCCGTAACCGCCTGGCCGTGATCCCGCCGTTTCACCGGTCCCGTCGCCCCAGCAGTTATGTGGGGGATGGTCGATGTAACAGCCATGTACGAGACGATTCTCGTCCCGACCGACGGGAGCCCCCAGTCGAAGGAGGCAGCCGATCACGCCATCGAGATCGCCCGCCAGTTCGGAAGCACCGTCCACGCGCTCTCCGTGCTCGACGATCGGAGCACGGGACGCATGTCGCAGGCGATCAACGAACTCTCGCACGACGCCCCCGAGCGCCAGGAGATGGAGCGGCGCCGCGAGGAGGCCGGCGCCGAACTGGCCGACGAGATCACCGACCGCGCACGCGAGGCGGGCCTCGACGTCGAGGGCGTCGTCAGAAGCGGCGATCCGGCCGAGGTGATCACCGACTACGCACGCGAGGAATCGATGGATCTGATCGTGATGGGCGCGCGCGGGCGGAGCGCGGTCGGGAAGTTCCTGCTCGGCGACGTCGCCGGCAAGGTCGCGCGCCACGCCACGACGCCGGTGTTGCTGGTCCGATCCGACGAGTAGACCGATTGCCACCGTCGAAACGCCCTTCTTCCGGGTCCCCGAATTCCCGCCGATGACGGTTCGGGTGACTACCGGCGGTCGGCTCCACTTCGGCTTTCAGAACCTCTCGCTCGCTCACGAGCGCCTCTACGGGAGTCTGGGGCTCGCAGTGGACCGGCCGCGGCTGGTCGTCGAGTGCGAGCGCGCCGAGGGGGTCCATGCCGAGCACCCGGACGCCGAGCGTTACGCCCAGCGCGTCGTCGCCCTCCTCGACGTGCCCGGCGCGCGCGTGTCGGTCCACGAGACGCTGCCGCGACACGCCGGCCTCGGCAGCGGCACGCAGTTCGCGCTCGCGGTCCTCTCGGGGATCGCCCGCGCGTACGACCGCGAGCCGCGGGTTCGCGAGCGCGCCCCCCGACTCGGGCGCGGCGGGCGAAGCGGCGTCGGGATCGCCGCCTTTCGGGAGGGGGGGTTCGTCTGCGACGGGGGCCACCCGGCGACCCGATTCACCGCCGAGCGCCCCAGCGACGGGACCTGGGAGGTGCCGCCGACCATCGCACGCCACCCGATCCCGGAGGAGTGGCGCTTCCTGCTCGTGATCCCCGACATCGCAGCCGGAAAGAGCGGCACCGAGGAGGACGCGGACATGCGAGCGGTCGTCGAGCGCGCGAGTCCCGGCATCGCCGACGAGATCACGGCGATCACCCTACGAAACGTGCTGCCGGCGGTCGTCGAGGACAACCTTCCGACGTTCGGCTCGGGCGTCGCGGCGATCGGCAGGCTCAACGGCGCGTGGTACGCCGACGCCCAGGGCGGGGTGTACCGCCCGCCCGTCGGGGAGATCGTTCGCGAACTCGAATCCGACCCCGCGATCGAGGGGGCGGGCCAGTCCTCGTGGGGTCCGGTCGTCTACGGCGTCACCGACCGGGGCCGCACCGAAACCGCCCGCGAGGCCGGACGCCGGGCGCTCTCTCGGACCGACGTCGAGGGCGCGGTTCACGTGGTGGCCGGTCGCAACGCGGGAGCCCGAATCGAGTGACGTTCCGGCTCGCTTCCACCTCCGAGGCTCGCCGGTCGCCTATGGCTGTTTGCTGTAGTCTTTCTCCCCTTCGTGTTCCTCCTCGCCGTGTTCCTCCAACTCCTGTTGGCTGTCGAACGTCTCGTTGCAGATCGTACAGCGGAACTCGTCGTCCTCCTCGACTTCGTCCGCCTCCTTTGGCTCCCCCAGATCACCGCCCTGATCTATCTCGTCCCCTTTCGTGTCATCGTCTGGCATGCATGTAGACACCACGCCACTTCAGGATAATGGTGGACGTTGCGTTCGAAAGGGGACTATATACCGAGGCGCAATACGGCCTTCCGTCCGTCCGATGTTCTTCCGTTGCGATCGGAAACGGGGTTCAAGTGGCTACGACCGCTATAATAGCTACCATGCAGTTCTGTTCCGAGTGTGGTTCGATGATGAAGGCCGAGGGCGATGCCTGGGTGTGCGCGTCGTGTGGCGAGACCGCGTCCCGGGACCGCGAGGCGGAGGCGGACTTCGTCTCGACGGAAGAACAGAGCGGCGACGAGCTCATCGAGACCGAGGAGGGGGCGGAGTTCGAGGGCAAACCCACCGCCCGGGACGTGACCTGCGAGGAGTGTGGGGCCGGCGAGGCGTGGTATACGATCAAACAGACGGGGAGCGCCGACGAACCGCCGACGCGGTTCTTCAAGTGCAAGGAGTGTGGCTATCGCTGGCGCGAATATAATTAACTCATTTTCGTGGCAACGTTTATCGATAACAGGGGGTTTTAGAGACGGGCCGTATAGGGACCACCCATGGACGATGAGTTGCACAACCGGACCGTCAATCAGGACGTCCGGGAACTGGGTGCGATGGTGGGGGACACCATTAAGAACCAGGCCTCGCGCGACGATTTCGAAACCGTCGAGACCCTCAGAACCGCCTCGATCGCCTACCGCGACGGTGAGGCCGACTCCCGACAGGGACTGCACCAGGTCCTCAACCGACTGCGGCCCGAGCGAGAGAGCATCGTCGCACGGGGCTTCACCACGTACTTCGAGCTGATCAACCTCGCCGAGGAGCGCGAACGGGTCCGCGCGATCCGCAACGCCTCCCAAGACAACTCCCTCGAGGACAGCCTCGAGATCGCCGCGGAAGCGTTGGCCGAGGTGGACGAACGGACCGCCAAGCAGGTCCTGGAGGACGTGCTCATCGAGCCGACCTTCACCGCCCACCCCACCGAAGCACGACGAAAGACCGTCAAATCCAAGCTCCGGTCGGTCGCGGTCGATCTGGAGACGCTCGACGAGCGTGACCTGACGGATAAGGAGCGAAGCCACGTCGAGCGTACCATCGACAGCGAGGTCGTCAGCCTCTGGCAGACCCCGCAGGTCAGGAACCGGCGGCCCGAACCGACCGACGAGGCGATCAACGTCCAGTGGTACCTCGAGAACACGCTGTTCGACGTGGTCGGCGAGGTCTACGACGAGTTCGAGGGCGCCCTCGAGGAGGCCGGCCACTCGATCGACGTGCCCAAACTGTTCGAGTTCCGCTCGTGGGCCGGCTCCGATCGGGACGGCAACCCCTACGTCACCCCCGAAGTGACCGCGAAGACGTTGGACCGCCAGCGTACCGTCGTCCTCGAACGCTACCAGGACGCGCTCAAGCGTCTCTCGGGCATCCTGAGCCAGGACGGCAGCCGGATCGACGTCGGCGAGACCTTCGAGAAGTCGCTTACGGCCGATCGAGAGCGCCTTCCGGAGGTCGCTCGGGAGGCCGAGGATCGCTACCCCCGCGAGCCCTACCGCCAGAAGCTGAAGCTGATGCGCGAGCGGATCAACCGGATCGACGACGTCCGTCCCGGCGGATACGAGGACGCCGCTGCGTTCCGCACCGACCTCGACGTCATCGCCGAGAGCGCCGAGAAAAACGGCGCCGAGAGCGTCGTCTCCGCGCACGTCGACCCGCTCCGGCGGAAGGTCGACACGTTCGGCTTCTCGCTTGCGAGCCTCGACCTGCGCGACCACCAGGAGAACCACACCGAGGCCGTCGCCGAGGCGCTCGCTCTGGAGGGGATCGACTACCACGCCCTCTCGGAGGACGAACGCGTCGAGACGCTCACCGAGGCCGTCCTCCAGGACGAGCGGGTGATCGATCCCCAGACGCTCTATCGCGACGAGGGAGCCGATCTCTCGGAGACGGCCCGCACGGTGCTGGAACTGTTCGCCCGGCTCGCCGACTGGCAGACCGAGTACGGCGACGACGCCATCGACACGTACGCGATCTCGATGACCGAGGAGCCGAGTCACGTCCTCGAAGTGCTCTTTTTGGCCGAACAGGCGGACGTCGTTTCCCTCCCCGACCACTCGGGACTCGACATCGTGCCGCTGCTCGAGACCGAGTACGCGCTGTCGGGTGCTCGCCGGATCATGGGGACGCTGTTCGAGAACGAGGCCTACAGCCGGGCGCTCGCCGCGCGCGGCGACACCCAGGAGATCATGCTCGGCTACTCGGACTCGAACAAGGAGAACGGCTTTCTGGCCGCCAACTGGTCGCTGTACAACAACCAGCGCCGGCTGGCGGAGATCACCGACGATTTCGACGTGACGATGCGGCTGTTTCACGGTCGGGGCGGGTCGATCTCCAGAGGCGGCGGGCCGATGAACCAGGCACTGCTCGCGTTGCCCAACGAGTCGGTTTCGGGACAGGTGAAGTTCACCGAACAGGGCGAGTCCATCGCGGAGAAGTACGCCAATCCGCGCATCGCCGAGCGAAACATCGAGCAGATGGTCAATGCGCAGGTACGCGCCCGACGCGACGCGCTCGCCGAACCCGAGGAGGACGTCGACGAGGAGTGGAGCGAGGCGATGGAGACGATGGCGACGGCGGCCCGCGAGGAGTACCGCGACCTGCTTGAGAGCAACGGGTTCGTCAGCTACTTCGAGCAGGCCACGCCGATCACGGTGATCGAGGAGCTCAACCTCGGCTCCAGACCCGCCTCCCGCAGCGGCGAACGCACCGTCGAGGACCTCCGCGCGATCCCGTGGGTGTTCTCGTGGACCCAGTCGCGCTGCATCATCCCCGGCTGGTACGCGCTCGCGTCGGGGATCGACGCCTATCTGGATTCCGGCGGGGACATCGAGGTCCTCAGAGGGATGTACGAGGAGTGGCCCTTCTTCAGGACGACCCTCGACAACGCCGCGCTGGCGCTTGCACGCACCGAGATGGGGATCGCCGCCGAGTACGCCGGACTCGCCGAGGACTCGCTTCGCGAGACGTTCTTCCCGCGGATCGAAGGCGAGTACGAGCGTGCCGCGGAGCTGGTGACCGAGATCACCGACCGCGACGCGCTAGTACGTCGAGACTGGCTCGAAGAGAGTTTGCGGCGGCGAAACCCCTACGTCGATCCGTTGAACCTGCTGCAGACCCACCTGCTCGGACAGACCCATCGCACCGACGCCGAGGAACGGACCCTCCGGCTCACCGTGAAGGGGATCGCCGCCGGGATGAAGAACACCGGCTGACCGGAGGTCGCTGTACGTCGACGTTCGTGATCCGCGGGCTTTTGGCCGTTCGGAGCCTGGATCGATCGTGAGCACGCGCGTCGAAGTCCATCCCGGTCGCGAGGCGGTCGTCGAGTTCGATCCCGACCTCACCTTCGAGTGCGTCGACGACTGTACCTGGTGCTGCCAGCACGGCGTGTTGCTCTACGAGAAGGACTTCGAGGGCCTCGCCGACTACGCCGACCTCGCGGAGACGACCACCTCCTTTCGCGGCCAGGAGTTCGTCCGCCGCGAGGCAAAGGACCGCGCGGACCACGTCGACGAGGACGGCGCGGCCTGCTACTTCCTCCGCGACGACGGGCTCTGTGCACTACACGCGGAACACGGCTGGAAACCGACCCGGTGTTCGATCTTCCCGCTCGCGGTGCGGAAACGCGACGGCGACCTCCGCGTCGACGTTCGCGAGAACGCGCGCGAACACTGCGAGGGATTGGACGTGAACGAGCGCCGGCTGATCGACAACCTGGAGGCCTTTCTCCCCGAGCTGCTCTGGGAGCTCGACGACCCCGATACCCGACGGGAGCTCTGATCGCGACCCGTCGAGGGCGGCGCTTCGGATTCTGGGGTTGACGAAAAACGCATCAGAGGCACGGGTGGGGCGTCGGGCATTACGCCGCCACCTCGGTGTCTGGCTCGCTGCCAGCGAATACCTGTAAGGTAGATTGACATATATTGATTTCGGCCGTCCGACAGGTTCTCGATCCGGAACCACGCCGGTCGGCCGGTTTCGGTTCGGGACGTCCGGAGTCCGGACCCGCCCGCGTCCCCCGGTAACCGCGATTTTATACGGCCGCTGGCCAACGTAGCGGCATGAAGCTGTCCGAGCAGTCGGTCGCGGTGATCGGGAGCGGGTTCGGCGGGCTCTCCGTTGCGTGTTACCTCGCCGACGCCGGCGCTGACGTCCACGTCGTCGAGAAGAACGAGGCGCTCGGCGGTCGCGCCTCGCGCCTCGAGGCCGAGGGGTTTCGGTTCGACATGGGGCCGTCGTGGTACCTGATGCCCGACGTGTTCGAGCGCTTCTTCGACGACTTCGGGCGCTCGCCCGAGGAGTACTACGGCACCGAACGGCTCGACCCCCACTACCGCATCTTCTTCAAGGACGGGGACAGCGTCGACGTCTCGTCGGACATCGAGACGACCAAGGAGACGTTCGAGGAGTACGAATCGGGCGCCGGCGAGGCCTTAGAGCGGTATCTCGAGAAGAGCGAGCTCAACTACGAGGTGGGGATGGAACACTTCGTCTACGAGGACCGTCCCCGGTTTCGCGACTGGGCCGACCTCGACGTGCTCCGCAACGCCCGCGGGCTCTCGCTGATCGGCTCGATGCAGGACCACGTCGAGGGGTACTTCGAGCACCCGAAGCTCCAGCAGATCATGCAGTACACGCTGGTCTTCCTGGGCGGGTCGCCGAACAACACGCCCGCGCTCTACAACCTGATGAGCCACGTCGATTTCAACCTCGGCGTCCACTACCCCGAGGGCGGGGTGGGCGGCGTCGTCGACGGGATCGCCGAACTCGGCTCGGAGCTCGGGGTCACCTACCACACCGACCAACCAGTGGAATCGATCGAGGGCCGCGCCGGCGGGTTCAAGGTCGAGGCCCGCGAGACCTTCCTCCCCGATCTGGTCGTCTCGGATGCCGACTACGCCCACACCGAACTCGACCTGTTGCCTCCCGAGAAACGGGGGTACAGCGAGGAGTACTGGGAATCGCGCACCTACGCGCCCTCGGCGTTTCTCGTCTACCTCGGCGTCGAGGGCGACCTGGATGAACTCGCCCATCACACGCTCGTCCTCCCGACCGACTGGGAGGAACACTTCGAGATGATCTTCGAGGATCCCGAGTGGCCCGACGACCCCGCCTACTACCTCTGTGCCCCCTCGAAGACCGACGACGACGTCGCTCCCGACGGATGCTCGAACCTCTTCGCGCTCGTGCCGGTCGCGCCCGGTCTCGACGACCGGCCCGTGATCCGCGAGAGCTACCGGGACCTCGTGTTGCGCGACGTCGCCGAGAACACCGGCGTCGACCTACGGGATCGGATCGTCTTCGAGGAGGTGTTCACAATCGACGACTTCGCCGACCGCTACAACAGCATGCACGGCACGGCGCTGGGGCTTGCCCACACCCTCGATCAGACCGCCGTGTTCCGCCCGCCCCACCGCTCGAAGGAGGTCGACGGGCTGTACTTCACCGGGTCGTACACGACCCCCGGGATCGGCATGCCGATGTGTCTGATCAGCGGACAACTCACCGCAGAGGCGGTCGCCGAGGAGTACCAGCATCAGCATCAGGGATGAGCCTCCGGTACCTGCTGAGGCTGTCCCGGCCACGGTTCTGGCTCTATCTCGCTGGACCGGTTCTCGTCGGTGCGGTCTTCGGGGCGGGCGGGGTTTCGGACCTGCTCTCGCTTCCCGTTCTGGTCCTGTTCGCGTACTTCCTCGTGCCCGCGAACGTCTTTCTGTACGGCATCAACGACGTCTACGACCGGGATATCGACGCGAAGAACCCGAAAAAGGAGGGTCGCGAGGCGCGCTTCGAGGGCCAGCGGATCGTCCCAATCGCCGTGGCCGTCTGTGCGATCGCTCCGCTCGCCGTTCTCCCGCTCGTTCCCCCCGGTGTGTGGCCGTGGATCGCCGGTTTCCTCCTCCTCGGAGCGGCCTACAGTGCCCCGCCCGCACGGTTCAAGACCACGCCACTGTTGGACTCGATCTCCAACGGCCTGTACTTCACGCCCGGCGCGGCGGCCTACGTCGCGCTCGCGGGCGCCCAGCCGCCCGCACTCGCGCTCGCCGGCGCGTGGCTCTGGACCATGGGAATGCACACCTTCAGCGCGATCCCCGACATCGAACCCGACCGCGCGGCGGGGATCCGGACGACGGCTACCGTCCTCGGCGAGAATCGAACGTACGCCTACTGTTTCGCCTGTTGGACGCTCGCGGCCGCGTGTTTCGGTGCGCTCGATCTCCGACTCGGCGCACTCTTTTTCGTCTATCCGGTGCTCGTCGTCGGCGTCGTCGCCACCGATATCGACGTCGCGCGGGCCTACTGGTGGTTCCCCGCGATCAACGCCGTCGTCGGGGCGGCCTTCACGATGGGCAGGCTCTGGCTACTGGTCTCCGGATGACGTCCCTACCCGACGGGAGCGATGGAAACGCGTGGGGCTAAGTGTCCGCCGTTCGAACGCCCGGTGATGAAGCGAGGTAGTGAGGCACGTGAGTGAGGCGGCGACGACGGTGGCGACCCGACGGCGAATCGAGGCGACGCTCGAACGGATCGTCGAGGAGAACCGCTTCACGATCGCCGTCACCTTCCCGCTCGTCGGCACGGCGCTTTTGATCGCCGGCCGGCAGGGTCTCCTCCCGGCCGAGCTCGCGATGAATCCCTACCTGCTGATCGGCGCGAACCTCGTGATGATCTCGCCGCTCGCTGCCGGACTCGTTCCGCTGCTCGACCGCCGCGCGCTCCTCGGACTCTCGGTGCTCGCGGCGTTCACCTGGGGGATCGAACTGGCGGGCGTCCTCACCGGGTTTCCCTACGGCGAGTTCTCCTACGGGCTCGAACTCGGGCCGATGCTGTTCGATCTGGTGCCGGTCGCCCTCCCGGTCTTTTACTTCCCGATCCTGCTCAACAGCTATCTGCTTGCGTTGCTGTTCCTCGGAACGCCGTCGTTCCCGCGGCGGTTCGCGCTCACGCTCGCGGTCGTCCTCGCGCTCGATCTGGTTCTCGATCCCGGTGCAGTTGCGCTCGGCTTTTGGGGCTGGGAGGACCCCGGCGCGTACTACGGCGTCCCCTCCATCAACTACTTCGGCTGGCTTCTGAGCGGGTCGGTCGCCATCGCGATCCTCCAGTTCTCGTTCGATCACCGGGCGGTGCTCGACCGGCTCGACGACTGTGGATTCTTCCTCGACGACCTGATGAGCTTCCTCGTGTTGTGGGGTGCGGTCAACGCCTACTTCGGAAATTGGCTCCCGTTCGCGCTCGCGGGCGGACTCGCCACCGTCCTCCTGCGTAGCGACTGGTTCGATTTCGAGGTGGTCTAACGGATCGGCAGGCTCTCGCGGTGGCGCTCCCTGGCGTGGCCCGTCGGACCCGGGACGGCGCTCACGCGGTGGAACACTGCCTCGGGGTCGGTGTTCCACTGCCAGTGCCAGCGGACCCGCGCGACGAGGCTGAGCTTCCTGAGGGTCCCTAACTCGGGTTCGTTGGTCAGGACGTCATACCCACACTCGCGGATCAGTCGGTGGTGATCGGCGTACAACACCGCCGCCAGAAGTACCGGGAGCTGACAGTCCGACGGAAGATATTTGATGCCGGCGACGCCCTCGCGGTAGAGCGCTTCGGCCCGCGCGAGTTCGGTGCGGATCGCGCGAGCGACGTTCTCGTCCATCTCGAAGCGTTCGATCTGTTCGTTCGTGACGTCACAGTCGGCGAGCGTCGACTGTGGGAGGTAGATCCGGTCGCGCTCGAGGACGTCCTCGCGGACGTCCCGAACGAAGTTCGTCAGCTGGAACGCTTCGCCCAGTGCCGTAGCGTGCGGGAGGGCGGTCCCCGGGTCGTCGGGATCCATGATGACGGTCATCATCCGTCCGACCGCCGCAGCCGAACCGTTCATGTAGGATTCGAGCTCCCCGTATGTCTCGTACCGCTGCTTCTCGATGTCGACCTCCATCGCGTCGATGAAGGTGTTGACGTCCTCATCGGAGATCCCGTACCGTTTCCGAATCGATCGAAACGCCTCCATCACGGGGGTTTCGGGTTCGGTTTCGCCGAGTGCTTGGGCCCGCAGTGATTCGAGCTCCCGGCGTTGTTCATGCGGGGAGACGCCGTCGGCGTCGTCGACGACCTCGTCGGCGACGCGAAAGAAGGCGTACAGGACGTAGGTCGCTTTCCTGACGCGACCCGGAAGCAGCCGAGTCGCGTAGTAGAAGGTTCGACCCGTCTGTCGGTGGATCGCCTTACTCCGAGCGATGTGATCTCTCTCTACCATTTCGGGCCTTGATCCCCTCTGTCCACTAGGGAGGCCCGATTATTAGTTGTTTGTGCGGCCTAACGGTGCTCTCGGTCAGTCGTCGCCCTCCGCCTCGGCCGTTCCGGTTTCGTCCTCCTCGGCCGTCTGGAGGGTGTCGCGCTCCTCGGCGAACCCTTCCGAACCCTCGATGCGCGCGCGGGCCTCGGGGTCGAACGACGTCTCGATCTCCTGGTAGCGGCTCACCTGCGAGAGCTCGTGGTGGGACTCGGTGGGGTGGCCGATGTAGCGGTCCTCCAGGTCGAACTGGGCCTGCTCGTCGTTCTCCGCGATGTTCGCGAAGTCCTCGTAGGCCGCGTGGGCGCCCGAGTGCAGCCCGAACAGCGTGATGAAGATGTACTTATAGCCGAGCTCGCCGAGCTCCTCGAACGTCAGCGGGTCGTCCTGCTCGGACCACGCGAACGACGACGAGTAGTTGAAGGCGAGATCCAGGTCGGGGTGGGTCTCGTGGATGGTCTCGGCGTAGTTGACCGCGTCCTCCCGGCTCGGATCGGGCATCTCGGGCCAGACGAGGTCCACGCCACAGTCGGCGTACATCCGCCCGCGTTCGAGGTGCTCCTCCCAGTCGCCGTTGGAGCTGCCGTAGGCGTCCGTGCGGGCGATGATCACGGTGTCCTCGCTCTGCTTCGCGTCGACGGCCGCCGAGAAGCGCGCCTCGGCCTGCTCGCGCGAGACGATCTCCTTGCCCGCGATGTGGCCACAGCGCTTGGGCGTGGTCTGGTCCTCGATGTGGATCGCCGCGACGCCGGCCTTCTCGTACTCGCGGACCGCGCGCCGGACGTTGTGGACGCCGCCGTAGCCGGTGTCACAGTCGGCGACGATCGGGATGGTACAGGCGTCGACCATGCGTTCGGCGTTCTCGACCATCTCGGTCATCGAGACCATCTCGAGGTCGGGGAAGCCGAACTGACCCAACACGGTGGAGTAGCCGCTCATGTAGGCGGCGTCGTGGCCGGTCATCTCGGCCAGGCGGGCGTCGAGCGCGTGGTAGACGCCGGGGGCGAACGTGAACGTCTGATCCTCGAGCTTCCGGCGGAACTCCCGGGCGGCGGGATTGTCGATCTCTCTGACGGTCGTGTCGGTCTCGCCGATCTCGTCGATCATCGATCGTCCTCCGTCGGATCCTCGATCAGGTGGCTCCAGACCTCCTCCTCCATGGTCTCGCGGTCGGTCTCCTTGTGGGACAGTTGCGGAACGATCGGCAGGCCGGTGTTGTCGGTGTCGGTGTACATCATCTGTGGGTTTCGCGTCGGTCGTCGATTGTGGGCGGTTGGCGGGCGGTGCGGGCGGGCGTTTGATCGCTTACGTACATTATCGATCACGACAATAGTTCGGACTCCGATATCGTACTTAACTATAACGATTAATCATTTTATATTGGCCAAGGGAATATCATGAACGTTAATGAATAATATTGGCACAAGCTATCATACGACATTTGCAGGTGCTGGGTGGCCGGTCCGAAACCCGTCCTCGCCGACGCGGGTTCGCTCTCCCGGGCCGCGACGAGGTCGTCGCGGCCCGTGGCGAACGGCGCTCTGTGGGTCGGTACTCGCGATGGCCGGGATCGATGAAAAGTGGCTCCGTGACCTCACTCCTCCTCGAGCAGGCTCTCGGCCAGCAGCGGGACGAACGTCCCGATGTCGGTGACCATCCCGATCGTCTGGGCGCTACCGCGGTCCTGCAGTTGGGTGACGGTCGCCGGATTGATGTCGACACAAACCACCCGCGTCGTCGAGGGCAGACAGTTGCCGACCGCGACCGAATGCAGGAGGGTCGCGAGCATCAACACCATGTCGGCCTCGTGGGCCTGTTCGCGGATCGCGTTCTGGGCCTCGACGGAGTCGGAGATCGTGTCGGGCAGCGGGCCGTCGTCCCGGATCGACCCAGCGAGCACGAACGGGACGTCGTTAGTGACGCACTCGTACATGATCCCCGACTCGATCTTGCCCTCCTCGACCGCCTCGTGGATCCCGCCCGAGCGGATGATCTCGCTGATCGTGTAGATGTGGTGTTTGTGGCCCTTTCGGGGGTGTTCGAGGGTCTCGACGTCCATCCCCAGCGAGGTACCGTAGAGGTCGCGTTCGAGGTCGTGGACCGCGAAGCCGTTGCCCGCACTGATCGCGTCGACGTAACCCTCGTGAACCAGTCGGGCGAGGTCGTCCCGCGCGCCCGAGTGAATGACCGCGGGGCCGGCGACGACCATGACGTTTCCGCCCCGGTCTTTGGTCTCCGCGATCGCGTTCGCGACGTTCTCGATCTGGGTCGTCGCGGGGCGCTCGCTGCTGACGCCGCCCTGCATGAACCCGAAGGCGCCACCGGCATCGCGCGGACGCTCCGGCGGGTTAACGCGGATGCCGGTGTTGCCCGTGACCACGAGGTCCCCCTTCTCGACGGCGTTGAGCACCTTGGTGTAGGCGCGCGGTCCGTCGTGACCGCCCTCGCCCCCCTCCGGTTCGACGATCACCGCACAGTCCATCTCGATGCGATCGACCTCGATCCACTTCCCTTCGTACCGGATCTCGGTGGGATGGTTCGTCGTCGAGTAGAAGCCCGCGGGGACGACCCGGTCGTCGGGGGCGGGCTCGATTCCGGCGTCGATGGGGTCCTCGAGGGTCGCGCCGGTCTGGTTGAGTTGGTGGAGGATCTCGTGGAGCGTCTCCTCCTCCTCGGCGGAGACGCGCATCCGGGCGTAGCTCTCCTCGTGTTTCCGGGTGCCGACGTTGAACTCCTCGACGTCGAACCAGCCGTCCATGTCCATGACGATGCCCATACACCGCCCCATCACGCCCGAGTCGATGATGTGCCCCTCCAGTTCGACCGTTCGCGAGACGCTCATACTCGCCCATTACGCGCTCGGGTGAAAGCCCCTGCGTTAGACGAGCACGGCCGCCGATCCGGATCGGGACCCGAGCCGACGTCGGCGGGTAGCGGCTTGGCTTGGGCTTATGGTGCTTCCGTGCATTCGTTCGTTCATGTGCGGACGCTACGCCCTGTTCACGCCGCCCGACGAGCTGGCCGAGCGGTTCTCGGTGCCGGTCCCCGAGGTCGAACCGACCTACAACGCGGCTCCGAGTCAGCACCTCCCCATCGTCCCCGACGACCGCGAGGAGATCACCACCGCCCGCTGGGGGCTCACCCCCGACTGGGCCGACGAGGAGCGCGACCTGATCAACGCCCGCGCCGAGACGATGGACGAGAAGCCGAGTTTCGAGGACGCCCGGCGGTGTCTCGTCCCCGCCGACGGCTTCTACGAGTGGGTCGAGGAGGCCGGCGATAAGCGGCCCTACTACGTCACCCGCCGGGACGGCGAGCCGTTCGCGATGGCCGGACTGCGAACCCGCTGGGAGCCCCCGACGCAGCAGACCGGCCTCGATGCGTTCGCCGGAGCAGGGGGCGACGACCCCGAGGCGATCGAGACGTTCGCCGTCGTCACGACCGAACCCGAGGGCGTCGTGGCGGACCTCCACCACCGGATGGCGGTGATCCTCGACCGCGAGCGCGAACGCGAGTGGCTCGCCGGCGAGG
>CAYVQH010000024.1:0-19068 GCA_964454105.1 uncultured Halobacteriales archaeon | reverse complement strand
CTGGGCCTCCTTCGTGTGGCCGATGCGGGACTTGCCCATCACCGGGATCGACACCGACTCGACGATCTCGGCGACGTCGGCTGGATCGGCCATCCGGGCGACCCCGCCGCGCTTGCGGATGTCGGCGGGCACCGCCTCCAGGGCCATCACCGCGACCGCGCCGGCCTCCTCCGCGATCTTCGCCTGCTCGGCGTTGACGACGTCCATGATGACGCCGCCCTTCTGCATCCGTGCGAAGCCGCGTTTGACGAGATCGGTCCCGCGCTTTAGCTCCTCGACGTCGATTTCTGCCGCCATGGTCGGCTCGTAGGACGGACGCGGGTAATACGTGTCGGTGGTGCCATGCGTCGCCGCTTCGTTACCGGGTTCCCATGCTCGCCCCGATGGCGACCCCGAGTGCGACCCCCATCGGGAGCCACAACGCGAGGTTATCCGTCGCTGTCCCGATCCCGACCCCGAGGGCGACGCCGATCGCTATCCCTGCCCCGATGTTCGCGTTCGAATCGTTCTCGTCCGGTTCTGGGTTCGTATCCACTGACAGGACTACTATTCATCTCGAATCACGATAACTGTCACTGCCGAACCCGCCGGGGTCAGTCGAGGACGCCCGCGAGCGCGTCCATCGCCCGATCGACCCGCTCGATCTCGGCGTTGTAGCCCATGTGTCCAACCCGCAGCAGGTCCTCGGCGTATTCGCCCAACCCCGTCGCGAGGACGACGTCCTCCTCGGCGACCCGTTTCCGGACCTCGCCCGCGTTCTCTACCTCGAAGGCGGTGACGGTCGGCGAAGCCAACTCCGGCGCGAACGGCTCCAGTCCGAGGGCGCGCCCGCGCTCCCGACAGCGTTCGGCGGCCCGTTCGTGGCGCTCGAAGACCGCCTCTCGACCCTCCTCCAGCAGCCGATCGAGGGCCGCATCGAGCGCGTAGAGGTTCGACACAGAGTGAGTGTAGGGGAACTGGGCAGGCAGATCGTCGAACCCAAGGTCGCGCCACGGTTCGAGATTCAGGTAAAACGAGCGCTGGTCGACGGCCTCGACCCGTTCCCAGGCGGCGTCGCTCACCGACAGCGTCGCGAGGCCGGGCGGCGAACTGAAACACTTCTGGGAGGCTCCCAGACAAATATCCAAGGACTCGGTCGGCACCTCGGTTCCCCCGAGCGACGAGACCGCATCGCAGATCGTCAGCACGCCCGCCTCGTCGAGAACGTCGAGGACGCCACCGAGGTCGTTCAACACTCCCGTCGGGGTTTCGCAGTGGACCATCGTCGCTATCTCGGGATCGTGTTCCTCGACTGTCTCCCGTACGGCCTCGGTATCGAACCCCTCGGTGGGCGCGGTTTCGTGGATCACGGGCTCGCCGCCGTGGAGGGAAACGAGGTCCGCAAAGCCCGCCCCGTAGATTCCGTTGGCGAGACAGAGGACGGTATCGCCCGGATCGATCAGCGAGGCGACGCTCGCCTCCAACCCGACCATCCCCTCGCCCGCCAGCACCACGAGGTCGTCGTCCGTGTCGTAAACGCGGGCGAGTTTCCCGAGGAAGTCCTCGTAGAAGGCGGTGAACTCCGGTTCGATGTCGGGGTTATGGATCGGGCGGGCCATCGCCTCGCGGACCTCCTCGGGGAGCGCGGTCGGCCCGGGCGTCATCACCAGTGTCTCTCGGTCGTCCATACGGCGACTCGGACCCCTCGGGGTAAATCGGTGTGGGTCACGGACAACCGGCAGGTCTTTGGTTCACTCACCCACCCTTCGGGATAATGACCGGGCCGACACTCCCCGAGTGGCTCGCGCCGCTTCCCCGCCGGCTGGAGGACTTCGCGTTGCGCCACGCGTGGGCCATCGTCGCGATCAACCTCGTCGGGACCGCCTTCGGCTTCTGGTACTACCGGTTCCAGTTCTCGGGCACGCCCGCGATACTGTGGCCGTGGGTGCCCGACAGCCCGCTTGCGACCCTCTTCATCGCGCTGAGCCTCGCGCTCTGGAAGCTCGATCGGCCAAGCGAGCTAGCGAACGTGCTCGCCTTCTTCGGCAACGTCAAACTCGGCCTCTGGACCCCGTTCGTCCTCGTCGTCTTCAACGACGCCTTTCTCGCCCAAACGGCGACCCCGATGTACGCCTTCCTCCTCGTCAGCCACCTCGGGATGGTCGCACAGGCCTTTCTGATCCATCGCTACAGCGACTTCCCGATCCCGGCGATCGCCGCGACCCTGATCTGGTACACGTTCGACCTGACGGTGGACTACTTCGTTCCCGTCGTCGGGGGGCCACACCACACCGCCCTTCCGTTCGCCGACCCGATGGTCGTCGAACTGGCGGGCAACACCACGGCGTTTCGAGTCGCCGCGCTTGGCGCGACGCTGTTGACGATCTGGATCACGTTCTTCGCGCTCGCGACGCGCGCGGAGAAGGCACGGGCGTCGAACGGGTAACCGGCCGATCACTCCGCGTTCGTGTGGGCCCGGACCCAGAGCTCTCCGATGCGCGACAGCCGCGTTCGGTAGGACTTGCCCCGTTCCTCGCGCTCGATGTAGCCCTTCCCGGCGGGACCGAGCCGGTCGACGTTGTAGATCACCTTCGAGCGGAAACTGTCCGTGTACGGTTCGTTCAACTCGGCGGCGAGCGCCTCGGCAAGGTCGCTGACGCTCTCGAAGACGCCGTCCTCGCCGAGCTTGAACAGGATCAGCTCCTCGAAGGGCTTGACGTTCGAAAAGGAGGCGATCGGCAGCTCGATGATGTGTCGTCCGTCGATCTCCTTCGCGCCGATCGTGGTGCCCCGCTCGTCGAACTCGTCGAGCAGCCCCCGGACCGTTTCGAGACGATCGTCGATCCGATCGGGATCGACGTCCCCCGCCCGCACCTCCTCGAGGAGGGCGACCCCGCGGCGCAGTTCCTCGGCGAGTTCGGTTTCGAGGTACTTCTCGGGGGCGGTGTAGTAGGTGTGGACCTTCCGGCGTTCGTCGTCGTGTTCGACCATCAGCGAGTTGGCGGCGGTCGCGACCGCGAAGCTCACCGTCCGGGGCATCGCGCTGACGTTGACCCAGACCTCGTTGCCGGCGTCGAGTTCGGCGTCGATCAGCCGATAGGCCTGCTCGAAGGCGGCGTCGTAGTCGTAGACGTCCTCGAGGGCGAGACGTTCGGTTTTGGCCCCCAACAGGTTGTGAAAGTCCTTTTCGAGTTTGTGCGAGAGGTCCTTCGAGTACTCGACGTTGGCCTCGCTGCCGACCGGGCCATCGATGAGGATCACGCGGTCGACGTCGAGTTGATCGCGCACCAGCGGCGCGATCAGTCGGTCGTAGTCGAACCCGACCGGAACGATGTGCGTCTGCATACCCGCCGATCCGCCTGCGGACGGTTAAGAACTGTCGGGTCAGGTGACGTGCGGACCTGACGCCGAGGTGAAGGGAGAGCCCCAGTGACGGGGACAGACGGCAATTATTTTGCCCGCTCGGCGCCAAGCATCCCGTGTCATGGAGACGTTCATGACAGTTACCAATGACACTCAACGATACTGCGAAATACCTCATACACGCGGACGTAACGGCAGACGGGGTGGTCGAGCGGAGTGACGTGGTCGGTGCGATCTTCGGGCAGACCGAGGGGTTGCTCGGGGATGACCTCGAGATCCACGACCTCCAACAGTCCTCGAAGGTCGGACGGATCGACGTCGAGATCGCGAGCCAGGACGGCCAGTCGGCCGGCACCGTCACCGTCGCCAGCAGCATGGACAAGGTCGAGACCGCCGTGCTCGCGGCGGCACTCGAGACCATCGAGCGCGTCGGCCCCTGCCGGGCGACCCTCGAGGTCACCCGGATCGAGGACACCCGCGCCGCCGCCCGGCGTGAGGTCGTGAACCGTGCCCGGGACCTGCTCTCGTCGACGTTCGACGAGACGGTGCTCTCGAGCGACGAACTGCTCGATCGGGTCAGGGAGAGCGTTCGCGTCGAGGACATCACCGACTACAAGGGGTATCCGGCCGGTCCCCGAGTGGCCGACGGCGACGCGATCATCGTCGTCGAGGGACGGGCCGACGTGCTCCAGTTGTTGAAATACGGGATCAAGAACGCGGTCGCAGTCGAGGGAACGAACGTTCCCGAGCCGATCGCTACCCTCACAGAGGAGCGCACCACGACGGCCTTCCTCGACGGGGATCGCGGCGGCGAACTCATCATGAAGGAGCTCGAGCAGGTCGGCGAGATCGACTCGATCGCCTTCGCCCCGGCGGGTCGGTCGGTCGAGGACCTCTCGCGCGAGGAGGTCATGAGTGCGCTGCGCGAGAAGGTCTCGTATCGGGCGCTCGCGGACACCGACCGTGGGGAGCTGATCGCCGCGACCGACGGCAGCGCCCGGCCCGCTCCCGACGAGACGGCGGACTCCACGACGATGCAACCGGCGAGTCCGGACGCAGGCACAGCGTCGACCGAAAACGAGGGCGCGGAGACGAATGAGGCCGGGACCACGAGCACGACCGAAAACGAGAAGCCGGCGAGCCTTCGTGAGCACGCCGAGGCGGTGATCGGCGGGGAGGCGGGAACAGTTCGCGTCCTCGACGGCGAGTTTCGTGAACTCGCGAGCGCGCCAGCGGAGAAGGCCTTCGCGGCGGTCCAGGAGGCGGAAGAACCGCCCCACGCGCTCGTCATCGACGGCGAGTTGAGCCAACGCGTGCTCGACGTCGCGGCCCAGCGGGGCGTCGCACAGGTGATCACCCGCGAGCGGGGCCAGTACACGAAACGCCCGACCAGCGTCCGTATCCGGACCTTCGAGGAGCTCGTCGGTCCGGGCTAAACGAGACCGACCAGCACCGCGAGCGAGACGGCCACGAGCGCGCCGACGAGCGTCGCGAGGAAGTTCACGCCCTGGTTGTCGAGCCAGCGGTTCTCGACGGTCGCCCCGAACAGACTGTCGGCGCTCATGCCGGCGATCCCGCCGAGAGCGATCAACACGGCCCCAACGGGGGTGACCTCGTCGAACAGGACGAGCGCGGGACCGGCGACGATGAGTGCGCCCGCGAACCCAGCGAGTTCGCCCTGCCACGTGACCGCGCCGTCGGTGCCCGGCGGGACCCGCTCGCCGGTCGTGACGAGACGGGGGTCGTCGTAGACGCCGCCGATCTCGCTCGAGAGGGTGTCGGCCATGGCGGTGGCGACCGCACCGGCGAAGACGAAGAAGAACAGCCCCGGCGGGACCGACAGCGGGTCGGGCGTCGCGGCGTAGCCGAGCACCGCCACGAGCGCGACCGCCGAGTTGCCGAGCACGTTGCCGCTACCGCGAGCGCCCTCGTTGTCCTCGGCGACCCCGCGTTCGCGTTTCCGGTCGTAGCGGAACTTCGAGGAGAGCCCGCCGATGGCGAAGAAGGCGATCAGCAGGACGAACCAGCCGTAGCCCCCGAGAACGATGGTGACCAGCGCGAGTAGCATGCCGGTGACCATCCCCGGGATCGAGGCGGTGCCCAGTGCATACGAGACGTAGCCGAGCGCGACCGTCACCGCGAGGGCGATCGCGATCCCGCCGACTGTGATCGCGATCCCGAAATCCGAGACCACCCACAGCACCAGCCCCACACTGAGCAACACGAGCGGGTCGTCGCGCTGGTAGAGAACGAGCCGAAGGAGCGCGGCGATCAGCGCGCCACAGGCCGCCAGGAAGACCGCCGCGGCCGGCGCGATGCCGAGCGAGAACGGCGTCACGAGCAACTGTGCGGCGGTACCGGTGAGAAAGCCCCCGACCGCGAATCCGGCGGTCGTCGCGAGGTCGTCGCTGCGTCGGACCGCGGTCGCCTGTTGGACGAGATTCCCCCCCGCGAGGAGGCAGACCGTGCCGGCGAACAGTTCGGGCGGCAGCCCGACGAGCACCAGAAGCCCGAGGCCGGTCGCGGCCAGCGAGAACCCCGCCAAACCGTAGAGGGTGCGATCATCGCGGTCGCCGGAATGGGCGAAGAGGTCGAAGGCCGGCCCCCCGTCGATGACGAGTGCGGCCAGCAGGCCGACCGCCGCGAAGGGGACGAACGCGGCGGGGCCGAGAAACGGCGCGGCAAGCGAGAGGCTGCCCACGATCGCGAACCCGCCCGCACGCCGGACTCGGCCGGTCACACCGGTCCGGTTTCGTGGTCGGGCACTTACCCGTTCCGAAAGCGGGTCGTGAGGCTTACGGGTGCGCCCCAGAGAGGGTGTGTGTGGGACTGTACGACCGGTATCTCGCGGCTCGCGTCCGTCGTCACGGCGGCACCCCTCCCGAACACGTCGCCATCGTGATCACCGAGCGCGACCTCCTCGAACGCGGTGCGTACGAGACCCTCGAAGCGGTCCTCGAATGGGCCTTCGAGTACGGCGCCAGCCGCGTGACCGTCTACGTGAGCGTCCTCGATCCCGCCGCCGCTCCCACGCTGGCGAGCGAACTCGAGGAGATCTCCACTCCACGTCCGGTCGCCGTCCGCGGACCCGAGGACATCCGGCAGGTCGATGCCCCGATCAGCATCGGGATCGGCCTCGGCGGGAAACGGGAGTTCGCCCGCGCGGTGGGCGAACTCGCACGCGAGGTCGAACACGGCGAACGGGACCCGGACGGGATCACCGACGAGGACATCGAGGAGCAACTCGTCTTTCCCGACGAACCCGACCTGCTGATCAAGACCGGCGCCGAACGGCTCTCGGACTTCATGATCTGGCAGTCGGTCTACGCGGAGCTGTACTTCACCGACGTGAACTGGCGCGACTTCCGAGAACGGGACTACCTGCGCGCGGTGCTCGACTACAAGAAACGCAGTCGGCGATTCGGGCGCTGACGGGAGGAACCGAGCGGCCGGAACCACGTGAACTGAGAGGCGGGTGCTGCGACGACCGGACGGCTACCGGTCGATCGGCGCGGCGGTCTCCCGGGCGGGGTCGGGCTCGCCGTCGAGCACGTCGCGGGCCTTCGGGAGGTCGGCCTCCGAGAGCGCACGGACGAGTGCCATCGCGCGCTGGGTTTTCGTCCGCTGCCAGGAGGCTTCGCGGTGCTGGTAGGTCCGGACTGCACGAAGGAAGTCGGCCTTCGAGAACTCGGGCCAGTAGGGCGCACAGAAGAAGACCGCGGCCTCGTTGCCGTTGGCGTGCCACGGCAAGAAGTTCGAGGTGCGTTCGTCGCCGCCGGTGCGGATGATCAGGTCGACGTCCCGGACCTCGTCGTCGTACAGCCGGCGGTCGATCTCCTCGGCGTCGATCGCCTCCGCGCCGAGTTCGCCCTCCGCGACCGCACGCGAGACGTCACGGGCCACGCCCAACAGCTCGGCCCGTCCGCCGTAGGCCAGCGCGATGTTGAGCACGAAGGTGTCGTACTCCCGGGTCCGATCCTCGGCGTAGGCGGCGGCCTCACGGACTCGATCGGGGAGAAGCGAGAGGTTCCCGAGCGCGCGAATCGTCACGCCGCCGTCGTGAACGCGCTCGGCATCGGCGAACTCCCGGAGCTTCTCACAGAGCAGGTCGTACAGCGCCTCGCGCTCCTCGCGGGGGCGTTCCAGGTTCTCCGTGGAGAAGGCGTACAGGGTCAGCTCCTCGATTCCGAGCTCCTCACACCAGTCGAGTACCTGTTCGGTGGTCTGTGCGCCGGCGCGATGTCCGTCGGTGGTATGGGTGCCGCGTTCCTTCGCGTAACGACGGTTACCGTCCTGGATGACGGCGACGTGGGTCGGACCGTCGTCGATGTCGTTCAGGAGGAGGTTCTCGTACACGCGGGAACCGAGCGAGCGTGCGAGCGATACCATTCTCTACGTTCGGCGACGCTATCGGGTACAATGAGCCTTGTGCCCGATCGACGTTTGCGCACATTTTTAAGGGTGGACGACGAACTGGTAGTTGCAATGGCGAAAGGTACGGTTGATTTCTTCAACGACACAGGCGGTTACGGCTTTATCGACACTGAGGATTCGGAGGAGGACGTGTTCTTCCACATGGAGGACGTCGGCGGCCCCGACCTCGAAGAGGGACAGGAAGTCGAGTTCGACATCGAGCAGGCCGACAAGGGCCCCCGAGCGACGAACCTGCAGCGGCTGTAATCGGCGCTTCGGCGATCGTTCGGGGCATTCGCCCGTGAACCACGTTCTGCATTTTCAAGCACCGACAGCGACGCCGACCGTGAACGGTATACGGACGGCCGTCCCAGCGAGTGTATGAGCGAGACGCTCGATGACGACCTCTATCAGCGAACGAAGCGCCTCCTGGAGCCCGGCGAGATCGAACTGGCCGGCGCGATCGCCCACACCGATCTGGGGAGCGACGAGGACATCGAGATGCATCAAGCGACGGTCGACATCGGCGAGATCATCGCCGAGGGGGCGGGCCACGATCCTACGGACACCTACGTCTACTCGGGGTCGGACGATACGGACTTCGCCTCGAATCAGCATCAGGGGTTGACCCTCGAGGACGACGAGTTCGTCTGGGAGTGCCAGCAGCTCCTGCGAGAGGGGACCTTCGACGTGGTCTTCTACTACGAGGCCTCGGCGGACCACGAGGCGATCCTGGAGGGGATCCGCGAGCAGGGATTCCGAGTCACCGGCGTCGAGGAGTAACCTCCGTTCCTCGCGACCGCGAGCCAACGCGATGCTTATCCCAACGGGACCCCGACCGACGAGTATGACACGGGCCCGGGTCGGGGATCTCGACCGGATCGACCGCGCGCTGATAAACGCCTTTCAGGGCGGCTTTCCCGTCTGTGAACGTCCCTTCGAGCACGCGGCACGGGCGCTCTCGGACCGCGGCATCGACGTGAGCGGCGAGGAACTCCTCGAACGGACGAGGCGACTCGACGGGGAGGGCGTCCTCACGCGGTTCGGCGCGCTCGTCGACGCCCAGGAGATCGGCGGAACCGCGACGCTGGTGGCGATGCACGCCCCCGAGGAACGGTTCGAGGAGGTCGCGGAGACGGTCAACGCCCACCGGGAGGTCGCACACAACTACGAACGCGAGCATCCCCACCTCAACATGTGGTTCGTCCTCAGCGTCGCGGAGGAGTCGCGGGTGGATGACGTGCTGGCGGCCATCGAGAAAGAGACCGGCCAGGAGACCTATAACCTCCCCAAGCGGCGGGAGTTCCGCGTCGAGGCGAAGTTCATGCTCGACGGGCCGGTCCCCGAGGGCGACGTCGATCTCTCGGATCTCGGTCCCGACGTCGAACCGACCGATAACGCAAGCCTGACGCCCGACGAGCGCGATCTGGTACTCGCGATCCAGGACGGATTTCCGATCGTCGCTGATCCCTACAGGGCGATCGCCGAGGAACTCGGTGTCGACCCCGAGTGGGTGCGCGCGACGATCAAGCGCTTCGACTGCGAGGGGAAGGTCCGGCGCGTGGGCGCCATCCCGAACCACTACGCGCTGGGCTACACCGAGAACGGCATGACCGTCTGGAACGTTCCCGACGGCCTCGTAAGCGAGGTGGGCCCCGCGATCGCTTCCCTCCCCTTCGTCACCCACTGTTACGAGCGCCCGCGTCACGAGGGGGTCTGGCCGTACAACTTCTTCGCGATGACCCACGGGCGCAGCGAGGCCGAAAGCGAGGAGCGCATCGAACGGGTCCGCGAGCGGATGGCGGAGTTCTGGGACGTCGACAGGGAACCCGCGTCCGCCCACTGGACGGAGTCCGGCGACGTGGGCGAGGACGATTGGGACACCCTGTTCTCGACGCGCATCCTGAAGAAGACGGGCATCAGACTGGATGAACGCGCGGACGCGAACACGGAATGATACGATGATTCCGCTTCTGCACGACTTCGAGGGCCGGACTGTACTGGTCTTCGGCGGCGGACGCGTCGGCGCGCGCAAGGCCCGCCGGTTCTCGCGGGAGGCACGGACCGTCGTCGTGAGCCCCGACTTCTGCGACCGAGAGTTCGGCGCGAGCAATCGGATCCGTGCGGCGCCGACTCCCGAGGATCTCCCGGGCTGGTTCGAGCGCGCGCACCCGGCGCTGGTCGTCGCGGCGACCGACGACGGGGCGTTGAACGCCGCGATCGATCGGGAGGCCCGCGAACACGGCGTTCTGGTCAACCGCGCCGACACCCACGGCTCCCGGGATCCCGGCAGCGTCGTCGTCCCGGCGACGATCCGCGAGGGTCCCGTGGTCGTGTCGGTCTCGACCGGCGGGACGAGCCCGGCGCTGAGCAAGCACCTGCGCGAGCGCCTCGAACCCGAACTGACAGGAGCGGGGGAGATGGCGCGACTGACGGCCGAACTCAGGGAGGCGCTCTCGGACCACCCGGCCGGGCGACGCCGTGAGGCGGTCCGGTCGGTGGTCTCCTCCTCGTCGGTTTGGAAGGATTTACGTAGCGGCGATACCAAACGCTCGCAAGTGATTGCAGACGTGATGGACGACGTGACGGGAGATGATGAGCCGTGAGCGGCGGCGTCATCACCGGTGTGCGAATAACCCACGAGACCGCGTCGGTCGACGAGATCGACGCCGCCTGTACTCTCGGTCAGGGACCGCTGGTTCGTGAGCTGCTGGCCCGGGACGAGGTCCGTGAGGCGTTCGTTCTCCAGACCTGCAACCGGGCGGAGGCCTACGTGGTCACCGGCGACGCCGCGAGCGGGCGTGCCGCCCTCGAACCGTGGGCCGCGGAACTCCCGTCCGGGCCGGTCTGGAGCGGACACGAGGAAAGCCTGCGCCACCTGCTGCGGGTCGCGTCGGGCTTGGAATCGCTCGTGCTCGGGGAGGACCAGATCATCGGCCAGTTCAGGGAGGCCTACGAGGACGCACGCGGCGCGGGTGCGCTCGGCGAGATCCTCGAGGACGCGCTGTTGAAGGCGATCCACGTCGGCGAGCGGGCACGATCCGAGACCGCGATCAACGAGGGCGTGGTCTCGCTGGGGAGCGCGGCCGTCTCGATGGTCGCGGACGAACACGATATCGGCGAGGCGACGGCGCTGGTCGTCGGTGCGGGCGAAATGGGGACCCTCGCCGCACAGGCGCTCTCGCGGTACGACCCCGCCGAACTCGTCGTTGCGAACCGGACCCACGTGCGCGCCGAGCACGTCGCAAGCGAGCTTCCGGTCGAGGCCGAGGCGCGCTCGCTCGCGGCGCTTTCGGACGTCATCGGCGAGGCCGACGTCGTGATCGCCGCGACGGGCAGCGACGAGCCGATCCTCGACGCGTCGCTGTTCGACGGGGAGTGTACCGTAGTCGACCTCGCGAAACCCCGCGACGTCGATCCGCGGACCGACGGAATGGAGTCGGTCACGCTCTACGACCTGGACGACCTGAAGGCGGTGACCGATCAAACCGAGCGGACCCGCGCGGCTGCCGCCCGGGAGATCGAGACGATGATCGATCGGGAACTCGAACACCTGCTCAAGCAGTTCAAGCGTCGGCAGGCCGACGACGTCATCAGCGGGATGTACGAGGGCGCCGAACGGGCCAAGCGCGCGGAGGTTGCGACCGCGCTCTCGAAGCTCGAGTCCCAGGGCGGGCTGACCGACGACCAGCGAGAGACCGTTGAGGCGATGGCCGACGCGCTGGTCGGCCAGCTGCTCGCCGCACCCACCCAGAGTCTGCGGGAGGCTGCCGCGGAGGACGACTGGGAGACGATCAACACCGCGATCCAGCTGTTCGATCCGGGCTCGGGCGACGCGAACGCCCCGTCGGGGCCGCCCGAGGGTGTCGTCCCCGAGAGAGCCGAGGAGATACCCCCCGAGATCGCGGCCCGTCTCCAGGACGACTAACGCCGGCTTTTATCCCGCTTGCCGTCCAATCACACGGACATGACAGACCTGCTCGACGACGAGGAGCTCCAGGAACGGCTCCCGGAGGGATGGGACCGCGACGGCGAGGAGATCACCCGTACCTTCGAGTTCGATGAGTACCTCGCGGGCCTCGATTTCGCCCGCGAAGTCGGAGAGATCGCCGACGAGGAGTTCCATCATCCTCAGATGATCGTCGACTTCCGGGAGGTCGAGGTCCGCTTTACGAGCCACGAGGAGGGTGGAATCACCGATCAGGACGTCGAGATGGCCGAGCGGGTCAACGACGAGGCGTGAGCGGGCGGTACGTCCTCGCCGTCCGGTTCCGCCTCGATCCGTCGGAAGTGCGCGTCGAGCCGGCGACCTTCGAGACGACGCTGTATCGGGAGGCCGACGAGCCCGGCGAGGACGAGTGGCTCTTCTTTCGGGACAACCTCTGGCGAGGGGAGCTGAACGCGCCGGATCACATTCGCGAACTCACAGAGGAGGCGCTCGGCGTTCCGGTCGAGTCGGTCGAGTACCGCCGGTTCGAGACCACCCCGAAGGGGTACGAGGCGCTCAAGACGGCGATCGCGAACGACCTCGGGCAGTTCAACGCCGACTCGGTCAGCGAGGTGCTCAACAAGTACTTCGGCAGTTCGATCGAGGTGAACGGGCAAAACGCTGATTAGGTCACGAGTGCGTAGTGAACACCCTCAATGACCGGTGACGAGGACGAACATGGATACGACTACTGGCTGCTCGATCTGGACGGCACGCTCGTGGACGTCGAGTGGTCCTACGTCCGTGAGACGTTCGACCGAGTGGGCGACCGGCTCGGCCGGACGTTCTCGAACGCGGAAGCCGAAGGGCTGTGGTACGGGCTGGGTGTGGATCGAGAGGCTCAGATCGCCACACTCGGGCTCGATCGGGATGCGTTCTGGGCGGCGCTCGATGCGGTCGAGAAGCCCGCCGAACGCGTCGAGGCGACGACCCTCTACGAGGACGCCGCCTTCGTGGCAGACCTCGACGGACCGGTCGGGCTGGTCACGCACTGCCAGCCGTTCCTGACCGACCCCGTTCTCGAACACCTCGACATCGCCGACTGGTTCGACACGGTCGTCTGCTGTTCGGACGACCTGGGCTGGAAGCCCGACCCCACGCCCGTCGAACGCGCCATCTCGGACCTCGGCGTCGAGGGCCGGGGCGTGCTCGCGGGCGACGGCGCGAACGACGTCGGCGCGGCCTGGAACGCCGGCCTCGACGCGATCCACGTCGAACGCCACGGCGCCGAGAGCCGCGGGGTCTGCGTGCTCGGCGACCGCCGCGTAACGAGTTTCGCCGACCTCTATCCCCCAGTCGAAGCGCAGTAGCGCCCCGGCTCAATGGGTCCCGTTCTCGCGCGCGGACCGCCGAGGCGTCGACGGGTCCCGCCGTCGGGACGTCCCCTCGACGATCACAGCCACGAGGCGATCTGTGCGAGGAGGTCCTGGGCGGTCAGCGCGGCCGTCACGAACATGAAGACGACGATGGCGTCGAGACAGACCCGAAGCCACAGCGGGTGATCGAGGAAGCGCTTGTTCGCGTAGTACAGCGCCAGTGCCGTGATCGGCAGGCCGACGAACCCGTTTATCGCCGGCATGACGATACCCATTCGAACGGGCGTCATCTCGGTAAACTCCAGAAGCAGGATCGCGAAGACGACCGACAGCAGGATGAGGGAATCCGCGGACCCGTGATCCCCGCTCGTGACGATCGAGGGGTGTCCTCGGCGGAGCGTCGATTCGAAGCGGATCGCGCTACCCGCGCGGTTCGAAGCCCGGGAGACCGTCGAAAGCGCTCGACTCCGCGATTGCTCCCCGGAGTTCGTCGACGCTCGGCTTGTCCGCACGGTCGGGATTGACGAGCACCGTGACCCGTTCCTGGCCCAACGGGACGAATCCCAGATCCAACTTCTCGGCCGTCACGCGCAGTCCGAGGCCCGCGTCGGCCCCTCCGGACGCGACCTTCCGAGCGGGACTCTCGTGGGCGCGGACGGCGAGTTCGAACCCGTCGATCGACTCGACGAGGTCGGTACGCGATCCACCGCGCTCGTCCGCTAGGTCGGAGAGCGCGTCCGAGAGGGTCGTCCTGAGTCCCGAATCCGTGGGCCGGTTGACGAACCGCAGCTCCCGGTCGACGAGGTCCGCGAGCCCCTCGATCCCCTCGGGATTGCCCGACGGAACGACGAGCCCCCACTCGCGGGTCCAGCCGCCGAGTTCAGTCGCATCGACCTCGCGCTGGATGGGGCCCGATGCGACCGCGAAGTCCGGGACCCCCTGGTCGAGACGACGCAGCCCCTGACGGCTCCCGATCGAGAGATAGCGCGGCCGGTCGAGTTCGTCGAGCAGCGCCGAGAGGGCGGGATCGTCCTCGCCGACCCCGAACAGCGTCGGCGGGCGCACGTCGGCCGAGAACAGGTCGACCGGGACGCGCTCGCCCGCATCGAGATAGGCCGTGTCGGGGTCGACCTCGACGACGCCGTCGGCCTCGACGAGGCTCGTCGTCGCCCCCGAACCCTTGTCCACCGGGTAGGCGAGGGTTCGACCCTCGCCGCTCTCGATCAGCCCCACGGGCATGAGTCGGGTTCGACCCTCGCCGTAGCGCTCCTCGAGGGCCATCTCCGCCTCGACGGTGGCCGTTCGGGGCTCGGGAACACCGGCCGCCCGGCGGATCGCCGGCGCGACGAAGTGCCGGAAGATCATGAGCGCCGAGACCGGATAGCCCGGCAGGCCGACGTACGCCGAGTCGGGGAACTCCCCGATCAGCATGGGTTTTCCCGGCTTGATCGCCACGCCGTGCAACAGGAGTTCACCACGGTCCTCTATCACCCGGTAGATCACGTCGACGGCGCTCGCGGAGGTCGACCCCGACGAAAGGACGAGGTCGCACTCCGCCGCGGCCTCTGTGAGGACCCGCTCCATCTCGTCGTAGTCGTCGCCCGCGTGGGGGTACAGCTTCGCTTCGCCGCCGGCCTCCTCGACCGCCGTAGCGATCGTGTAGCTGTTAACGTCGTAGATCTGCCCGCGCTCGCTGTGGAGCGTCTCGCCGGGTCGGACGAGCTCGTCACCCGTCGAGACGATCCCGACCCGGGGTTTCGCCCGTACGGGAACCGAGTCGATCCCGAGCGCCGACAGCAGGCCGATCTCGCGGGGGGTCAGGCGGGTGCCGGGCCCCAGGGCTCTCTCGCCGGCGGCGACGTCGGCCCCGGCGAGCATGACGTTGTCGCCCGGCGCGAGCGAGGTGCGGATCTCGACGCCGCTCTCTCGTTCGTCCGTTCGTTCGACCATCACCACCGCGTCCGCGCCCGGCGGCATCACCGCACCCGTCGAGATCTCGGCGCAGGTCCTCTCCTCGACGCGGACGTCGGGCTCCTCGCCGGCGTGGACCGCACCCGCGAGATCGAGGACCGCGGGATCGGCCTCGCCCGCTCCGAAGGTGTCGCGCGCTCGCACGGCGTAGCCGTCCATGCTCGCGCGGTCGAACCCCGGGACGTCGAGGTCGGCGTCGATCCGATCGGCGAGCACCCGTTCGCGGGCCTCCCGGAGCGGGATCTCCTCGCTGCCGCCGCTCAGATCGAGCGACGCGATCGCCTCGTGGGCCTGCTCGGGCGGGACGAGCTCGCGGAACTCCTTTCGCGAACTCATGCGAGCACCCCCGGTGTGAGTGTGAGTCCGTCGGTCGCAGTCTCGCGAGCACGGCGAGCGAGTCGTCCGACGGAACTCATGCCGACCACTCCCAGTCCTCGACGGCAACGGTCTCGCCCTCCGCGATCCCCTCGCGATCCTCGGGAACGACCACCCAGCCGTCCGCGAGCGCCACGCTCGAGAGGACGCCCGAGCCGCTGACCCGCGTGGGGAGGGCGGTCGTCTCGTCGCCGTCCCCAGCCGCCCGATCGAGCTTCACCCGGGCGAACGTCCGGATCCCGGGCTCGCTTCGGATCTTGCGTTCGAGTCGCGCCTCGGTCGTCGGGTGGTCCTCGACGGGCATTCCGCCCGCCCGCTTGAGCGCGGGTCTGAGGAACTGGACGGCGTTGACGATGCAGGCGACGGGGTAGCCCGGCAGCATCAGTACCGGCGTGTCCTCGACGACGCCCAGCGCGACTGGATGACCGGGTTTGAGCGCGACGCCGTGAATCAGCACCTCGCCGATCTCGTCGACGACATCGGGGATGAGATCGCGTTCGCCCACCGAGGAGCCGCCCGTGGTCACGATCAGGTCCTTCGTGAGGTCCCGTTGGATCGCCGCCCGCAGCGCCTCGTGGTCGTCGGTGACGACGTCGCGATAGGTGGGTCGCCCGCCCCACCGGTCGGCGAGCCGTGAGACCGTCAGCGCGTTGGTTTCGATCACCTCTCCGGGGGCGGGATCCGACTGGACGAGCTCCTCGCCGGTCGGGATCACCGAGACGGTCGGTCGTTCCGCGACCTCGACCTCGGTCAGTCCGACCGACTTCAACAGTCCGAGATCCGAGGGGCGAACTCGCTGTCCCGGCTCGTAGAGAGTCTGGCCCTCCGAGACGTCCTCTCCCGTCGGCCCGACGTTCTCGCCCTCGGCGACGGCGTCGACGACCTCGAGCTCTCCGCCGATCTCCTCGACCTGCTCGACCATCACGACGGCGTCGGCCCCCTCCGGGATCTCGCTGCCGGTGTGGACGCGAACGGCCCGTTCGGGGCCGATCGCCTCGCCTTCCCGCAGGAGGTTCGGCGAACGATCGCTCGCGCCGAAGGTGTCCTCTGCCCGGACGGCGTAGCCGTCCATCGCCGCCCGGTCGTAGCCCGGCACGGGCTTGGGGGCCGTCACCTGCGTCGCGAGCGTCCGGCCGTCCGCGCTCGCGAGCGGAACGCGCTCGGTCCGGTCGTGGGTCTCGACCCGATCGAGCAGCCGTTCGCGGGCCTCGTCGATCCGCGTCCGGTCCTTGAACCCCGACCGCTGGAGGTCGTCCTGACTCATGTGAGTGGGTTGCAGGCCTGGGGATAAAAGCCCCCGTCGCTGACGAACTCGCGCCGGGGATCGAGGTCCGTGAACGAAGGCCCGTATCGCGGGTCCGTGCCGTCCCGCCGCGGGCGTTCGGCCGTCCGTTTCCGCCGCGTGACCGCGGGCTTTTTCGCCCCCGACACCGTATCGCCGGGTATGTCAGCGCTGCGCGAGGCACTCAACGAGTTGCCCGAGGCCGTTTTCGCGGATCTGCTCGAACGCGACGAGGAGTACCTGGTGGTGCTCGACCTGCCGGGCGCGACGGGTGAGACGACGGACATCACTGCCGAGGACCGCCGCGTGCGGATCGAGGCGCGCCGTGCGAAGGACGTCCCGCAGGGGTTTGACTACCTCCGTGAGGACCGGTCGCTCTTTTTGGATCTCGAACTCCCCCTCCCGCCGGACGCGATCGGTGACGAGGCGAGCGCGTCGATCGAGCGCGGCGTGCTCGAACTGTACGTCCCCCGTCGCGCGCCGGTCGAGGCGACGACCATCCCGATCGAGGACGCTTAATCGGGGGAATGGTGCAACTCCGTGCGTACCGACGATTCTTCGTCGTCGCCTGGCAGTTCCTGCCGTTGCTGTGGGCGTACACGCGTGATCGCCACCGGTTCGTGTTCTTCGGGCCCGGACGACAGGTCGACGTCGAAACCCAGCGCGAGCGTGCAAATCGGCTGCTGGAGTCGCTGTTGACGCTCGGACCGACGTTCATCAAGCTCGGCCAACTGCTCTCGACGCGCCCCGACGTCCTCCCCCCGGCATACATCGACGAGCTCTCGAAACTACAGGACGAAGTGCCCCCAGCCGAATGGGAGGAAGCCAAACGGGTCCTCGAGGAGGACCTCGGCCCCGTCGAGGAGCGCTTCGAGGAGTTCAACAGCGACGCCATCAGCGGCGCGAGCCTGGGACAGGTCTACCGGGCGTACATCGACGACCGGCTCGTGGCGGTGAAGGTCCGGCGACCCGACATCGAGTCGCTGATCGAGGCCGACCTGCGGGTGATCAAGTTCTCGCTGCCGCTCCTGTTGCGGTTCGTCCAGGACGCCCAGGCGTTCTCGCTCGAGAACCTCTCCGACGAGTTCGCGAAGACGATCCGCGAGGAGATGGACTACGAGCGGGAGGCCGACATGCTCCAGGAGATCCGCACCCACTTCGCGGATAACGACCGGGTCCGGATCCCCGAGATCGTCGACTCCCATTCGACGAGGCAGGTGCTCACCATGGAGTACATCGGCGGGACGAAGATCAGCAACGTCCGCGAACTCGACGAGAAGGGGATCGACCGCCACGAACTGGCCGAAACCCTCCAGCGGGCCTACCTCCAGATGATCATCGAGGACGGCGTCTTCCACGCCGACCCCCACCCCGGAAACCTCGCGGTACGGGACGACGGCTCGATCGTCTTCTACGATTTCGGGATGAGCGGGCGGGTCGATCCGTTCATCCAGGGAAAGATCGTCGAGTTCTACATCGCGGTCGCGAACCAGGACATCGACGCCATTCTGGACACCCTGATCGAGATGGGAACCCTGAGCCCGGAGGCCGACCGGCAGGTGATGGGCGACGTGATGGAGCTGGCCATCGCGGACGTCCGCGGCGAGGAGATCGAACAGTACCGCGTCAACCAGATCATCAGCCAGATCGAGAACACCATCTACGAGTTCCCCCTCCGATTGCCCTCGAACCTCGCGCTCGTGTTGCGTGTCGCGACGGTCGTCGAGGGGGTCTGTGTCACGCTCGATCCCGATTTCGACTTCATCGAGACCGCGACGGAGTACCTCTCCGAGGAGGGCTATCGCGAGGAGACGGCAAAACAGATGGCCGAGGAAACCGGTCGGGAGATCTGGAACTCGACGCAGGCGTCGCTGCGCCTGCCCCAGACGGCCGACCGCACTCTCACGAAACTCGAACGCGGCGACGTCGGGATCAACGTCGACATCGAGGACCCGAACAACGTCTTCGATCGGTTCGCAAAGCGGCTGATCTACGGGTTGGTCCTCTCGGTGACGCTGATCTCGACGTCGATCGTCTACTCGTTTCGGGCGTGGCAGCCCGCGGTCGTCCCCGCGCTGATCTCCGTGTTCATCGTCTACGTGCTCTACCGCTCGTTCAAGAGCCGCCGCAAGGGGATCCGCGCGCGCCCGCAGTTCACCCGCCAGAGCATGCGACGGCGCCGTGAGGAGTGACCCATCGTGTTCCGTCTCCCCCTCATCAGGTTATGAGTTACGAGACCGAGGTCGAACCGCCGACCCCCGCGGAGTTCGTCTCCCTTCGCCGGGCCGCGGGGTTGAACGCCCACACCGAGGAGGCGGCCGAGCGCGGGCTCGGTAACGAGCTGTTCGCGGTGACCGTCCGCGAGGACGAGCGGGCGGTCG
>CAYVQH010000023.1:0-20656 GCA_964454105.1 uncultured Halobacteriales archaeon | reverse complement strand
GCCAGTGAAAGACCGCGCCGAGCGCGAACGAGCCGGCGATGATCGCGACCGTCAGCGCGAACTGCTCCTCCTGCGTGGTTGGAAGCCACGACGCCGGAACGGGTCCGAGGCTGAACGCCCGGGAGTCGTTGAAGATCGCGTCGATCGCGACCCCGAGCATCAGCGGGGGGATCAGATCGAGCAACCGTGCGAGAACGCTCGCGACGACCGCGACGGCGTACTCGAAGGCGTTGTCCGAACCGTAGCGCCGAAAGAGCCGTCGCATCGAGTCGTCCACCTTCTCCCGTTGGTCCTCGAACGGGTCATCGTCCGCGTCCTGGACGGCCATCGTGATCTCTCGGGGTCGGACGCTCAAAAGGGTTGTTACGAACCGAAACGATCAGGACTCCACCTCCACTCGGTCGCCCTCGCTGATTCCGTGTTCGTCGGCGTAGCCGTATTCGACCTCGAGTACCCACTTGGCCTCGCCGCGATAGCGCGTCAGGTCCGGCCCGTCGTCCTCGACGGGTGCCTCGTGGATCTCCGTGATCCGGCCGTCCTCGCCGACGAAGATCATGTCGATGGCGAACGCCATGTCCCGCATGACGAAACTGCGGGTGCTCTCGTGCTCGAAGACGAACAGCATGCCCTCGTCCGAGTCGAGCGACTCGTGGTCCGAGAGGCCCGTGTAGCGTTCGGGCGGGGTGTCCGCGACCTCGGCCTCGACGGTCGCGAGCGTCTCGTCGCCCTCGGAGACCGTCACCGTCGCCCGGTCCTCGTCGCCGGTGACGAACGAGAGCGCGCCGAACTGGTAGGCGAGGGTGAGGACGAGGGCGGCCGTGAGGACCAGCGTGACTGCGATCGACAGGCGACGGGAGGCCATATCGAGGGCTGGTGCGCCCGTCGGTAAGCGTTTCCGGTCGAGAAGGAAACCGTTATTCGCTCGCGGCGTTTTCACCCGACCGCGGGTTCGTGGTCTAGTCGGTCATGACGCGGCCCTTACAAGGCCGAGATCGGTGGTTCGAATCCGCCCGAACCCATGGTTTTCCGATGAGTCGGGTGAGGTACGTCTCCACGATGGGAGTGATTCGAACCCCGTGCTCGAACGGAGCGACGTTCCCCGGTTCGAGCCCTCTCGTCACACCGCGTTCACCACCTCCGTGGCGAACCGCGTCAGTGCCGACTCGCTGTCCTCGCCCTTGACTGAGACGAGGACGTGATCGACGCCCCACTCCTCGAGTTCCCGGAAGTACTCGACGAACCACTCGCTTCGCGCTCGGATCCCCTGGTGGATCGGTTCGGGATCCGTATCGGCGAGTTCGACGCTCATCGCCATCGCGAACGGCTTCTCGCCCCCGGCCTCGCGCCAGTCGTCGATGTAGTCCCCGAGGGTGCGCCGCGGGAGGTGGTAGAACAGCCAGCCGTCGCCGTGTTCCCCGATCCACTCGACGGACTGGCGGGCGTTGCCGGTCACGAGAAGCGGGAGCGTTTCGGTGGTGGGTTTCGGGACGAGATCCACGGTGCCGTCGAGGGTTCCCCATCGGGTATCGAGTTCGGGGAACCCCTCGCGCCACGCGGCTCGGAGTACCCGCACGCTCTCGCGGAACAGCTCGCCCCGTTCGTCCTCCTCAACCCCGAAGGCCTCGTACTCGGGCGGGCGGTCCCCGGAGGCGATCCCGAGGACGAGCCGACCCCCGGAGAGCCGGTCGACCGAGGCGGCGGATTTCGCGACGAACAGCGGGTGGCGAAGCGGGAGGACGACGCTCGCGGTGCCCAGCGCGACCCCGTCGGTGTGGGCCGCGACCGCCGAGAGCCACGGCCAGACGTCGTAGCCCTGGCCGACGTCGCCGAACTTCGGCCAGTCGGTGGGCACGTCCCGGGCCCACAGCGCGTCGAAGCCGACGCGTTCGGCGTGAGCGGCCAGTTCCGTCTCCCGGTCGATCGGTGGGACGGCTCTCCCGCCCTCGGTCAGCGGAAACCCGGTTCCGAAGGTGAGTGCCTCCCCGTCGAACAGTCGCCGGTAGCCCCTGTTCTCGTGGTCGCTCATCGTCGAAACGAGGCCGTCCGGACCCGTCTCGCTTTCGATCCGTCCGGTCTCCGGATACCGCGTGGCTTAATATGACCCAGTGGAACCACCTGATAATGGATCGACGGACGTTCGTCGGCAGCGTGGGTGGGGCGACGGCGCTCGGACTCGCGGGGTGTCTCAGCCGCGACGGCGGAAACGGCGGCGATGGGGACTCGGGCGACCCGGGAACGCTCACCGTCGCGACCTACGAATCGTTTCTCGACGCGCCGAGCACGAGTCCCGGCGAGTGGCTCACCGAGGAGTTCGAGAGCCGCCATCCCGACGCGACCATCGAGTGGACCACGCCCGACAACGGCCTCAACTACTACATCGAACGCGCGAGTCAGGGCGTCGGAATCGACGCCGACGTCTATCTGGGGCTGACCGTCGACGACCTCATCCGGGTCGACCGGAACGTGGAGGGCCCGCTGTTCGGCTCGCTCGACCCGGCCGCCCTGGACAACGGGAACGCGATCCGCGAGGAGTTGACGTTCGACCCCGAAGGACGGGTCATCCCCTTCGACACGGGCTACATCAGCCTCGTCTACGACGAGGGGGTCGTGGACGAACCGCAGACCTTCGACTCGCTGCTCGACCCCGCCTACGAGGGGACGCTGCTCGCCCAGAACGCCCAGTCGAGCGCGCCGGGGCGGGCCTTCCTGCTGTGGAGCATTCAGGCGGTCGGCGAGTCGGCGTATCTCGACTACTGGCGCGCGTTGGCCGACAACGGCGTGCGGATCCTCGGGTCGTGGCAGGACACCTACACCGCGTACCTCGAGGAGGAGCGTCCGATGATCGTCTCCTACTCGACCGACCAGGTCTACGCCAACCGCGACGGCCTCGACATGGACCGCCACCGGATCGCCTTCCTCAACGAGCAGGGCTACGCCAACCCCGAGGGTGTCGGGATCTTCGAGTCGACCGGCCGGCGCGCGCTCGCAGAGCGCTTCGTCGATTTCCTCCTCTCGCCGGCGGCCCAGGGTGCGATCGCGACCAACAACGTCCAGTTCCCGGCGACGACCCACGCCGACCTCGGCGAGGAGTTCGACCGGTACGCCCACGAGCCCCCGGAGGTCGTCTCGCTGTCCTACGACGCACTCTCCGAGAACCTCGATACCTGGGTCGAGGAGTGGGCCCAAGAGATCGCCCAGGGATAGATGGCCACCCTCCAACGGAACCTCCCGGAGCGCCTCGAACGGCGGCTCACCGCTGCCCTCGTACTGGGGGCCGTCTCGCTGCTCGCCGTGCTGTTCTACCTGCCGGTCGGACTGGTGGTTTCGGAGGCCCTCGGCCCCGAGGGACGTCCCTCGCTCGACGCGTTCGGAGCGATCCTCACCGATCCCTTCTACGTCGGGGCCCTCGCGGACGTCTTCGCCGACCCGATCGCGCTCGCCCGCCACGCCAGAGCGCTGCGCGAGTGGGCGGGTGCGGGCTTTCCCGCGCCGGGGTTCGGACTGTTCGGCTTCACGGCCTATCAGGCGCTGCTCTCGACGATTGCGAGCGTCTTGGTCGGGCTGCCCGGCGCGTACGTCCTCTCCCGGTTCGAGTTCCGCGGCCGGCGGGCGCTCCGCTCGCTGACGATCGTCCCGTTCGTCCTTCCGAGCATCATGGTCGCGGTCGGCTTCTTCGCCATGTTCAGCGCCGGCGGCCCGCTGAACCGCGCGCTCGGCGCCGCCGGTCTGGGTCCGGTGTCGCTGCTGTTCACCCTGGAGGCGATCGTCCTCGCACACGCCTTCTACAACGCGCCGCTGGTGGCCCGCGTCGTCGCCGCCGCCTGGGAGTCCGTCGACGGCCGGACGATCGAGACCGCCCGCAGCCTCGGGGCCTCGCGTCGTCGGGCCCTCCTCGACGTCGTCGCGCCCCAGTTGCTCCCCGCCATCCTCGTCGGCGCCGTGCTCGCCTTCATCTTCACGTTCATGTCGTTTCCCATCGTCCTCGCGTTGGGCGGACTGGAACTGGCGACCGTCGAGGTCTGGGTGTACGACCGAGTTCGGAACCTCGCGTACACCGAGGCGGCGGCGCTCGCCACGCTCGAGAGCCTGCTGTCGATCGCCCTGCTGTACCTCTATCTCCGCTACGAGGCGCGCGTCGCGTCGGCGGGCCGCGGACGCCCGCTCCCCCGCCAGCCCCTCGTTTCGGGTTGGCGCTCCGTGCTCCGCCCGAGCAGGATCGCCCTCGCGGCCTACGGAGTCGTCGTCCTCGTGCTGTTCGTCGGGCCGATCACGAGCCTGCTCCTCGAGAGTCTGACGAACTCGTCGGGGTTCACCCTCCGGCACTACGCGTTCTTACTGGAGCGCCAGGCGAGCGCCGCGAGCTATCAGACCCGGCCTCTGCCCGCGATCCGCAACTCGCTCGTGTTCGCCGCCGGGACGCTCGTCCTCGCGCTCCCGCTCGGCCTCGGCGTCGCAGTCCTCTCGACGGGGTCGCTCCCGGGCCGGACGGTATTGGGTGCCGTTGCGATGCTGCCGCTTGCGGTCAGCGGCGTCGTCCTCGGGATCGGGCTGTTGCGCGGGCTCGTCTTCGGGATCTCGCTGCCCTTCGGCTACCGGTTCGGACTCACCGGGCCGGTCGCGATCGTCGCCGCCCACGCCGTTGCCGCCTATCCCTTCGTCACCCGCACCGTCGCGCCGCTGCTCGCCGGCCTCGACGACTCGCTGGTCGAGACCGCCCGTTCGCTGGGTGCCTCGCGTGCCCGCGCCTTCGTCGACGTCGAACTGCCGCGGATCGCCCCGGGAATCGCGGCGGGCGCGGCCTTTGCTCTGGCGATCAGCATCGGCGAGTTCAACTCCACCGTTCTCTTGGCCCAGGGAAGCGACGGCTACACCATGCCGGTCGCCATCGAGCGTTACCTCGGACGGCGCTCGCTCGGGCCCGCGACGGCGATGGGGACGGTCCTGTTGGTCGTCACGAGTGTGAGCTTCGTGCTGGTCGACCGCCTTGGGGGCGGGTTCCGTGGTTGACGTCCACCTGCGGGAAGTGTCCAAACGCTACGCGGATGGGGGACCTGTCGCCCTCGAAGACATCTCGCTGGACGTCAACGACGGCGAGTTCTTCACGCTCGTCGGGCCCTCGGGCTGTGGGAAGACGACGACGCTGCGTCTTCTGGCAGGGTTCGAGGCGCCCAGTTCCGGTGCGGTCCGGTTCGGCGAGCGCGACGTGGAGGGGGTTCCGCCCGAACGCCGGGACGTCGGCGTCGTCCTCCAGGACTACGCGCTGTTTCCCCACATGAGCGTCGCGGAGAACGTCGGCTACGGGCTTCGGTTTCGGGACCCGTCCGGAGACGGTGGCGTCGACGAGCGCGTCGAGGACCTGCTCGCGCTGGTCGACCTCGAGGGGATGGGCGAGCGCTCGCCGAGCACCCTCTCGGGCGGACAGCGCCAGCGGGTCGCCCTCGCGCGGGCGCTCGCCCCCGACCCGCAACTCCTCCTGCTCGACGAACCGCTGAGCGCGCTCGACGCACGCCTCCGGAAGACGCTGCGCCGCCAGATCCGACGGATCCAGTCGGAACTGGGCGTCACGACCGTCTACGTCACTCACGATCAGGAGGAGGCGTTGGCCGTCAGCGACCGGGTCGCGGTGATGAACGCGGGCCGTATCGAACAGGTCGGAACGCCCGAAACCGTCTACCGGCGGCCGGCAACGCGGTTCGTCGCACGATTCGTCGGCGAGAACACCCTCCTCGAGGGGCGGGTGACGGAGACCGACACGCGGACGGCACCGGGGACGACCCTCGTTTCCGTCGACTGCGATGGGCGGACGTTCACGGCTCGGTCGGATCGGCCGGTCACGGGTGCCGTGAGCCTCTGCGTTCGTCCGAGGGGTTTCTCCCGGTCCGCCGGATCCAATCGCATGCGGGTCGGCGTCGAACACGTCGAGTTCCTCGGGGAGACCGTCCGGGTGCACGCCCGCTGGGAGGGGACGTCGGTCGTCGTCGCTACCGATGACGTGCCCACCGGTGATACCCTCGATATCGGCTTCTCGCCGGACGATGCGTGGCTGCTCGACGAGAACGGCTAAGGACGCCGGCCGCTACGAGCCCCTGCGCGATAGATATCCCAGATCGCGAAGATCGAGACCCTGGTGGAGGGGAAGCGTATGGAGATGCCTCGAGAGGAAGTTCTCGGTCCCGAACTCGTCGGTGTCCCGTATCTCGCCGGGAAGCGGCGGCCACGGCCTCGCCACCGCCGACAGCGGGCCCAGGTCATCGGGATCGTCGACGATGACGGGGTAGTACTGCGGGCAGGCCCCCTCTGCGAGCGATTCGAAGACCGGTTCGACCCCGGCGAGGTCGCGGATCGTCCGGTCCCAGAGCCGGTAGTTCGCCCGTCGGGCGGCGATCACTTCGGTCGGATCGGTTCGTTCGAGCACGTGCGCGGAGAGTCGTGACATGGGGACCTTGGTCGACTCGTAGATCTCGTGGGGGTCTTCCTCGACCTCGACGCCCCCTTTCTCGCCCCGAACGGACGATCCGTTCGAACGGCGGTCGTTCATCCGTCGGACCGTCGAGAGCGCCTGCCTGAACGGGGCTCGTCCGCTGACCGACCGGCCGAACGAGCGCGCACAGTAGCGGTAGTCGGCCTTCGTGAACCGCTCGCGGACCGCAGACCGGGTCAGTGCGTCCTCGGAGAGGTCGTCGTTTCCGAGGAAGAGCGCGGCACCGTTCGGAATCGGAAGCAGCTTCCTGATGCTCGTGATGCCGACGTCGCCGAAGGTCCCGAGCAACCGCCCGTCGAGCGTGCTCAGCGGCGCGTGGGCGTTGTCGTCGATCGTGTACGCCCCGTACTCCCTACAGAGATCGGTGATCTCCCGGAGCTCCTCGTGTCGTCGTGGCTGGCCGAAGTAATGGACGAACATGGCCGCCAGCGTCCCCGAATCGAGCAGTTTCTCGATCCGACTCACGTCCGGCCGGAGCTCTCGATCACAGCCGTAGTATCTGGGTTCGAGTCCCGCCTCGCGAAACGGTTCGACGATCCCGTGGGGAAGGTACGCCGGCAGGACGACGTTCGTCGCGTTGGAACGTTCCGCGAGGAGGGCGTCGATCCCGTCGCGTGCGGCGACCTTTCCGTAGCCGTAAAACGAGTACCGCGACGCGCCGTGTTCCTCGAAATACGCACGAACGCCGCCACCGCTCGCGCGTGAAAAGACGTTGCGGGGACTGAGTCGCGGAGCGGAGCGTGCCATCGAACTATCGGAACGGCACCAGCCGTTTCGCGGCGTTGACCGCCTCGGCGCGCGGCGAGCGTTTGAGCGCACCGTGATAGGTCGCCAGATCCGGCGCGAACTTCGATTTGTACCGACAGATGCGACGCTGGTTCGCGCCCAGGAGGTCGTAGCGTTCGACACCTCTTGATTTGGCGTCGGTCATGACGTGCCAGTCGAGCAGGTCGTTGACCGGGATCTCCGTATCGCCCTTCGTTCCGCCCTGCCAGCGGTAGACCGTGTCACCGTGCTCGACGGCGACGATGCCGCCGGCCATCTCCCCCTCTGAGTTCCAGCAGGTGTAGGGTTTGACCTGCCCGTCGGGGAACTCGGTGTAGAGGCGGGTGATGTACTCGTCGTCGATGTAGTAGTTCACCTCCTGGTCCCCGTGGCGCTCTCGCACCCGGTCGATGATCTCCTTTGCCTCCTCGAGTCCGCCGACCTCGATCTCGTAGTCGTCCTCGTCGGTGTTGCGGACGTTCGAGCGTGCGTCGCTCGACAGCTCCATCATGAGGTCCTCGGTGTCGGGGGTCAGGTCGGTGACGTAGGTGTAGTACGGCTCGACCGCGTAGCCCTTCTCCTTGAACGGCCTGAGGTCCTGATACCGGTCGACCGTTCGGATGTGCGTCAGGTCGGGATCGAGGTTCTCCTCGATCCACTCGTGGCAGGCGTAGGCGAAGCGCCGATTCCGTCGCTCCTTCTTGCGCTGTTTGAGCTGGTGGGTGTCGAGCAGCGCCGCGCCGAGATAGTAGACTTCCGTGTGCGAGGGCGGCGAGACCACCACCGTGAACGGCCCCTTTCGCTCCTCGAAGACCGGGAGGATACCGATCGCCTGCTGGCCCTTATACGCGACCAGCGGGTGGAGCGTCGTGTCGGTGTGATCCGCGAGCAACTCGATGCCCTCGCGCTGGTGGAAGGGGCCGGCGGCCTCCGATCGGTTCACGTAGCTGTCCCACTGCTCGAGTTCCTCGTCGTCCGCGCGTCGTACAGTGATGCTCATTCGTTTCCTTCGAGATAGCCGAGGGCGGATAAACGGTCTTCGATCTCCTCGTCGTCCGTCTCTTCGATCGATTCATCGAGTCGGGGGTATTCATATTCTTCGGTTGGATCGACAGCGGAAAGAACGTCGCCGTCCATCCGGTCGCTGTAGGGGACGCCGAGCGCCGAGCAGATCGTCGGAGCGACGTCGAAGAGGTGGGCGCCCGAGAGGTCCGCCTCGGGATCGACGCCCGCGCCGCTGATCGCGACCATCCCGTCGAGCTTGTGGTTGTACGGCTCGGTCGGCGGGCCGAAGACCTCGCCCTTGAAGTCCGCCGAGAGGAACTGCTCGAACCCGTTGGGGACCGTTACGACGTCGACCCCGTCCTCGGCGTAGGGACCCCAGAAGTACTCCTCGCGGGGAGCGACGTCCTCGAACATCGGTTCGCCGGCGGGGGTCTCGACTCCCGAGAGCACCTCGATCAACTCCTCGCGGACCGACTCGTAGTCGTTCTCGGGGACGACGCCCTCGGGCTCGCGGCCCTCGACGTTCATCCGGAGGCCGAGTTCGATCCGCGAGCGCATGTAGGCGCTCGACCGCGCGAAGTCGACCTGCTCGGTGCCCGCCCGGCGGGCGTCCGCGGGAACGAACCGCTTGACGAGCCCCTCGAGGCCGGTCGCACGGAGCACCTTGCCCGCACGGGCGGGCGTGATCCCGACCCGTGCCGCCGCGCCGATCGCCCGGCCAGCGAGCCCGGGGGAGGGCGCTTTCGCGTCGTCTCCCTCGCGGAGTTGGCTGTTCAACATCGGAAGCCACGCCGGCATTCCCGATCCGCCGGTGGTCGTCTCGACGTACCCCTCCTCGTCGAGGAACTCGTTGACCCGGAGCTCGTACTCGTCGTAGGGCCCCATGCCGTGGTCGCTGGCGACGATCACGGTCTCGGGGTCACAGCTCTCGAGCAGGTCGCCGATCTCCTCGTCGACCGCCCGGTAGATCGCCTCGACGTAGTCCTCGCGCCCGGGGTGTTCGTGAAAGACGCTGTCGGTCCCCTGGAACTGGACGAACCCGAACTCGGGGTCGTGTTCCGCCGCGAGATGGCGGAAGGCGGCCCCGCGCATGCGCACGAGGTCGACGTACTCGCCGGGCTGTTCGCGTTCGGGATCGGGATAGACCCGGTACTCGCCGATCGCCTCGCGGACCTCCTCGAGGGTACCCTCGGGATGGCACGTCGGGTTCTCGGGGGCGGTGTAGCCCGGCACGACCGCGCCGTTGATCTCCGGCGGCGGTGCCGTGACGGGGACGTTGACCACGACGCTCGTCATGTCCTGATGGGTGAGCAGCCCCCACAGTGCCGTCTCGCGGACGTGGGTGGCGTTGACGACGTCCCAGTCGTAACCCTCGTAGTTCAGGAAACCGAAGACGCCGTGTTTGCCGGGATTCACGCCCGTGTACATCGACGGCCACGCGCTCGCGGTCCACGGCGGGATCTGGGATTCGAGCGGACCGCTCGCGCCCTCCTCGATGATCGATTCGAGGTTCGGTAGCGCGCCCTTCTCGAGCAGCGGTTCGAGGATCGGATCACAGGCGGCGTCGATCCCGATCAACAGCGTGTCCAGTCGGTCGGCGCTCACTGCGAGCCCTCCTGGGTGACCGGTGATTGGATCGTCGTCGTGTCGGTTCGGTCGTCGTTTCGGATGCCGGCTAGTCGTTCGGTTGTTGGCATGGTGAGTACGGTCAGGAGCGTATAGAGCTCCACTACGTTGTTCTGCCCGTCGAGATGGGCTTGATAGCATGCGCGCACGTCGTCGAAATCGAGGAAGTCGAGGCCCTCGATGACGTCCGTCCGCGCCTCGATCGCCCGCCAGTAGAAGTCATCGTGTCGGATCAGCTCCTCGTCGTTCACCCACGAACCGTTGCTGAGATAGGGTTGTGGCGGGGGCTCCTGACCGACGTGCTTGCGCCACAGCGCTTTCAGCTTTCGTCCGGTGAAGTCGATCGGGAACGAATGACCCAATCCCAGTCCCGCGTCCGCGTGCGGGATCGAGGCGAGCCGTGGACTGATCCGTTTGACGGCCGCGTCGATGACGTTCCGTCGCAGCCGATAGCGGATCGGCATCCGAAGCGAGAGATCGACGAGACGGTTGTCGAGAAACGGCGTCCGATAGGGCAACATCCCCCGGAGACTGTTCCTGAAGATCACGTCGTCGTCGTTCGAAAGCGGGAAGTAGCCGCTACAGTAGACGAGGTCCTCGATCGAATCGTAGCGCACGCCGTGGTGGACGATCTCCCCGTCCTCCCGATAGATGTTCTCCTCCAGCGTCGAGCGGAGGTCGTTGGGAACTGCGAGGTTGTCGTCGCTCGGGGCGGTCTCGCACAGCCAGTCGACGAACTCGGGGACGGTCTCGATCTTCGTTTCGACCGGGAGCGACAGGTTGCCGATCCGACCGAGGTCGTAGCTCGGCGAGGGGATCACGTGGCCCTTGAACAGCGTGTCGGCGTACATCCCCGAGAGGAGCACGTCCACGCGGCTCGTGATCTCCTCCTCGAAGCCGGTGGCGTACCCCTGGGTGAACCAGCCGTTGAAGTTGCTGAACGGTTGGTTGCGCACGAGTGCCTGCTCCTGATAGTCGTGATTGCGACGCAGGAAGACGAACTCGCTATCGGACTCGAACGCGACGCGCTCGGCGGTGCGGGCCTCCCGGCTCATCCAGCCGGCCATGTGAAACGCCGTGGTACCCGGACCGAGGGCGGCGAGGTTGAGCCGTGAGTCGCTCCCGCCCGAGAGCAACACGCCGTACTGCAGGTCGTCGCGGCGCCACTCGTCGATGAGTTCGGTAAAGCGTTCGGTGAACTCGTCGACGAACGCCTCGAACGGGGCGTCGATCGGTCGATATCGGGGACGCCAGTACCGTTCCTCCTCGATCCCCCCGTCGTCGATCCCGATCGTCGTGATCGATGCGGGTTGGAGCTCCTCGATCCCGACCAGCGGCGTCTTGACGCCGAACGGCCGGCGATAGACGAGATACTCATGGAGATATCCGAGATCGAACTCCGTCTCGACGGCGGGATGGCCCGCGACGGCGCCGATCTCGGTCGCGAACACGATCCCGTCCCCGGGCGTCGCGTAGTAGATCGGGATAGACCCGAGTCGGTCGGTGAACACCGAGAGATCGCCGGCCTCGCGGTCGTGGATGAGCCCGACGTAGTCGCCGTTGATCCCGTGAACGAACTCGCGCCCGTGTTCCGCGTACAGCTCCGCACAGTAACGGACGCTGTCCTGTGGTTCGGGCCGCGGTCGATGGCCGTTCGAGCCCCCGATCGCAGCGTCGTCGAACCCATAGACCTCGCCGAGGATCCAGATTTCGATGCCGTCCTCGCACTCGACCGGCTGTTCGCCGGTCAACAGCGCGTGCGTATCGAGTTGTACCGCCACGTCCTCCGTGATGGATTCGGATCTCACGGCGTGTTCCGGCTCTGGTTCCGTCGATATCGTCGGCAGCTCATACCCGACGGCTCCACGGAGTCCGACCGTCCGCTCAGCCGTCTCCTGCTGACCGACCATACAGCCCACTGCACGCGCGAGAGAATTGAATGCTACGGTCCGCTTCTGACGTCAATGTCACGTACGGATCCGTCGTGTTCATGTCTAGGCGAGGGCAGTCGTCCCGTTCCTCATGAAGGCCGTACCGCCCGCCATGCCCCTCCCGACCCGTGTGATCGGTCGGACTCCCAGCGGGATCCTCACCCGAAACGGCCGTGACGACGAACGACGATATCGACCGTCGGTCCCCGATGCTTGCACTGATTTTCGAAATCCTTTTTGGGGCGCTCGTCCTCGACTCTGACGGGCCGCCTTAGCTCAGACTGGGAGAGCACTCGACTGAAGATCGAGCTGTCCCCGGTTCAAATCCGGGAGGCGGCATTTCGCTTCTACCGGGCGAGGACCGAACGCCTACTCGATTCGATCCCCGCCGAATCCGATGGATCGTACGCGTCGCTTCGTCTCATTCCGAAAGACGCCGTTTCTCCGCTTCAGGGTCTGCACACCGTTCACGAAGCATGGTCGATCGACTCGATCGTTCGCCCCCGGTCGCTATAGCAGCGACCGAAGCAGCCGCAACGGAAAGGTGATGATTGCGATGACGAGGCTGATCGCTTCCCGTGCGAACGAACGGAGTGTTCCGAGCATTGCCGTTCGGCATATACGACACGTAGCTATAATCGAGGGGCCTGCTTTTCCCGGGTGTTCATCCGTTCGACTGCCCTCATCGAGCGGAGCCCCGTGAGTCACCACCAGACGTGGTCCCTTCTCGGTAGCAGTTCACCTTCGCACCGAATCGCACCGAACGAACCGTCGATAATATTACCAAGGCTATAATGTAATATTTACGATCAGTTTCGGATATTAGCCATCCCCGCCCCCAGTTTCATAATATCTAATCATAGTAACATTTTTATTGTCTATTAGTCTAAGATTAAATGACTATATTTAGTGTCTCCAATATTCGAATAATTTCATATTCACTGCGAACCATTCGTTGATTGCGATGGCAGAAAACGACCTCAAAACGCGACTGGCGAACCACCCACGAACCATCGGCGTCCTGTTCACCCTGCTGGTGTTGTTGACACAGGCGGGCAACGCGGCGGCGGGTGCAGGATACGTCGTTGCAGGACCGTAATCTGACTAGATCTCCTCGACGGACAGTTCGTCGCTCCAGTGGAGATCGCCGGTAAGACGAACGGGCATCGTCTCCGTTCGCAGGAACTCCCGCAGTTCGTCCGCGGAACAGTGGAACCGCTCCAACTCTCCTGAGTTGAGATAGTACTTCTCGTTGGCGCCCAACACGGGGAACATCAGGCTTCCCATCCCCTCGATGGACGTCGCGTATGTGGTGATATCGACGGCATAGCCGTCTCCATCCGGCTCGATCTCGCTCAGAACGGCCGTTCCGCTTTCGGGCTGTGCGATCGTCAGTCCGCCGTCCCCGATGACGATGTACTGCTCGCCGACGACGTCCTCGCCCTTGGCGACTTCGAGCGCGGCTCGAAGCGGGAATCCGGTGTTCAACAGGCGTGCCAGCGTCGAGCCCATCGACACCGCCCCGGCGTTGATCACGTCCGCAAGCGTCACGATCCCGCCGATTGCGCCGCCGTCGATGAGCGCCATTCCCTGGTCGTAGGACCGACAGCCGTTGAGCAGGAAGGAATCGACGCCGATCGATTCCACTGTCGTCGCATCGAGCAGACCGTCGGGACACTCGAACCCGCCGGGCTCGATGTGACCGATGTAGTGGAGGAAGTCGCTGTCGGTTTCGAGGACGTCCGCGAGTTCGTTCCGCGTGAGGTCGTGGTTGAGCGCCACCTCGAAGGGCAGCTCCTCGCGCGAGCCGTAAACGTCGTCGACGACGTCACGCTCCTCGCCCATCCCCGGGTCGTTGCAGACGACCGTGATCGAGATGTCGCCGCTCGAGCGCTCGCGTGCGAGTCGGTTGCGATAGGCCTGTGGCATCGCCTTGCTCGCCCCCATCGGCGTTTCGCTGCCGACCCATGTCTGTTCGAGCGAGTCCGTCGCGGTCGGCTCGACGTACGACTTCGGTCGATAGGTCGTGTCGGCCGTCGCCTCGCGCGTGGTCCCGCCGTCGGTGCCCCTGAGAAACCCCTCGACCGCGGTCGTTTCCGCCCGTGTCGCCGAGATTCCCTGCGGGTCGGGTGTTCGCACCACCGCGAGGTCGTTGGCCAGAAACGGCAGCATCTCGATGCTCGACGGGGTCGGCGAGACGTGTGAGGTGAGCTTCCAGTCGGGAACGTAGGGCTCGATCGCCGCGTGGGGCACCGACAGATACGCCTCCAACCGGTCGGCGATCGACCGATCGTAGAGGGCCCGGAAATCGAGGCCGACCGCCCGCTCGACGGATCGTCGCTCGTGGAGATCGATCGGGTAGATTCCCTCCGTTCGGGTGATACAGTCGAGGAAGAAGGTCCGTTTCAACGCTCGTTCGACCTCACGTTCGAACCCGTCGTCGGCCGCAAGCGGGTACGGCGGGCCGCCGTTCGTACCGTTCGTTCGGATCCGCGCACGCGTGGCGGGTTCGACCGTCGCACCGAGATAGTACGCGAGCGGGGCGACGACGTACGCGTGGGAAAGGGTTCGAGGAACCTCGATCGTGATCCCCGTCTCCGGGGCCGAGATCCCTTCCGGGATCGTGAGGCGCTCGCCCCGCTCGATCGTCGGCGGATGGCCCCGAAGCGTCGGGTACGAGCGCTCGGGACTCGTGGTCTTCAGCGCCGATCCGAACGTCGAGATCGCCGCCATCACGTCCTTGGGGTCGTCCGTGGTGGTGATCGTCGCCGCCGGCCGGTCGTGTTTCGAGCGCGCACCGATCGAGACGTCAGTCCGCTCGGGGAGGTCGATCGCCATCCGCCTGGTGCCCGCATCGATCTCGAACGCCCCCTCGATCCGGACGTAGAGTTTCATCGGTGCGCACAGTTCGAGGACGTAGCTACCCGGAGGGAACGTTCGGCTCTCCGACCGGTCGACCTCCGCGAGCATCCGCCCGTCGGCGTTCCGGACGTACACCGCGATCACCGTCGGAACCGTGATCCCGTCGGTCCGAACGGCAACGGCCTCGTCGACGGGAAACAGGAACGACTCGGTCCCGATGGGTGTCGGCGTGTCCGCTCGCGACAGCGACAGCGAGTATCGACGCCGTTCGATGGCGTCGACGATGTCGAGCGTTCCGCCGTCGGACTCGAATCGGATCGCCACCGAATCGGGCGTCTGCCCACCTGGAACCGATGGAGTCATCGCATCACTACAGGATATCATCGATATCGGACAAAAATCTATCGCCCGCCGTCCCGTCGAGACGCGTCTCCAGTTCGCTCCCGAGCAACCGGGCACAACGTTTATAGTTCGTTCCGTTGAGATTACGACGAGAGAATGCGACACGAGCCTCGGCCCGACGCATCGTCCTACGAGGAGACGACGGCGCTCATTCAGGAACTCGATGCCCTGAAACAGCGTGGCTCGAACCTCCTCGTGGTCGGTTCGCGGATGCCCGCCGCCCACGAGGCGGCCTGTCGACAGTTCCTCGGCGAGACGACCACGGCGACGGCGACACGCCGTCGGCTGTTCGTCCTCGCGGACCCCTGTACTCCCGTCGCGGAGCGACTACCGGCCGAGGCGGTCTCCGCGGACCGTCACTCCGTTCTGCGATACGAGGTCGCCAGTCGGAGCGCGGCCGAGACGCCGAGCGGCGCCACGCCGACCCGGGAGCGACGCGTCGAGGGCGGGCTCGGATCGCTTGGAACCGCCGTTTCGAAGGCGATCGCCGAGTTCGAAGCATCGAGCAGCGGGCTCACCCCGGCCGAACTCAGGCTCTGTTTCGACTCGCTCTCGCCGCTGCTCTCGGAGTACGACTCCGAGTCGATGTTTCGGTTCCTGCATCTGCTGACCCACCGGGTCCGCTCGGTCGACGGGATGGCCCACTACCACCTCGCGACCGAGCGGGACAACCGGTTCGTGTCGCTGCTCGAACCGCTGTTCGACGCCGTCGTCGAACTCCGCCTCTGTGACGGTGCGCTCCACCAGCGGTGGTGGCTGCGCGACAGCGACCTCGCGACCGGCTGGCTTCAGCTCTAAACGCTCCAGTGGATCTCGTCGGCGCGGTGTCTGGGGCCGTACGCATCGAGTCCCTCGCCAAGCAGTCGCGTCGCCCGCAGATCGTCGTACAGCGTCGAATGCGTGTAATCGAGGAACGTGACCGGAACGCGTAGCCGTCCGCCGTCCCGAACGACGCTCGCGAGCCCGTTGTAGACGTGTTTGTGTCGACGGTCGCGCACCCAGAAGCCTGCCAACGGCGGCGTTTGGTCGGCGGCCGACACCGAGTGTAAGGCCTCGATCGCCCGGTCGGTCAGTTCGTAACAGAACAGGCCGGTTCGTCCCTCCTCGATGAGGGTCTCGAGATCGGTCGGCCCCTCGAAGGGCGCGCGCAGATCGACCGCCCCCCGAACGAGGTTGTCCTCGACGGAGCCGGCGACGTACCGGGGAACGTCGTAGTGGGCGTGCTCGCGAAACGCCCGCTTGAGCCCCCCGACGAGCCCCTCACCGTCGGTCGGTGACACGTCGCTGAAGCGCGTCACGAGCCCAGGATCGACCGGGGACGTGACGCCGCCGCGGAGGGCTTCGGTCGCGAGCGCGCGTGGCATCGTCGCTTCGAGGCGCCCGAAGAACTCCTCCAACGTGTGGTACTCGTAGGGATCCGGATCCGAGCGAAGCTCCCGCAGATCATCGAACAGGGCGAGGGCCGCCCCGTCGAGGTCCTCGGGTCCCTCCTCGAAGGGGTATCGCCGCCAGTCGTCGCCGCGGTCGATCCAGAGCGCCTCCCGGTCGACGTAGTACGTCGTGCCGTCCGCCGCGAACTCGCCGGTCAGCGATCGGCGCTCGGCAAGCAGCGGCGCGAGGTCCTGCTCGCGGAGGTTCGTCCCGCCGCCCGGCCCGTAGCCGAGCACGACGTTGTCGATGGCCTTCGCGGAGCCGAGCCCGAGCGTGCCGGTCCCGACCGCGCCGAGCATCTGGCGGCGGGTGAGTCGCCTCATCGTCGCTCGCCCCCCAGATCGTACTCCTCGCCGGTGGCGAGATGGAGCAGGTCCTCGACGATCACGTAGAGTTCGGGCACCAGCTTCACGACCACCCACGCGATCGCGAGCAGCGCGAGGACCGCCAGTCCCTGCGAGAGGACCCGGTCGGCGACGAAAAACGAGACCCGCACGGGGTCCTCCAGCCCGAACGCCCACATCACGGGGCCGACGAGCGCCTCCCGGTCGAAGAGCTGATGGCCGATCGAGTAGGCGATGAAGACGTTGCGCGCGACGTTGAGCACCCAGATCGTCGAGATCGCGACCGCCAGCGCGGCGAGACGGCGCTCGAGCGGCGCGCGCACTGCCGCGATCAGCCCGGCGAAGATCGCCATGCTGCCGATCCCGGTACACGCGAAGACGATCCGCGTCGAGTACTCCCGGCCCGACGCGAGGGTGAACGCGAAGGTGTTGCGCAGACCCGCCTCGTCGGTTTCGAAGGCCGGCGTCGAGCCGAGCAGTCGGAGCCCGGCGTGGGTCTGGCTCGCGACGACCTCGATGAGGGCGTCGTGGAAGGGGGCGATCGCGCCGAAGGGGAGGTAGATCGCCACCATCACGCAGACCGCCCGCGAGAGCACGAACAACGAGTCCCGGCCCGCGTGGAGCCGCCGGGCGACGTAGACGCAGGCGGGCACGGCGACCGCCGCGAGGACCGCCTCGATGATGCTGCGGTGCTCGAAGACGAAATACGGCACCATCAACAGCCAGAACAGCGCGAATCCGATCCACGCGACGGTCGTGATCGCCCGCGCCTCCGGCCGGGCGCGCCAGTCGGCGACGACCCCGACGAGGAAGACGCCGGCGACCGCCCAGATCAGGGCGTCGGTCACGGCCGTCGGATCGGGAAGCATGCTTCTAGCGGGGTTCCCAATCCTAATAGATGTGTCGGATTATCGTATGAAAAATACCGATCGCTCGCGCTCGGCGGGCGAGCGTCGAAGAAAAACCGTCCGCGGGTCCGGACGCGAGTCCGGATGGTTCCGTGGGGTTTAGGCGCGGTTCCGGACTGCGATGCCGGCGGCGGCCAGCAGCGCGATCAGGGCCACGGCGATGCCGAAGCCGGGCTGATCCTCGCTGTCGCCGTCGTCGCCGTCACCGTTGGAGCCGTCTCCGTCGCCGGAGCCGTCACCGTTGGAGCCGTCCGAGCCCTGGTTCTGGTTGTCGTCACCGGGCTCTTGGTCCTGACCCTGCTGGTCGTCCTGGCTCTGGTCGTCGCCCTGGTTGAGGTCCTGGTCCTCCTCGCCGAGGGTGATGGTCGTCGAGTCGGTCGTGTCGTCGCCGACGGTCAGGGTGCCGCTTGCCTCCTGGCCGTCGTACGAGGCGGACACGTCGTACTCGCCGTGGGCGAGTTCGAAGGTGGCCTCACCATTGTCGTCGGTGGTCTGGGACTCGCCGTCGATCTCGACGTCGGCGTCTGAGACCGAGTTGCCGTCAGCGTCCTCGACGGTGACCGTCACCGAGTGAGGCTGCTGATCGCCCGACGATTCGACGAAGATCGCGTCAACGCTGTCCGAGACATCACCAGAGGCCTGTTGGTCCTCGGCAGTAGCCGTGAACTCCTGTCCAACATCGAAATCGCTCGTGTTGAACGTAGCGACGAATTCGCCATCCTCGTTGACTTCCACGTTGTCGGTCTCAAGGAAGGGCGAGTCGCCCGAGGCCTCAATGCTGACACTGACGTCAGTGCCGGGTGCCGCACTGGACTCACCAGTCACGGTGGCTTCATCGCTGGTGCCGACTTCGAGCTGGTCCTCATCGTTGAGGCCGTTGAACTCGATCGTCCGCTCAACGACACTGAAATCGGTGCTCACCGATTCAGATTCGTCGCCATCGTTGTACGGGTAGTTCTCACTCGCTTCGAAGGTGAGTTCGTATTCTTCACCGGCCTCCATGCCGTAATTTTCAACGACGATGAAGAACCGGTCGTTCTCGGCATCCGTGACGAGGCTATAGTCGCTCGAATCGAGTGCCTCAGCGGAGCCGTACCGGTCGCTGGTCTGCTCGATGTTGAGGCTGAAGTGCTCGTTGAACGTTTCAGCGTCGAGGTGACCGAAGATCCCGGACGCCTCGAACGCGAAGACGAGGGAGTCCTCCTCCGCAACCTCATTTTGCTCGGTTGTCGCGTTCGCGATGTCGTCAACTTCTTCGAGGTTGGCATCACTCGGTGCGACGCCAGTCGCAGCACCGTCAATCGAGCCCTCAGTTAGTTGCAGAGTGGCCAGATCGGCGCGCTCGTCGTTAACGCTCAGTTCCATGTCGAAGGACGCGGGAAGCAGGCGCTCGCCCGCGTCGTGGTCGAATCCGCTTGCATCCTCGCTAACGAGGGTGACCGTGTCATCATCGCCCTCTGCGTAGAACACGTCACCGTTTTCGGCGTCATCCGAACCGCTGCCGGCGAGGTACGTGTTGAAGTTGACAGTCACTTCGCCGTCGTCGTCACCGTCTTCGACTCGAAGCTCTGCATTGTAGTTGTCATCCTCTTCCGAGAGGTCGATCGTTGCAGAGTCGGTGTTTTCGAGGTTGACGGTGAACTGACCGACGTCACCGGCTTCCTCCGAGTAAACGGACTCGTCGAACTCGGCGTTAGCCTCACCAGGGTCTTCAACGGTGACCGTGGCGTCGGCTTCCGCGCTCGTGTCCGTCGACTCGATCGTGATGTTGTACTCGCCCGCGTCGATACCATTGAAGTCAGCGCTGGTATCGTCGCTGGAGATCTCGACACCGTCTTCCGTGGTGTCGGTCTCAGTGAAGATGTTCTCGAGGTCACTCTGGCTGAGGTCCTCCGAGGTCACTTCAACCTCGTAGGAACCACGGTTCGAGTCGAGTTCGAGGTCATTTCCAGTATCGCCCTCGTTCACGACGCTGTCCTCAGCGAACTCGGCACTGAGGGACTGGGTCGTCAGCTCGAAGCTGTTCGCGCGGTTCTCGTCGAGACCAGGTCCACGGAGGAAGTAGTCATTGGATTCGAGATCCGCGGTGTCGATCGTCACTTCACCGCTCTCGTCGGTCGTCAACTCCGTCTCGAAGCTGCTACTCTGGACACTGTCGTCGTCGTTGTAGCTGTCAACCGAGCGCAGCTGATAGTTCTCGTTCGCAGCTAGATCGCTAGCAGTGATCTCCTGACCCTGGTAGTAGATCGTCGCTGCAGGTTCGTATGCAACATCGGAGTTGCCGAGGCTGATGTCATTATTCTCGTTGACAACACCAGCGACATTCACGACGGTTTCCAAGGTAGTGGACTGGTAACCAGACGCAGCAGCGGACACTTCGTAATCTCCGTTAGCGAGTTCGGAGATCGTGTATTCGCCGCTGTCGTCCGTTTCATCAGTGAATTCGTTGCCATCCGAATCGACAACGGTCACAGTCGCACCCTCAACAGGGTCACCAGCGTCGTCGGTCACTGTACCAGTGATACTACCTGTGGTGGGTACGAAGGTAGCAGCAGCAGTATCAGTATTTCCTGCGCCGTCACTGAACTGAATGGTGTAATCACCCGGGCTGTCCGCCGTTGCGGTGAACGTTGCTACACCGTCTTCATCAGTGGTTGCAGTGTCACCAACATCGATGCCGCTGAGAGATCCGACATCTGCAGCGTCATCAACACTGATCATGAGACCCTGTTCCGCAACAGGATCGCCATTTCCATCTACAGCCTGTACTTCGAACGTAACTTCTTCAGAGCTGTCAGCCGCTGCATTATCAGCGGTAACAGTCGCGCTAATGCCGCTGTGGTTAGCCGCAGCCGCCGAGCCCGCAAACGCAGCGGACATGGCGAACACGGAGAGGACCAT
>CAYVQH010000022.1:0-20683 GCA_964454105.1 uncultured Halobacteriales archaeon | reverse complement strand
CTCATCCTCGCGGGCGCGATGGGGATGCCCGCGGACGTCACCGCCCGGTTCGTGGGTACCTTTTTCGTCGTATCGGGGGTGGCGACGCTCGCCCAGACCACCCTCGGGAACCGCTATCCGATCGTTCAGGGCGCGCCCTTCTCGATGCTCGCGCCGGCGCTCGCGATCATCGCCGTCGTCGGCTCGATCCCGGGCGAGCCGAGCTGGCAGACCGACCTGCGGTACCTGCAGGGGGCGATCATCGTTGCGGCGTTCGTCCAGATCGCGATCGGGTATCTCGGGCTCATCGGTCGCCTGCGGCGCTTTCTCTCGCCGGTCGTCATCGCCCCGACGATCGCGCTGATCGGGCTGGCGCTGTTCGACGCCCCCCAGATCACCGCCGCGAACCAGGACTGGCTCCTCCTGGGCCTCACGGTCGGGCTAATCGTGCTGTTCTCGCAGTATCTCAAGACCCGAGCCCGCGCGTTCCAGCTCTTTCCTGTCATCCTCGGGATCGCCATCGCGTGGATACTCGCCGCCGTCCTCTCGATCACGGGGTTCTACACGCCCGATTCGGCGGGCTACGTCGCGTTGGGACAGGTCGCCTCGGCCCCCGCCCTGATGCCGATCTACCCCTTCCAGTGGGGCGTTCCCCGCTTCGAGTTCGCCCTCGTGATCGGTATGATCGCGGGCGTGCTCGCCTCGGTGATCGAGAGCTTCGGGGACTATCAGGCCGTGGCGCGGCTCACCGGCGCGGGCGCGCCAAGCGAGAAGCGGATCAACCACGGCATCGGCATGGAGGGGCTGATGAACGTCTTCTCGGGGATCATGGGGACCGGCGGCTCGACCTCCTATTCGGAGAACATCGGCGCGATCGGTCTCACCGGCGTGGCCTCCCGGTACGTCGTGCAGGTCGGCGCGGTCGTCATGCTCGTGATCGGGTTCGTGGGGTACTTCGGCCAACTGGTCGCGACTATCCCCGATCCGATCGTCGGCGGCCTCTTCCTCGCGATGTTCGGCCAGATCGTCGCGGTCGGGATCAGCACGCTGAAACACGTCGATCTCGACAGCCAGCGAAACGTCTTCATCGTCGGCTTCTCGCTGTTCGTCGGCCTCGCGATCCCCCAGTACATGGCGAACTTCGAGAGCGCGGCGGCCTTCCGCGAACTCGCCGCCGGCGTTTCTCCCCTGCTCGGATCCCCCGTCGTGGCCGACACCGTCTTCGTCATCGGCGGCACCGGTATGGCCGTCGGCGGACTCGTGGCGCTCGTGCTCGACAACACGATCCCCGGAACCCGGCGAGAGCGCGGGCTCGAACAGTGGGACGAGCGCACCGAGGACGACTCGGAGTTCCGAAGCGCGTGGGAGCGGTTCAGACGGACGGCCGATTGATCACTCGACGGCGGTCAGATACACCGCCAACACGGCGAAGCCGATCCCGGCCAGCTTCCGTGCCGTGACCGGCTCGTCGAGCGCGAGAAAACCGATCAGCGAGCTCGTGACGATGAACATCCCGAAGATCGGGACGACCACGCTGACAGGTCCCATCGCGAGCGCGCGGTAGTACGCGAGAATGCCCACCGCGAGGCAGATCCCGGCGGCGTACATGTATGGTGCATCGGGGTGGGTGAGGTACTCGACGACGGGTTCCCGGGAGAAGGCGACGATCGCTCCGGCGGCGACCACGAGCATGGAGTTCGAGACGATGACCGCGACGTCGCTCGGCACGTCGGTCGTGGCGATGCTCATCAACGGGGCCACGAAGGTGTAGGCGATCAGGGCCAAAAGAGCCCACGGCAGATAGTTCATGATGGGGGGTTTTCGCGCCGGTTCGGTATGCGTTGCGATCCCGTCAGAGCGACGTTTCGACAGGAGCAAGCCTTAACCCCCTGCCGTCGGCTCTCCCCTGTATGGACCCGAAACGAGAACTGCTCGATGCCCTCTGTGCGAACGCACGCGTGGAGACGGCGGATCTCGCCCGCCAGACCGGGCTTTCGGAGACGGAGGTCGAGGAGGCCATCGCCGACCTCGAATCGGGCGGGACGATCCGGGGGTATCAGGCGATCGTCGACTGGGAGGAGATCGACGAGGACCACGCCCGCGCCGCCGTCGAACTCAACGTCACGCTCGACCGTGAAACCGGCTACGAGGAGGTCTCCGAACGACTGGCGAAGTTTCCCGAGGTCTCCTCGCTGCATCTGGTCAGCGGGAACTACGACTTCCTCATGATCGTCGAGGCCGACTCCGTCAGGAGGGTCTCGCGGTTCGTCAGCGAGAAGGTCGCGCCGGTCCCTGAGGTGACCCAGACGGTGACCCATTTCGTGATGGAGACCTACAAGGAGGGCGGCATCGAGATGAACGGGGGCGAGGACGACGACCGCCTGTCGGTCTCTCCATGAGTGGGGTCACCATCTCCGGTGGGGGATCCGGGAGGTGGCCCGCGTGAGGACCTCCGACCGGATCGGACGAGTTCCGCCGTCGGGGATTCGGAAGTTCTTCGAACTCGCGGAGGAACGCGAGGATGTCATCTCGCTTGGCGTCGGCGAACCCGACTTCTCGGCGCCGTGGGCCGCCCGCGACGCCGCGATCGCCTCCCTAGAGCGCGGACGGACCTCCTACACCGCGAATCGCGGTATGTACGAACTCCGCGAGGAGATCGCCCGCCACTGTGCGGACCGGTACGACCTGCGTTACGATCCCGGCGAGGAGGTGCTGGTCACGACCGGCGTCAGCGAGGGCGTCGACGTCGCGCTCCGGGCGCTCGTCGATCCCGGCGACCGGGTCGCGATGGTCGACCCCTCCTACGTCTCCTATCGGCCCGGCGTGCTGCTCGCGGACGGCGAGCCGCTTCCCGTGCGGACCCGCGAGGCCGAGCGGTTTCGACTGACCTACGACGCCCTCCAGCGAGCGGGCGCGAGCGAGGCCGATCTCCTCATCCTGTGCTATCCGAACAACCCGACCGGCGCGGTCATGCGCGAAAAGCACCTCGAACCCGTCGCCGAGTTCTGCCGGGAACACGACCTCCGAGTGCTTTCGGACGAGATCTACGCCGACCTCACCTACGAGGGCGACCACACCTCGATCGCGACCCTCGACGGGATGCGCGAGCGCACGATCGTCTTCAACGGCTTCTCGAAGGCCTACGCCATGACTGGCCTTCGATTGGGCTACGCGCTCGGGCCACCGGAGGGCATCGGGGCGATGAACCGCATCCACCAGTACTCCATGTTGTCGGCCCCGACGACCGCCCAGCATGCCGCTCTCGAAGCGCTGAAAACCTGCGACGACGACGTCGAGGAGATGGTGGAGGCGTTCAACCGCCGCCGCCGGTTCGTCCTCTCGCGCTTCTCCGAGATGGGACTGGACTGTTTCGAGGCCACGGGAGCGTTCTACGTCTTTCCGGAGGTTCCGGGTGACGACGAGGCGTTCGCCGAGGACCTGCTCAAGGACCAGGGCGTCGCGGTGGTACCCGGTTCCGTCTTCGGCGAGGCCGGCGAGGGCCACCTCCGGGTGTCGTACGCCAGCGCCCTCCCCCAGTTGAAGGAGGCGATGAACCGAATCGAGGCGTTCGTCGACTGATCCGAGACCGTAGACACACATTTGCCGTCGGGTTCCGGAGGTGTGGTATGGTTCGTGTCCTCTCGGATGAGGCGGTCGGTTCGCTTCTCGAACTATCGTCCGTGCTCCCGGTCGTCGAACGCGCGTTCGTCAAACAGGGTCGCGGCGAGGTCGAACGCCCCGATCGTCTGCATTTCCCGGTCGGCGGCGGGCTCGCGGACGGCCCGCACGGAACCGGGCTGACGATGCCGGCCTACGTTCATGGTGCCGAGTGCTACGCGACGAAACTCGCTAGCGTCCACCCCGGCAACCCCGAGCGGGGGCTGGCGACCGTCAACGCCCAGATCGCAGTCACCGACGCTCGGACCGGACTCCCGAGATCGTACATGGCCGGCACGCGGATCACCAACGCCCGAACCGGCTGTATCGGCGGCCTTGCCGCCCGCGATCTGGCGAGCGATCCGATCGTGCTGGGGATCATCGGTGCGGGCACGCAAGCGCGCTGGGGGGCACGGGCGATCGCCGCCGCCAGCGACGTCGAATCCGTCCGGATCTACTCGCCCAGCGATTCCAGACGGCGGTGTGCGGCCGACCTCGAAGCACGCGGCCTGCCCGCCGAACCCGTCGCGACCCCCGAGGGCGCGGTCGATGGGGCATCGGTCGTCCTCACCGCGACTCCGGCGACCGAGCCGGTGTTTCCGGGGAGCGTGCTCGAATCCGGCGCGCTCGTGATCGCGATCGGGGCCTACGGCGCGACGATGCGTGAACTCGACGCTGAGACGGTCGACCGGGCCGAGGCCGTCCTCGCTGACGTTCCGGAGGAGGCGATCGAGACGGGCGACCTGCGGGGGAGCGGCCTCTCGGCGGCCGATCTGGTTCCCCTCTCGGACGTCTTCGAGGGCGGGTTCACACGGCCGGAAGGGATCGTCGTCCTCTGTAGCGTCGGTTCGGCCGTGCTCGACGCCGCGGTCGCGGAACACGTCCTCGAACGGGCCGAGAGCGAGTCGGCCGGTTCGACGTACCCGCTCGACGGCTGATCCGCCGCGAACCCCCTTCCGCCCTCGACTCAATCGAGTTCGCGCGCGAGAACCGCACGCAGGTCCGCGATCTCCGTCGCCGAATACGTGACCGTGAGATCGCCCGCTCCCGTTTCGACGCGGAGTACCGGCTCCGCGGTCGTTTCCCCGATCCCGGCGACGGGCGCGATCCCCTCGAAGCGATCACGGACCGCCTCCGGATCGCTCGTCTCGACCACCGCGCGCCCCGCTCGCTCGTTGAACAGCGTCCCGACGGCCGGCCCCTCGATCTCGACGTGAGCGCCCGCCTCGCCGACCATCTCGGCGAGCGCCACCGCGAGCCCGCCGTGACTGACGTCATGGATCGCAAGCGTTCCCTCGTCGTCGGCGACGGCCGCGAGCGCCTCGACGAACCCCGTGGCGTCGAGGGCCGGGGGGAACCGGTCGGAGCCGCCGAAGCGGACGATCAGCTCCGATCCGCCGAGTTCGGGCTCCGCGTCGCCCGTCAGCACCGGGTCGCCGACGACCAGCAGCGTGCCCTCGCCCGAGAGATGCGTCGGCGGGGCGTCGTATCCCTCGCGTTCGCCGACCATCGCGAGCGTCGGGGTCGGCGGGATCGGCCCCGTCGCCGAGTCGTTGTACAGCGAGACGTTCCCGCCGACGACCGGGATCTCGAGATCCGAACACGTCTCTGCGAGCCCCGAGACGATCGCGCGGAAACCGCCGTAGACCTCGGGTTTCTCGGGATTGCCGCCGTTGAGACAGTCGACCGCCGCGAGCGGGCGCGCGCCCTTCACGGCGAGGTTGGTGGCGTTCTCGATCGCTATCGCGCGGGCCCCCTCGTAGGGGGCGGCGTCGGTCCAGTTGGGGTCCGCGCCCGCCGAGATCGCCAGCCCGGTGTCGCACTCGCGGATCGCCAGCACCGCCGCGTCGTCGCCCGGCCCCCTCGCGGTTCGGACGCCCACCTCGTGATCGTACTGGCGATAGACCCACTCCCTGCTCGCGGTGTTCGGGCTCCCGACGACCGCCTCGAAGGCCTCCTCCAGGTCGACCTCGGGCGGGTGGCGTTCGGGGTCGGCGGGTTCGACGTGTGCGAGGTCGTTCATGGGCGCGCCGTCGGCGAGGAACTCCGCGGGGACGTCGACGACCGTCTCGCCGTCGAAGGTACACGTGTAGTTGCCCTCGCGGACCTCGCCGATGACCGAACAGCCCAGATCGAAGCGCTCGGCGATCGCCTCGACGCGCTCGACGTTTCCGGGACGCACCTCGTAGCACATCCGTTCCTGGGACTCCGCCAGCAGGATCTCCATCGCGTTCATGTTCGGTTCGCGCTGATGGACGCGCTCGAGGTCGATTCTCGCGCCGAACCCCCCCTTCGCGACCAGCTCGCTGGAGGCCCCGCCGAGCCCCGCCGCCCCGAGGTCGCGCGCGGACTCGATCAGCCCCTCGTCGATCAGGCTCTCGTTGGCCTCGATCAGCAGTTTCTCCGTGTACGGGTCGCCGACCTGCACGGCGGGGCGGTCCTCGGTTTCCGCGTCCTCCGCGAGGTCCTCGCTCGCAAAGGAGGCCCCGCCCAGCCCGTCCCGGCCGGTGGCGTTGCCGACGAGGACGAGCGCGTTGCCGGCCTCCTGGGCCTCGGCGGTGACGAGACGCTCCGCATCGAGCAGCCCGACGCAGGCGACGTTCACCAGCGGGTTGCCCTCGTATCCGGGGTGGAAGGCGAGGCTCCCACCCACTGTTGGGACGCCGATCGCGTTGCCGTAGTCGGAGATGCCCTCGACGACACCGTCCAGAAGGTATCGCGAGTGCTCTCGATCGAACTCGCCGAAATACAGCGAGTCTGTCAGCGCGATCGGGTACGCGCCCATCGAGAGGGTGTCCCGTACTATGCCCCCGATCCCCGTGGCCGCCCCGTCGTAGGGATCGACGTACGAGGGGTGGTTGTGGCTCTCGATCCCGAGGGTGATGTAGGTGTCCTCGGCGAGCGCGACGACTGCGGCGTCGTCGCCCGGTCCGACGACGACCCGCTCGCCCTCGCTGTCGAACGCGCCCAAAAGCGGGCGCGAGGAGCGATAGGCACAGTGCTCGCTCCAGAGGTTCTCGAACAGCGCCGCCTCCGCACGCGTGGGTTCGCGCCCGAGCTCCCCGGTGACGATCCCGCGATCCGAGTCGGACAGACTCATTCACTCCTCTGTTCAGACGAGGTGGATAAATCGCTTTCCATACCCACGATCGTGGGTATCGACGTGGACCGGGGCGTTTTTGCCGACGCTCGCTAAAGGCCGGGTGTGCTATCGGTCGAGCTCCACGCACACTCCGCCCGGTCGTACGACGGCCGCGACTCCGTCGAGCTCATCCTCGAGCAGGCCGCAGCCGTCGGCCTCGACGCCCTCGCTGTCACCGACCACGACGCGTTCGACGCGAGCCTCGAGGCCGCCGAACTCGCACCCGAGTACGGGCTGGTCGGGATCCCCGGAATCGAGATCACGAGCGCGGCCGGCCACGTCCTCGGAATCGGGGTCGACGAACGGGTGCCGGCCGGCCTCTCCTACGGGGAGACCATAGAGCGGATCCACGGAGCCGGCGGGATCGCCGTCGTTCCCCACCCGTTCCAGTCCTCGCGCCACGGCGTCGGCGCGACGGTTTCCCGCGACGAACTCGCACGGGCCGATGCGATCGAGGTCTACAACTCCCGGCTGCTCACTGGCAGAGCGAACCGGAAGGGCGAACGATTCGCACGCTCCCGGGGCCTCCCGATGACCGCCGGCAGCGACGCCCATATCAGCGAGATGATCGGCCAGGCCGTGACGCGGGTCGATACCGGAGGCGAACGAAGCGCCGAGGTGATTCTGGAGGGCATCCGCGAGGGCCGGACCTCCGTCGACGGTACACGCACTCCGTGGCGGATCAGCTTCCGGCAGGCCGGCGGCGGGGCGAAACGCCGCGTGAAGCGCCGCTTTTCCTCCCTGCTCGAATGATCCGCGACGCCGACCCCGGGACCGTCGAGCGGGCGATCGAGGACCACGACCCGCTGCCCGGCGGTCGGGGCTTCGCCGGTCGGCTCCCCGACGGCCGGCTCGTCCGAGACGTCCTGGGGCGCTACCCGCTGTTCGTCGAGCGATCCGGGGATGGGTGGGGATTCTCGCCGACCGAACTCGACGAGCCCGTCTCGTTCCCGGCGGGCCACGTCGACGACGAGCCCGTCTGGACGCTTCCGGACCCGTCCGCCTTCGACGACGAGTCCGAGGCGATCGAGCGAGTCAGGGGGGCACTCGACGCGAGCATCGCGTTCGAGGCCGACGCGCTCGCGGTCGCCTTCTCCGGCGGCGTCGATTCGTCGGTCGTCGCAAGCCGCCTGGACGCCCCGCTGTACGTCGTCGGGTTCGAGGGCAGCCACGACGTCGGGGCCGCCCGCGAGAGCGCCCGAGCGATGGACCGCGACCTTCGGGTGATCGAGTGTACCCACGCCGACGTCGAGCGGGCGGTGCCGATCGTGGCACGGGCGACGGGCCGGACCAACGCGATGGACGTGGGGATCGCTCTCTCGCTCTTCCTGGTCGCAGAGCGGGTCACCGAGGACGGCTACGACCGGCTGGCGGTCGGCCAGGGCGCGGACGAACTGTTCGGGGGCTACGAGAAGGTCGCCCGGACCGATCACCGCGTCGCGGCCGACTCCGTGCGGGGCGCGACCCGCGAGCTGATCGCGGACCTGCCCGAGCAACTGGAACGCGACGCCCTCGCGATCCGCGCGGCCGGAGTGGAGCCGGTCGCACCCCTGCTCGACGACCGGGTGGTACGGGCCGCATTGCGCCTCGACGGTTCGATGCTCGCCGTCGACGGGGAACGAAAACGGGTCTTTCGGCGGGCCGCTCGCGAGTTCGTCCCCCGTGAGATCGCCGAGCGGGAGAAGAAGGCCGTCCAGTACGGCAGCCTGATCGCCCGCGAACTCGACCGGCTCGCCCGGCAGGCGGGCTACAAATGCCGGATGGACGACCACGTCACCCGGTACGTCGAGTCGCTACTCGAGTAGGTCGATCGCCTCGCGACCCAGCTGGACGACGTCCGGGTCGAACCGCCCCCTCGCCAGTTCCTCGGGCCCGACCCACTCCCACGCGTCGGCGGACTGTTCGTCGTCCTCGGGATCGAGATCCCGTGAATCGGCCCGTCCGTAGTAGACGAAGTCGATGTGCTGGTGGCCCACTCCCTCCTCGTGTACGTCGATGTCCTCCAACAGCAGGTGGGCGGGTTCGGGCAACGATTCGACCGTCGGCGAGGTCACGCCGTCGTGTTCCCGCAGGAGTTCCACGTCGAGACCGGTTTCCTCGCGGACCTCCCGTTTCGCGGCCTCGTGGGGCAGTTCGTCGCGATCGACGTGGCCGCCCGGCGGGAGCCACAGCCCCAGCTTGTCGTGCTCGTGCAGCAGCGTCGCGCCGTCGGTGACGACGTAGACGGTGGCGACGAAGTGCCGTGTCGTCTCCATGTCCTCCCGAACCGCGGCGACCGTTTGGTCGTTTCTATCCGTCCCGCTCGCCCGGCGGGTCGGCGTCCCGTTTTCGGGCGAGGAAGGATCGCTCCGATTCGCTGAGATCGCGCTCCCTGAAGGCGTCGAGTCCCTCCTGATAGCGCGCTCGCGTGCGGTCGGCCGGCGCTTCGAGGACGAGTTCCGCGATGCCGGTCTCCCGCCCGGTGTAGCCGAAGCCCGCCCGGTGGCACGCCTCGTAGGCGAAGGGGTTGTTGACGGCGATCCGCACGGTCTCGTAGCCCCGTTCGTGCGCTCGCTCGCGGACGAACCGCAGGAGGCTGGTGCCGATCCCCGCTCCTCGGTGCTCGGCGTGGGTCGTGACGTAGCGGATCCACAGCGTCGAGGGCTCGGTTCGGTCCTCGTTGAACGCCGCGGCCGCGCGTATCTCCCCGTCCTCGCGGACCACCGCTTTCCCCGTGTTCGTCATCACGAACTTCCCGGCGTAGCTGAACGTTCGATGATCGAGTTCGAGCTTCGGCCCGTCGGGCGGCCAGCCGAGTAGTTCGAGGCCCATACGAGCGGTTCGGCCGCCGCCGTATTGAGCGATGTGGAAACCGGGCAACACATGCCCCTGCCGGTCGAACGGCCGCCATGGCCGCTCCCACACGGTTCGATCGCTCGGCGATGACGGCCTTGCTCCTCGTCGTTGACCTGGCCATCATCGTCGGTCAGCTCTCCTACGGGCTGGTCGTTCACGGAACCGATCCGCTCGCCGACCCTCTTTACACGGCGGGAACCGTCCTTCCGTTCCTGGTGGGTTGGCTGCTCGTCGCCCCCTCGATCGGCGTCTACACCGCGCGAATCCGCGGGTCGCTGACCGGAACGGTACTGGCGGTGGGGATCGCCTGGATCGTCGCCGTGTTGATCGGCGTCGGACTGCGTGCGACCCCCTGGCTCGTCGGCGACGCGCCCCTCGCCTTCGTCCTCGTCACCATCGGAACGGGTCTGGCGACCCTGCTCCCGTGGCGACTGCTCGTCGTCGCGGCGACCCACGACCACGACTAGCGGACGTATCTCGATGCGTCGGTTGAACATCCCGTTGACGAATGCGTTTTCCCCGTCCCCTCCCTCTGGTTTCGGCCACATCGACGACGCCCCCGCCGATAGTCACTCATAAGTTATAGATATAAAATGGGTACACTACTTCATAGTTGTGTAGATGCATCTGGAAAACCATACGATAGATATTCAAAACAGTTATGTGTATATCGTCCATAGGGTTGAATACATCATGACTTCCTACTATGATTTGATCCTCGGCCTCATCCCCCTCGCACTGTTCGGAATCGCCGGAACGCTGACGCTTCTCGGTCTCCAGTTGACGATGGCCGTCCCGCTGGCCGCCTCGGTCGCCGTCGGACTGATCGGCCACGCGCTGTTCGTCAACCAGCCCGAGGGACGCACCGCGGAGACGACGGCGGCCTCCTCGCAGGCGTCGGCCGAATAAGAAGGAAGTCTCAACTGTTTTCTCGCTGGCGTCCGAACGCCGTTTCATGACCGATGCGCTGTTTTTGACGAGCGATAAACTCGCCGACCTCGCCGAGCCGGCGGACTACGTCGAGGCCGTCCGCGACGGGTACCGCCAGCGCGGTGAGGGTGCGGCCGCCGAACCCCGAACGAAGCTGACCAGCGATGACCCGCCGGGGATGTTCACCGGCTACATGGCGATCCTCCCCGAAACGGGTGCGATGGGCGGGTACAACTACGGGGCGGGTTTCGGCGCGCGCGACGCGTGGTTCGTCACGCCCGTCTTCGACACCGAGTCGGGCGAGCCGCTGGCCGTCCTCGACGGCGCGTACCTGAACCCGTTCAAAACGGGGGCGGCCGGTGCGGTCGGCGTCGATGCGCTCGCCCGCGACGAGGCCTCGACGCTCGGGCTGATCGGCAGCGGCGCACAGGCTCGCGGCCAACTCCGTGCGACCGCCGCCGTCCGCGATTTCGATTCGATCCGGGTGTACTCGCCGACCCGCGAGAACCGCGAGACCTTCGCCCGAGAGATGACCGACCACGTCGAGTGTGGGATCGAGGCGGTCGATTCGAGCGCCGACGCGGTTTCCGGTGCGGACGTCGTGATAACGGCGACCAACGCCCCCGAACCGGTGTTCGACGGCGATCTCCTGGAGCCGGGCACGCACGTCACCGCCATGGGCCAGTACGACCCCGGGAAACACGAACTCGACGCGACGACCGTTTCACGATCGAAGTACGTCCTCGACCTGCGTACACGAGCACAGCGCGACGCCGGTTCGCTGATGGCCGCCGTCGAGACCGGCGCGATCGGCGTCGATCACTCACACGGCGAACTCGGCGAGGTCCTCACGGGGAGGATTTCGGGCCGCGAGGACGACGAGGAGATCACCGTCTTCGACAGCGGCGGCACCGGCATCGAGACGGTCGCGGCCGCCCACATGCTCTACGAGCGCGCCAGCGAGGCGGGCCGCGGGACCGAGATCGAGTTCGCCTCCGCCAGCGAGGCGATGCCCGGCCGATGAGTCCGGTTAGAGCCCGATCGCCTGCGTGAGCGTGAGCCCGCTGGCGAGCGCACCGACGAGATAGCCCGCGATCGTCCCGCCGTTGAGCAGCGGAAGCCCGGCGTGTGCCCGCCCCTGAAAGACCATCCACAGCAGGACGAGCAGTCCGGCGAGCATGCCGATCATGCCGCCGAGGACGGGTACGGTGAGCACGACCCCCGAAACCCCGAGCGAGGGCGCGGGAACGAAGAACGCGGCGCTGGCGATCAGGACGGTGGGGATCACGGCGTCGCCCAGTCCGATGAAGAAGGCGTCCCGTCCCTCGCTTTCGTCGTCCTCATCACGTCCTCCGGTCCCGCCATCGAGAAGGGAGTACCCCGGCGAGACGGGGACGATCAGCAGAACGGGCACCTTGATCTCCATGACGTCGTCGGCCAGCGAGAGCATGTGCTCGGTGCCATAGACGCTGATGGCGTCGTAGACGGCGAGCACCGCCAGCAGTACGAGCGCGGGCAGGATGCCGAAGGTGATCCCGAACAGCCCCGCCGCACCCGCGCCCATGACCACGCCCGCGGCGTCGATGACGTACCACTCGGGATACAGCGTGAGGCCGACACCGATGGCGAACGCCCCGAGTCCGGCGAGGACGTGGATCCCGCCGAGCGTGAGTGGCTGTGGGAGCACTACCCTGAGAACGTACCACGAGAGGAAGACGCTCGCGAGGATGACCAGTCCCCGAATGAGCCACTGGAGGTCGAACCTGAACGCCGCGAGCATCATCCCCGTGGCGACGAGAACCGCCCCGACGTACAGGAGGGAGTTGGTCGGATCCCCGGGATCCTCGACGGCCTGCAGTCCGGCCGACTGGAACGGCTGGATCAACGCGAGCGCGCCCAGTTGCACGGCGAGAAAGAGCGCGACCGTTCCGCCGACGGCGGCCGCCACACGACTGCGATGCTCCATACCGGCCGCTTTCGCTCGCGGGCCTTTTCTGTTCCGCTTGTCGCCTATCTCGTGTACAGCCGCTCGCCGAGCAGCCCCGGCAGCGCCGCCCGATCGTCGGGCGCGACCGCGACGTATGGGTGGGAGACGGGCCCGAACACGTCGACGATCCGACCGACCTCCGAGAGCCCCTCGTCGATGACGACCGGTCCGATCTCGGGTGAATCTCCCCTCGAACAGCGGACGATCGCGAGCCCCTGGGCCGTCCGTACGACCTCGCCGACGCGTTTCATCGGTTCATTCCCGTAGTGCCGTCACGTAGGCGGCGATCGCCTGCACGAGGTCGTTCTTCGAGGCGTCGTCGGCGTCCTTGATGAGGACCCTCCCCCGGGGTTCGTACTCGCGCGGATAGGTCCGGTCGCGCTCGATGACGGCGTCGTAGCCCACCTGTTGGGCCGCGGCGGCGATCTCGTCGACCGTCGGCTCCGGTACGGCGAGGTCCCGTGGGACTCGACGCCCCTTCGACCGCGCCACCTCCGCGTCGAGATAGGCCGGCCAGATCACGTTTTCGACCATATCACCTCTCGCTTCCCCCGAGGTAAAACGCCTTCCGACCTATCGCCGCCGGAAGAACAGCAAGCCGGCCGCAACGAGCACGACGAGCGCCGCGACGACGCCGAAGCCGGGCTGGTCCTCGCCGGAGTCGTCGCTGGCGTTGTCCGGCTGATCGCCGCTTTCGCTCCCCGCTCCCGTCCCGTCGCCCTGAGCGGCCGCGTAGGCGTCGGGGTGGAGGGTCTCGGCGAGGGTGTCGACGGCGGAGACGACCTGTGGACCGGGCTGGTTCATCCGGTTGGCGTCGACGGCGACGATCTGGTCCTCCTGTCCGGCGGTCGTGCTCTCGAGGACCTGATCGCTGACCGGCGGCTCCTCGAAGGTGTCGGGATAGACGATCCAGTCGGGGTCCTCGCTGATGACGACCTCCTCACTGATCTGTCCGTAGAACTCGATGCCCGCCGCGCTGGCAAGGTTTTCGCCGCCCGCGGTCCGGATGACGTCCTCGATGAAGGTACCCTGGCCGGCGGTGAACCCGTCGCCCATCGCGAACAGCACCGTGGGCCGCTGCTCGCCCTCGACGGCCTCCTCGACCGTGCCGAGTCGCTCGTTCATGCGGTCGATGGTCTCGGCCGCGCCCTCACACTCGCCGGACAGTTGGCCGACCGTCTCGGTGTTCTCGATCACGTCCTCGATCGAGGTGGCGTCCCCGACCTGATAGACGGTGATCCCCGCATCGCGGAGCTGTCCGACCTGGTCCTCGTCGGCGACCGACGAGGCGAGGACGAGATCGGGTTCGAGGTCGATCACCTGCTCGGTGTTGACGGTGAGCCCGTCGTCGCCAGTGACGTCCTGGGGTTCATCGTGCCCCTCCAGGTACTCGGTGTACTGGCTGACGGGCATCCCGACGACCTTCTCACGGGCACCGATCTCCCAGAGCGTCTGGGCGTCGCTGGGCTGCATCGCGACGATCCGCTCGGGCTCCTCCTCGACGGTGACCTCCTCGCCGGTCGCGTCGGTGACGCTGACGGGGAACTCACAGGTCGGTTGGGCCGACGCGACGCCGCCGTGGGCGCCGATGGCTCCCACTCCGAACGTCGTCGTGACTACCAACAGTGCCACGACGACGGTGAACGGTTGACGCATGCCACCGACTGCGCGCTTATTCAATAAGTATTTGCCTAAACCAACCCCAGTTGCTATCGTGACGCGGTCTATCGAAATCGGAGCATGGTCCGCAGGGCTCTGTCTCCTCCTCGTCGGCGTGGTCCTCTTCAGCGCGGCGCTGGGTCCCGTCCACGTCGAACCCGTCGTCGTGGCGAAGGTCCTTCTCAACGCGGTGACACTGCCGGGCGGCGTCGGCCCCACGGCTTCCGCCGGGATCGGGCCGCTGTCGATCCCGCTACCCCGGATCGAATGGGTGTCCCTCTTCGACTTCGCCGTCCCCGGAACCCACGAGACGATCGTCATGCGGATCCGCCTTCCGCGGATCGTCCTCGCCGCGACCGTCGGCTTCGCGCTCGCGGCCGCCGGGGCGGTGATGCAGGGCTTCTTCCGTAACCCGATGGCCGATCCCTCGATCATCGGCGTCTCCTCGGGGGCGGCGTTGGGCGCGGTCGCCTCGATCGTGCTCCCGCTCTCGGTGGGTTTGCGCCCGATGGCGTTCGTCTGTGCGGTCGTCACGGCCTTCGCGGTCTACCTGATCGCGAGCGAGGGCGGCCGAACCCCCGTTGCGACCCTGCTTCTGGCGGGCGTCGCGGTCCAGACCTTCCTGGGTGCGATGATCTCGTATCTCCAGTTGAGCGCCGGCGAGAGCCTCGAACAGGTGGTCTACTGGCTGATGGGTCACCTCCATGCGAGCACCTGGAACGACGTGAGTCTCTCGTTGCCCGTGGTGGTCCCGGTGTTCGCCCTGCTCATGATCTACGCGTCCGATCTCAACGTCCTCCTGCTGGGCGAGGAGGACGCCCGGAGTCTGGGGATCGAGGTCGAACGAACCAAGCGGATCCTGCTCGCGGCCGCGAGCGTCATCACCGCTGCGGGCGTTGCGGTCTCGGGCGTGATCGGCTTCGTCGGCCTGATCGTGCCCCACATGATGCGCCTGCTCGTCGGGCCGGACCACCGGATCCTGCTCCCGACGAGCGCGCTTGCCGGCGCGGTGTTCCTCGTCGCGACCGACACGCTCGCCCGGGCCGGCCCCGCCGAGGTGCCGGTGGGGATCGTCACCGCCGCGCTGGGTGCGCCGTTCTTTCTCTATCTCCTCCGAACGAGGGAGGTACACGCGCTGTGATCGACGTTCGCGACCTCGACGTCGAACTGGGTGGAATGGCGGTCCTCGATTCCATCAGTGCTCACATCGGAGAGGGACGGTTCGTCGGCCTCGTCGGTCCCAACGGCGCCGGGAAATCGACCATGCTGCGCGCCATCGGCGCCGTGTTGAAACCCGACGCCGGGACCGTCTCGCTTGCCGGCGAGGACGTCCACGACCTGTCCTCGCGCGCGGCCAGCAGGCGGGTCGCGACCGTTCCCCAGAACACGAGTCTCTCGTTCGATTTCGACGTCCGGGACGTGGTGGCGATGGGGCGGACTCCCTACCGGTCGCGGTTCCGATCGAGCGTGGATACGGCAGGCGAGGCGGCGGTCGAACGCGCGCTCGAACGAACCGAAACCGCGGGATTCGCCGATCGCTCGATCAGCGCGGTCAGCGGCGGCGAGCGCCAGCGCGTGATCCTCGCGCGGGCGCTCGCCCAGGACACCCCCATACTCCTGCTCGACGAGCCGACCGCGAGCCTCGACATCAACCACCAGATCCGCACCCTCGAACTCGTGCGGGACCTCGTCGACGAGGGCAAGACGGTGATCGCGGCGATCCACGACCTGAACCTCGCGGCCCACTACTGTGACGACCTCCTCCTGCTCTCGGAGGGGCGGATCCTCGAGAGCGGTCCGCCGGAGAGCGTGCTCACCGAATCGAACCTCGCCGAGGCGTTCGACACCCGTGCGGTGGTCAGTCGCCACCCGGTCACGGGAGCCGTGTACGTCACCGCGCTGCCCGAGCGGGGCGGCGACCGCGAGGGACGCGTCCATGTGATCGGCGGCGGCGGCACCGTCTCGCGGTTGCTCTACGTACTCTCAGCCGCGGGCTACGAGGTCTCCGTGGGGGCACTCGGCGAGGGAGACTCGGACCTGGAAACCGCCCGATCGCTCGGACTCGACGTCGTCGCCGTCGAGCCGTACGCACCGATCGATGCGGCGTCCCGTGAGGCGGTCGCAGACCGGATCGCGGCCGCCGACGTGACCGTCGTCGGCGACTGTGAGGTCGGCTCGGGTAACCTCGCGAACCTCGAATGTGCACGTGCTGCCCGCGCGTTGGTCGTCGTTGAGGATCGCCCTTTCGAGAAGCGTAACTACGCCGGCGAGGACGCGACAGCACTGTACGACCGCCTCCGTGACCGGGGAACCGTCGTCCGGGGCCCCGACGTGCTACAGGCCGTCGAACGGGCGCTGGAGCGATCGTGACGGTATCGGTTCGAGATCGCCGCCAACGGCGGTTTCGACCGGACTCCCTCCCGTCAGTCGGGCTGCATCCGATCGAACGGCGCTATGAGGTCGAGAGGGACCGCCAGACGTCGTCGAGTTTATTCTTCACGTTCGCGCGGTCGTCGACCGTCACGGCATAGCTCTCGTCGACGAAGTCCACGACGACCCGATCGACCGACCGTCGATAGACGCTCACCCGGCGACGGTCCTCCGAGAGGATGCGCCCCTGGTGTTCGAGGAGATCCGTGTCGGTCAGCTCCTCGATCCGCCGGTAGCAGGTCGCGATCGGAATGTCGAGTTCGTTGCTCAGATCCTGGGCCGACCGGGGCTCGTCGGTCGCCCCCAGGATCATCGCGTTGTATTCGTTTCCGAGCGCGAGGAGGATCTCTTCTGAATACATTCGCTTTATAATATGAGATATACTATACTAATAAAGATGGCGACGGGAGCGATGTTCCGTCACAGCGGTCATCGGAGTGACACCGACACGCGGAACCGGGACGTGACTTCCCGACGAAGGTGGTCCGGAGGGTCATGGAGTCGTTTGAGACTGATCTCGACGACCCTCGGTCGAGTCGGGCGCTCGTTCCATCGGTTCAGGAGGCGGGATCCCGGCCGCTCGCGTCCGCCCGGCTTCAGAAGACCCCGTCGTCACCCATCAGCGAGAATCCGCTCGCACGGTCGTGGACGGTGATCCCGCCGGATCCGATGTCGATCGGAAAGATGTCCGTCTCGATCGGCTGTTTTCGCATCTTCGTGATCCAGACGTACCGGTTGACGCCCGCATCCGTCGGCGTCTGAATCAGGTAGATGTTGCCGTCGGTGAGAAAGTGCTCCAGACCGACCTCGGCGTCGGGAAAGCGGGTGCCCTGTTCGTTGATGAACAGGGCCGTGAGCCCCTTCTTCTTGAGGATGTCGGAGAACTTGAGCAAGTAGGTCCGCTGTTCGTATTCGCTCTCGAAGAACAGCGAGAGCATCGTCAACGAGTCGAGCACGAGTCGGTCGTAGTCGGTCCGTTCGAACTCCGAGAGCAACTCGTCGAGGGTCGTCGAGAAGTCCTCCTCACGGAGAAGGAGGCTCTTGTCGTAGACCGCGATCTCACCGTTCTCGACCAGCTGGCCCCAGTCGTCGAATCCGAGGGATTCCGCGGCCTCCCTGACGTCGGTCGCGTCCTCCTCGAACGTGAGGTAGATGCCCGTCTCGTCGAACCGTTTGACCCCGTTATAGAGGTACTGAATCCCCAGGATCGACTTCCCGGTGCCGGGGTTTCCGCTCACCAGCACCGTTGATTCGGTTACCAACCCGCCGTTGAGGATCGAATCGAGGCCCTCGATCCCCGTCCTCGTGAGATCGCCCATACCGCCAGCCTCTTGCTTCACTGACTTAACCGTATTCGTTGAACAAGATAAGTGATATATATTTACTATTATAAGCAGAATATATGTCCCTGGTAACCCTCCTGCCGGTATGAGCTATCAGACGGAAGTAAGGGAGGTGATCGACTCGGTGTCTGATGGATCGTCCCTTCTCGTTTCCGGCCCACCCATGACCGGAAAATACGACCTGCTCGTTCGGTTGCTCTCGGGGGGCGATGCCATCGCGATCACGACGAGTACCAGCGCAACGACGCTCCGGGAGGACCACGGGGCGTCGTCGCCACAGGGGCGGCTCTCGATCATCGACTGTGTCAGCCACGCCCGCGGGCTCGAAACGACCGATTCGAAGGCGACTCGCTACGTCCCCGGTCCGGGAAACCTGACCCGGATCGGCACCGCCTTCACCGCCCTCATCGAGGATCACAGCGACTCCGACGTCCGCGTCGGCCTTCACTCGATATCACCGCTTCTGATGCAGTCCGAACTGCGGTCGGTCTATCGGTTCCTACAGGTCCTGACCGGACAGGTCGAGGCCGCCGGCTGGCTCTGTTTCGCGACGTTCGACCCGACGATGCACGACGAGCAGACGGTGAGCAGCGTCCTCGATCCGTTCGACGGCGTCATCGAGACCCGCGAGCAGGGACGGCGTGAGGCGCGCATTAAGGGCCTCGATCCGACGCCCGGCGAATGGGCCCCGTTTTAAACCCCCGAGCGTTGGGAACGGGCCGTGAGAGCGATTCCCGCGAGGACGACCGTCCCGCCGAGCACCGTTGCCGGTCCGGGCACCTCCGCGAGCAACACGAGCGCGAGCACCGTCGCGCCGACCGGCTCGCCCAGAAGCGAGACGCTCACGACGCTCGAATCCAGGTGCGCGAGCGCCCAGTTGACCACCGTATGACCGAACACGCCCGGCCCCACCGCCATCGCGAGGAAGAGGGCCCACTCGCGGGCCGGGTAGTCGACGACCGGATCGCCGCCGGCCAGTACGACGGCCAGCAGCGTGACCGTACAAGCACCGTACACCAGGCTCACGTAGGGTAGCAGGGCGATCCGCTGGCGTAGCGAGCGTCCGGCGAGCACGTAGCCGGCGGCCGTCACGCCCCCGATCAAGGCGAGCACGTTGCCGTAGAGGGCGGTGCCTGCCACCGCCGCTCCCGAGAGGAGATCGCCCACCGACATCACCGCCGCGCCCGCGACCGCCAGCAGGATCCCACCGACCGTGCGGGCGGTGAGCCGTTCATTCAGGAGGAAGTACGCGCCGACGGCGACGAAGACCGGCTGTGTCTGGACCAGGGTGGTGCTCGCGGCGACGCTCGTCCACTGCAGGCTCTCGAACCACGTCGTGAAGTGGATCGCGAGCGCCGCGCCCGTTGCCGTCGCGACGAGGCCGTCCCGCACCGACAGCGCCCGAAAGTCGGCCCGGTGGCGGACGAGGGTGATTGGCGCGAGCAACAGCGCAGTGAAGAGCACCCGATAGAACGCGATGACGGCGCTCGGGGCACTGCTCCAGCGCACGAGGATCGCGCTCGTGCTGATCGCGAGGACCGAGAGGGCGAGCGCGGCCGGCGGCGAGACCCGTGTGTCCACGCGGAATCGTCCGTCGGTCCGGCGCTTACCGGTTGTGAAACCGCTACGATTACGCTGCGTGGGGCCGATCCGCGGTCGTGACTGGAACGGAGCCCGTTCGCGAACGCCTGCTTTCGACCCACGGGGAGCTCCTCATGGCGACGATCGACCGTGCGGACGCGGTCGCCGACGGCTGGCGGGAGCCGCCAGGAGAGCGTGCCGCGGTCGTCCGACCGCTTTCGGAGGCGCTCGTCGAGGCGGGTCTCACGGATCGATATCCGGCGATGCTCGTCGACGCCGTCGAATCCCTCGGCCGGTCGCTACCTGCACCGCCCGTCGCCGCCCCGCCGTACGTGGTGATCACCGGGACTGGGCCCGTGCTGCGCGCCTCGCTCCCCTCGGGTCGTCTCGTGGTTCGCCTCGCCGTGTTCGCGGTCGAACGCGACCCGAAGCGGTACGTCCGGCGCGGTACGACCGCCGAGGGGATCCTCGACGTCGAACGGCGCTAACCGTCGAGCAGTTCCTTGGTTTTGCGGTGGCGATACCGGAACATGGGTTCGAACCCGATCACCGCGAACGGCGACGCCGCGCGGCCGAGTTCGCCACCCGGGAGTTCGTAGTGAACGGTATCGCGGATCCGCGTACCCGCCCCCTCCCGGTGGAACTGGTGGACGTGCGTCCACCGGGCGAACGGACCGTTTCGCATCTCGTCCTTGAACAGCGCACGCTCGTTGCTTTCGGCCCGTTCGGCGATCACCGAGGTCCAGGACTCGGCCGGCCCACAGAGTGGACGCAACGTCATGTCAATCTCCGTTCCCGGCCGGAGTTCCTCGGGGTTCGGATCGCCGTCGGGACCCCGAACCCGCTCGATGGAAAGGCCCATCCAGCCTGGCGTGAGCGCTTCCAGTCCCTCGATTCGTGAGTGAAACTCCCAGACGTCCTCCAGGGAGGCGTCTACGTAGACCTCCCGTTCGTAGGTTCCCATGTCGGGTCGTAGGGACCGGGCCCGTAAAACTACTTCAGCCGTTCTTGGAGGAAGGAGGGATGGGCGGCGGTCACGCCGTCGACCGAGAGGATGTGCTCGCTGATGATCTCGCCGACCTCGGTGCCGTCGGTCGCGCGGATCTCGGCCATCAGCATGTGATCGCCCGACGAGGAGTA
>CAYVQH010000021.1:0-21583 GCA_964454105.1 uncultured Halobacteriales archaeon | reverse complement strand
TTTCTGTCTCCTCGGTCGGATCGAGAGCGACGATACAGCCCCCGCCGCCCGCGCCGGTGAGCTTCGCGCCGTGGGCGCCGGCGTCGCGGGCCGCCCAGACCATCCGGTCGAGCGAGCGCGAGGAGACGCCAAGCGCCGACAGCAGGCCGTGGTTGAAGTCCATCAGCGTGCCTAGTTCATCGACATCGCCGTCCGCGAGCGCGCGTTCACCCTGTCTGACGATGTCCCCGATCGTCCCCACCGTGCTTGCCGCGAACGAGTAGCGCTCGCGTAGCTCCCGGACGCCCGAGACGAGCGCACCCGTGTCGCCGGCTCCGCCGTCGAAGCCGATGACGAACGGGAGGTCCGGTGCCTCGATCGTCCGACAGTCCTCGCCCTCGACCCGCACCGCGCCGCCCATCGCCGAACAGAACGTGTCGGCCCGGGAGGCCTGTCCCTCCTGAACCTCGTGTTCGGCGCGGTAGGCCCGGTCTGCGATCTCCACGGGGTCGAGTTCGACGCCCAGCTCGCGGGTCGCAGCGTCGATTCCGGCGACCACCACGGCCGCCGACGAACCGAGTCCGGCCCCCAGCGGGATCTCGCTCTCGACCGTGATGTCGAACCCCGCGTCGGGGACGTCCGCCGCATCGCGGGCCTGCGAGACGGCGGCGTCGACGTATCCCATCGCCGCCCGTACAAGGTCCGGAGCGACGTCGACGTCCGGCGTCGCGTCCGTCTCGCCGCTGTACTCGACGGTGAAACCGTCCAACGAGAGGTCCTCCGCGTGGACGCGAAACCGCCCGTCCCCGCGTCGGTCGGCGGTGACCGTCGCCCGGCGGGAGATCGCACACGGAACCGCGGGCTCGCCGTAGACGACGGCGTGTTCGCCGAAGAGATACACCTTCCCCGGCGCGCTTGCGATGGTCATGGGAAACTGTGGTCAACGACGCCGCTTATACGTACAGGTTCGATCGTTCCTCATCACGGCTTCCACTAGATGTCAATGTTCGGTAGTTTTTTGTCCGTTGACGGTGGGGTTCGATCGTGAACGTACTCGTCACCGGTGGGGCTGGGTTCATCGGAAGCCATCTGATCGACGCGCTCGCGCCCGACCACGAACTGACCGTCCTCGACGACTTCTCCAGCGGCCGCCGGTCGAACGTCCATCCCTCCGCGACCGTCGTCGAGGGGGACGTCCGCGACGAGCGCCGCCTCGAGGAGGCCGCGAACGACGCCGACGTGGTCTTCCACGAGGCCGCGAGCGTCAGCGTCGACCGTTCGATCCAGGATCCCGAATACAGCCACGAAGTCAACGTCGACGCGACCCTCTCGCTTCTGGAGGTGGCACGCCGAAACGACGCCCGGTGTGTGCTCGCTTCGAGCGCCGCGATCTACGGCCAGCCCGGATCGGTGCCGATTTCCGAATCGGCATCACTGGCGCCCGAATCACCCTACGGGATCGAGAAGATGAGCGTCGACCGGTACGCGCAGGTGTACAACGATCTCTACGACCTGCCGACGGTCGCGCTCAGGTACTTCAACGTCTACGGTCCGCGCCAGACGGCCGGCGACTACAGCGGCGTCATCAGCACCTTCCTCGAACAGGCACGCAACGACGAGCCGATCACGGTCCACGGTGACGGCACCCAGACGCGCGATTTCGTCCACGTCGACGACGTCGTGCAGGCGAACGTGCTCGCGATGGAGACCGACCACGTCGGCGAGGCCTACAACGTCGGCACCGGCGAAACCGTCACGATCGAGGAACTCGCCCGCACGATCAAAAGCGTCACCGGGTCGGACTCGGAGATCGTCCACACGGAGGGTCGGGCCGGAGACATCGAGCGGAGCCGTGCGGAGATCGAGAAGGCTCGCGGGCGACTCGGCTACGAGCCGACGATCACGCTCGAGGACGGGCTTCGGACGCTGGTCTGACGGACGACCGGCTGCGAGCAACGACAACGACAGCATATTTATATGAAGACATTGGATTCCAAACACGATGAAGGTCGTTCGAGTGACAGATGGGGATCGATGGGAGCGGTTCGTGGAGGGAAACGACGGGCCGGTGTTCGACAGTTGGGCCTGGGGCAAACTGTGTGAGGCGTGTGGCCACCGGACGTACTTCCTCGGGGTCGAGGAGGACGGGGAGTTGCTCGCCTGCTTACCTCTCGTCTACATGAAAAGTCACCTGTTTGGCGATCAACTCGTCTCGATGCCATATAGTGCGTACGGCTCGGTCGTGAGCGCCCGGGACGCCCCCGAGGAGGCCGTTCACCTCCTGCTCGAACCGGTTCGGGACCTCGCCGACGAACTCGACGTCGATCTCGTCAGCCTCAGAGGACGGGACCTCGGCGATCCGCCCGGCTTCGAGAGGGAGAACCGCTTCGTCACCTTCGAGATCCCGTTGACGGGCGATCCCGACGACGCTTGGGACGCGCTCGACGGGTCGAACCGCACCCACGTCCGCAAGGCGGAGAAGAACGGTGTCGAGTACCGACGGGCGACCTCGAAGACGGATCTACGGCGGTACTACGACCTGTATCTGGAGAACATGCGGGATTTCGGTAGTCCACCCCACTCGTTCTCGTTCTTCACTCGCCTCTGGGAGGACCTCGGCGAGCACATGGTGGTCGAACTCGCGCTCACGGACGGCCGACTGATCAACGGTCAGATCCGGTTCCAGTACGGGGATCGCTGTTTCGACTGGGGCGGGATCACTGACTACGAGTACCGCGACCTGCAGGGCGGAAGCTTCCTGCTGTGGAACGGCATCGAGCGCGCCTGCGAGGCGGGCTACGGTACGTACACGCTCGGACGAACACGCGAGGGGACCGGCGTCTATAACTTCAAAAAGAGCTGGAGCGGCGAGAAGGTGTGGTTCGACGACTATCACTACTTCCCCGACGAGTCGACCGATCTCCCGAACCCCGACGACGAGAAGTACGACCGCCTCAAGGGCGTCTGGGAGCGCCTGCCGCTGAAGGTCACGGAGCTGATCGGCCCGCCGATCCGGCGCAACATCAGCCTCTGATCAGCGCCCGTCGAGGATCGACTCGTAGAGGTCGAGATACCGCTCGGCGATCGTGTCCCACGAGAGCCGCTCGGCCTGTCTCGTGCTCTGTTCGCTCATTCGGGCCCGTTTCTCGGGGTCTTCGAGCAGGTTCGCGATCGCGTCGGCGAGCGCCTCCGGGTCCTCTGGCGGAACGACCTCGCCACAGCCCGCCTCCCCCACGAGTTTCGAGAACTCCCCCGCCGTCGATGCGACGACGGGCTTGCCGAACGAGAAGGCGGTCGCGAGCGTGCCGCTGTGTCCCTTCGTCCCGCCGTTCTGGCGTCTGTAGGGTACGGCGACGAGTGCGGCCCGCGAGAAGAACTCCCCGACCCGATCGTTCGGGATGAAGTGGTCGTGAACCTCGAAGTTCTCAGGATGGCGGTCGATGATCTCACGCGAGCGTTTTCCGAGTCGGCCGTTGCCGGCGATGACGAGGGTCACGTCGGGCACCTGCTCGCGGACGAGCGGGATCGCCTTCACCAGCGTATCGATCCCCTTCGCGGGGATGATGTGTCCGAAGAACAACACCGTGTGTGGTTCCTCGGGACGCTCCTCGTAGTCGTAGTTGCCGAACATGTCGTTGACCCCGTGTGGAATGACCGACACCGACTCCGGGTCGGGAACGCGGTTTCGAAGGACCGCTCGCTGGTTCTCGGTGTGGACGACCGAGTGTCGAATGTCGAGGTCCGGGATCAGCGCGTCGACGATCCCTTCGAGGGCGTCCGGGGGGCGCGAGAGCGGGACCCGCTCGACCGGCACCTCGTGGTGTGTCACCACGAACGGATATCGCTCGTCGAGCCGATAGCGCTTCGCGAAGAACTTCACCTGGGGGAAGAGGCCGGTCGGATCGTGAACGACGTCCGGGTCGACCGTGTGGATCAATCGCAGATTCCGATAGGAGGCGAGCGCCTTCAGGTTGCGCCGGACGTCGAAGTTGAACTTGCGCAGTTCCGGCAGCGAGATGTTCATCGATTCGAACGCGTTGAGCACCCGAACGTCCTCGGAGAACACGTCGTCTGCGGTCGTCTCCTCGGCTTTGAGAACCGTCACGTCGACGTGTTTGGCGACGGCGTTGGCGAGCTGGGCGGCATAATGGGGAAGCCCGCCGCTGTTCTGTGAGAGAACGTACGCTATTTCCATCGGCGGAACTACGTGGCCCATATATTATAATCTGCTGACCAATTCAGGACATGAATCGGATTAATTGATCCCTTCCATGGCGGGATTCATCGTTCCGGTGTGCGGTTTCGAGCCGAGTTCGATCCCCAGATCCGCCCGATAAACACGTCGAAAGCTAGATAGAACACGGTACTGCCGAGCAGGCCGACGACCGGAAGCGGGGAGATGCCGATCTGGAGCGAGCGCACGAAGTACTCCATGGCGTGTCGGTACTCCCCGTCCCCGTGGAGATAGTAGCCCGTCGCGAAGTACATCTGCCGGTAGAAGACGTGTGTGAACGGTCTGGCCTCCGGGACGCGGTCAGTGACGTAGGAGACGTACTTCTTGCCCTCGGTCAGATAATGGGTCGCGTCGATCCGATCGGCGGACATGCTGGTCTCGTGGTACCGGACGGTGAACGTCTCAGGACAGAGACACACGCCCGCCCGTGCGGCCTCGAGCGCGAACAGATGGTCCTCCCACCGGCCGAGATCCTCCTCGAAGCGCACGTCGACCTGCTCGGTGTCGAGGACGATCGAGGACATCACCTCGTTGAGGTCGCCGACGAACAGTTCGTAGAAGAAGTCGTCGCGCGACATCGCGGGATCACCGTCGAGACAGAGGCCCGCACCCGTGCGCTCCATGCGTGCGAGTTGGCGTTCGAGTTTGTCCGGCTTCCATAGGTCGTCGGCGTCGAGAAAGGCGACGTACCGCGTCTCGGCACGCTCGATGCCGCGATTGCGCGTCGCCGCCGGCCCGCTCCCGTCGGGGTCCTCGACGACGATCGTCTCCGTCGGAACGGCCTGTTCGTCGACCGATCGCTCCGCCTCCTCCAACATCCGCTCGGGCGTGTGCTCCGGACTGTACGGGATGACCACTGAGACCGTCGTGTCCGGATCCGTCCTCGGCATGCCCGTACTGTCACTATGCGTGTACTTCATTATTGTGACCCCGGTCGACGGTCATCCTCCGGATTCGACGACGTCGACCCAAACGTAGGTACTGCGGTAGGCCTCGCTCCCGTCGGGCGAGTCCGGGGGCTCCCCGATGTAAAGCAGATAGGTCAACCGCAGGTTCTCGCCGGTTCGGTCGGTGACCACGGCGCGCTCGTCCTCGACGGTCTCGCCGTCCTCGAGCGTCACCTCGAACCGATCGAGTTCGCTCGCCGATTGGACGCTCGTCTCCGAACCGTCGGTCTCGACCTCCTGTAGCTGCACGACGACGGTGTAAGTGGTCGTCGCCCCCTCCTCGTTCCCGATCCCGACGATCAAGGGCTGCTCCTCGCCGACCGTGAGTTCGTCGGGGTACTCCTCTGAGACCGGTTCGCCGCCCCCGCTCTGGAGGAGGTACAGTTCGGTGTAGCCGTTCTGCTGTACCGGGACCATCGCGTACGCGACGCTGCTGAGGACGAACAGTACCACCAAACCGATCGCGATCGTCGAGAGCAGCCCCCCACCGGAGCGTGCCGATCGGAGGGAACCGAGGACGCCGAGCCACGCTGCGGCCGGGCGGCCGAACCGTTCTGCGCACGGAAGGGCGAGCCGGCGGACCGCTCCGATGGCCCCGAGGACGATCGTCAGCGCACTGAGGGTCCCGACCACCGTAGGTCCGTTGAGGGGGATCGTGGGCAGCCCCCTTACGGCCAGCGTCAGGAGACCGCAACTCACGGCAATCGAGAGAGCGCCCCGTTCGAGGCGGCCGATCCGCAACCGGCCCGTCTCCGCGTCCGAACCGGCCGCAGTATGCGGAAACAGCGCGGCGATGAGGGCATACCCCGGCACGAATCCCACGAACAGCGCCCGGATCACGGTTCGAAAGGGCGTCCCCTCAACCGCCGGGAGCGCCGTCAGTGACACGACCAGCACGCACAGTCCGACGGCGACCAGATCGGCAGGGATCTGCCGAAGCGAGGACGAACCGACGTGCTCTTCGGCGGTGTCTTGCATCGTCACGAACTACCGCGGCAACTGATATAAACATGACAGTTTCTACGACGCTTCGATCCATTAATTCATCAGCTATTATTTCACGTATAGAGTCGCTGATTCGGGACGTTGAGTGGGTATCGGGACCACACGACGTGATGGGACCGGTACACCGGATCGTCCATCATCCCCCACCGAGCGAGTTGCTATCAATTAGGCAATATATTTACCGGAGCGGAACGAAGGCCACCGCATGGAGAGAGAGGGGGGGACGACGCCCGAACAGTTGGAGCGACTCGTCGATCGCCGGGTTGACGAACGGCTGACCGAACTGATGAACGAGCGCGTTTCGGGGCGGGTCCCCGACTTGATCGATGAAGGCGTCTCCCGACGGGAGGCCATGGCGATGGCTGCCGGCGGCGTCGCCGGCTACGGCATCTCGACGCTGGTCGGCAGGGACGGCTCAGGCGGCGGGACGATCGTTGGCGAGGGCGAGGATGAGAACGAGGAAGGCGCCGGTGCCTCGGCGTCGGACCTTCAACAGGCGCTCGAGGACGAGTCGATCGTGCGGGTCGCCGGCGAGATCGACGTCACCGGGGCGACTCCGATCACCATCCCGCAGAACACGATCCTCTGTGGGGACGGCATCTACCGGCAGTCGCTCGATGCCATCGGTGGCGACGGTCTTCGCGCCGAGGACGAGGGACCGCTGCTGGAACTGGCGGAAAACGACGTCCAAGTGGGCGGTCTCGCACTCGTCAACACCGGCGAGGGCGGTGATGCGATCGCGATGAACGGCTTCTCGGGGCGGGTCTCACACACGGACCTGTTCGCGACGCGCTACGGGATCAACTGTTCCCCGGATGAGCGAAGCACCGAACCTCGGATCAACTTCAATCGCGTCATCTCGACGACCGGCGCGGACGGCGAGAGCGTCGGGATCCGAATCGAGAACATGAACGACGCGAAGGTGATAAACAACATCGTCGCGGGGTTCGACACCGAGATCTCCCTCCGGGAGGAGAGTGCGATCGTCTCGTTGAACCACACCTACACCTTTCCAGCGTCGGACTCGACGGTGGGGATCCGGATCGATGCCCCCGCGGTGCGTCTCGTGAACAACCGTATCGAGGGCAACTCCAGCCGAGCGGGCGTCGAGATAACGGCCAGCGAACGCTCGATCGTCTCACAGAACCTCATACAGGTCGCCCCGGGGGCCGAGGGGATCACGCTCGACGTCGGCTCGGAACTGGTCAACAGCTTCATCGCGTACAATCAGATCGAGGGCTACTCGCCGGACGAGACCGGCAGCACGGCGGTCGGAGGGTCGAACATCGGCACCTTCTATCGGTCCGTTATCGGCCCCAACGCCGATCGTTACTTCGAGAATGAGGGACTGACCGGAGTCGTGGAGGCGGCGGGCGTCGACGGGACGCCGACCGCAGACCGGTATTTCACCTACCAGCCCGTCGAGAACGTCGACGACAACAGCCTCTGGATGAAAGCGCGTCAGGGGATGTACCGGATCGCGTAGCGCGAGTTCAGGCGTTCTCCCGTCCGAACTGCTGGCTGCCCGGCCCGTCGTATCGGAACACGTCGGCTTCGCCGCTGGTGTACACCTTGTTCGTCGACCGCCCGATGGCCGCCCGTTCCGACTCAGAGAGATAGTACTGCGGGAGATCGCCCTCGTACTCCTCGGCCTCGACGACGGCTCGATCGCGAACGTAGACATACCCCTCGGAGAACTCGATGCCGGGTTTCCAGTCGACCTTCACCTGTCTCACGCTGGCGTTCGAGTAGCTCTCCGGGAAGATCGACCGGAACATCTCGCCGGTGTAGCTGTCGGTATATATCACCGGTCCGGCGGTGCTGGTCCGGTCGATCCACTCCCCGCCGTCGATCTCCGCGTTCGTATAGGCAAGCGAGTGGGTGTCCGAATCGAGCGAGATGTCGGAGGTGACCGGCTCCCCGATCGCGTTGTAGGCGACGCCGGTGTTGAGCAGCATGAGGACGGCCAGGGCCGCGAGAATCGGTCGCCAAACCGGGACGTCGACGTCGCGGACGACGTTGATCAGCCCCGTGAGCGCGAGATAGCCCACTGGCATGAAGGCTGCGAGCACGGTGAGGACGATCTGATACATGCGGTCGGCTCCGAGGTTGCCGCTGACGAAGTACGACGCCCCCAGGAACATCAACATGGGGATCGCCAGAGCCGCCAGTCTGATCGCCTTGGTCGAGCGTCGCCGGTCGGTCGAGAACAGCCGCACGAGCACTTGTGAGAGGACGCCGATCCCCGCGAATGCCATGAGCACCATATGAAGCAACACCGTGGTCATGTAGGCGATTCCGGACTGTGATTCGACGGCGCTCGCCCCCGAACGGTGGATGTTCTCACCCGAGAGGGCCGCGTAGATCTGGGTCGGGATGTCCGCGAGGACGCCGGCCACGTTCTGGAGCATTCCCGGCGTCGTGGCGGCGTACCAGGCGACCGCCGCACCCCCGAACGCGATCGCGTAAACCCCGGCGATTCGAAGCCCGACGTCCTCGCCCGAGTACGCCCGATAGACCCGGCCTAGGACGTAGGCGACCGCAAGTGAGATGACGAAGATGTACGTCGTGGTGTAGTGCGAAAGAACCATTCCCATCCCGAAGACGGCTCCCACCCACTCCTTGCCCGGGAGCCGGTCCCGGTCGGTAAGCATCGTGAGGATCACCAGTATCATGAACAGCTGGGCGATGCGCGTCTTGCCCGGCGTGCCGTTGAACGTCCGGAAGTAAAAGACGAAGAAATACGCCCCGACGAAGGCCGCGTTCTTTCCGAAGACGTCCTCGAAAGTGTAGTAGATGGCGACCGGGACCAACGCGAACAGCAGCGAGTAGAGCATCTTGAAGACCAGCGCGGTACTGATGCCGGTCACCACCGAGTAGACCGCCGGAACCGCTCCGACGACCGGGATCGAGGAGTAGACGTCGCCCATCGCTGGCCCCCATGCTCCCGTTTCGAGCATCAGTTCGACGAAGAAGTGGTTCACCTGAATGTCCGAGCCGACGACCATCCCAGTGATCAGATTGCGGTGGAAGACGATCCCCGCGGCGACGGTGAACACTGCGAGCGGGTAGAGCTTGGGCGGAACCGCCCTGATCGAGACGAGTACGAGAACTGCCACCAGAAGAAGGAACGCATACATCAGTAGGTTGCTTCCGGCCGCGTTCATACGGTGGGCTGCGAGTGCGGAGATCGCCGGCAAACAGAGCAACAATCCGCCGATTGCGGCGTCCCGGGCTGTGAGCGACGGGACCCGAAGGACGAGGCTCCGGCCGCGCCGGTACGAGACGACCGTCAGCCCGGCGACCGCCCCGCTGACCGTGAGGGCGGTCGGGAGAAGGGAAATGGGGTCGGACACCCCGATCGCAGGATAGAGGAGGCTCGTCACGACGCTCGCACCGGCCAGAAACACCAGGCTGAACCCGACGACGTACAGGAGCAACTCCCCGGGACGGTCGATGCGGTTGTCGATCAACAACAGGAGCACGAACCCCGGGGCGAGCGTCAACAGCACAACGCCGAAGACCGCCTGCAACAGGGACGTCCCGATGGCAGAGGCGGTAGCGCCGACGCTGGCCCAGAACGCGACGAGGAGACAGCCGATCGACACGGCGATCGACCGCCAGCGAAGACGGATCTCGTGGGACGAGGATCCGTCTTCGGACGATCCCGACTCCGACCGTCGCATCGATCCCCTCCCGAATCTCATATCCGTAGGAACCGGTCAGATACGTATAACTATAACGGAAACAACATCATACGGACCGTCAGGCCGGCCGGACCATCGAGACGAGCACCCGGACGCCCGGCATGACGACCTCCCGACGGAGCGACGGGACGATGACCGAAAACAGCAGATAGCTCGCCACACCGGCCCCGATACAGATCGCGAGCAGGACGATCCCCTCGAAGGGAAGGGCCGCACGTACCCCGGAGACGACCAGCCCCATCGCCGCCGCGCTGACGAAACACCACGCGATGAGTCGATAGGGTATTCGCAGGGTGATGTTCTGGGAGAGATAGCGGGCGTTGAGGACGGTCTGAACGATCGCGGCGCTCGTCGTCGCGAGTGCCGCTCCCAGCAGTCCGATCGAGAGCACGAGCACGACGTTGAGCACGAGGTTGATCGCGATCGTCACCACGACCGCCCGCGCGACGAGGTCAACCCGGTCGATGCCCCGAAGCGTGCTTCCCAGTACGTCGTTTGCAGACTGGAAGACCTTCTCGGCCATCAACACCACAAGAACGCCGGCGGCGACGGTGTACTCCGATCCGAAGACGACCTGAAGGACCTCGTAGTTCAACACGAACACCCCGACGAACGCGGGAATCGAGAGAAACAGCGCGACCCCGAGCGCGTTGGGGACGACCGCCTCGATCCGCGAGACCGCGGCCTCGGAGCTCCACTGGCTCATCTGGGGGAACAGCGTGATCGAGAGCGTCTTGCTGACGAGCAACACCAGCAGCGTCACCTCCCAGGCGACCTCGTAGGCCCCGACGTCCGCATACGTCAGAAACAGCCCGATGATCGCCACGTCCATCCACTGGTAGACCTTGCCGCTCACCGACGAGAGGAAGTAGTACTTCGCGTAGTCGTACAGCGACCACGCCGACAGCTCCGCCGGCCGGCCGACCGTCGTCTCCAGTTTGAAAAACGCCCAACAGGCGGCCGTCGCCGAGCCCAGAATGAGGCCGTACATCAACCCGACGACCCCGTACCCGGTCGACACCAACAGCAGTCCGCTCGTGACCCACACCGCCTCACGGGCGAACTCGATGATGGCGGTCTCCCCGACGCGGAGCTCGCCCCGGACCGCCTGGATGAACAGGTCGGCGAACTCCTGAACGACGAGGGCAACGACGAGCAACACCGTGTACTCGCCGCCGAGGTACTGGTTGAGGTACGGCCGGGCCAGGAGGATCACCGCGATCGCTCCGGAGACGGTGAGGAGTTTGATCGCCATCGCGGTCGCGAGCATCGTATCGGCCCGTTGACCCTCGCTCAGGCGCTTTTCGAGCGCACCCCGTACTCCGACGTCGGCGATGATCGTCGTCAATCCGAGCACCGTCTGGAAGAGAAAGAAGACCCCGATACGGCTGGCCCCCAACTCGCGGGCGAAGATCGTGATGCCGGCGAAGAAGACGACCGCATTGCCGCCCTTCGCGAGGAAGACCTTCAGCGCTGAACGGGACAGATCCATTCGTCGAACCCTACTACGCCCGACGTTATATACTCTCAGTTAGAATACAGGTATGCATCGAGTGATTTTATCGATGCGGAACCGTGGAACCGTCCCAGAGCCCGACCGAGTTCGATATGGGTCGCATACGAGGCGAGCCACGTCCGGTATATTCCGAGACGACGCCGGAGAGGAGTTCACGACACGGCGGGCGAAGCGAGCCGTTCTCGCCGCCGTCGGCGAGCAGAGAGAGGAGGTAGAACAGCGGAAGTCCGGAGTACGGCTCCGAGTCGCCGTACGCGAGCGGTCCGATGTCCCGGGCGTAATCGGCCATGATGCGGCCTCCCTCCCCTCGTCCGTCCATCATCTGGACGAACAACCGGTGGAGCGGGACGTCGTACTGATGGATGACGAACGGTCTGAAGAAGTCATCGAGGAGGTAGTCAGTCCGCACGTCCTCCCAATCGAGGACGTATACCGCGTCGTTCACGAAGAGATTCCCCGCGTGGAGGTCGCCGTGGACCGGACCCCGATAGAGAGTCGGGGGCAGATCGAGCCCGTTGAGGAGTTCCAGCCCCGAACGCGCGACTCCGTCCAGTTCGTCCTCGGCCGCCAACGTCCCCTCGAGTTCCCGAACGACGTCTGCGGTCGCGACGCGCCGGCGATCGCTCTCGTAGAGAGGGGTGAGCTGGTTGAGTGCATCGAGCAACAGCTTCCACTCCGCAACCGGATCGGTGAGCTCCCGTCCATCGAGATACCGCTTGACGATATACGGGTACTCGACGTCGTGTTCGATCACCGGCGGCGTGTTGATGGAGTTCGGGAGTCGTTGTCGACGATCGATCTCCCGCCGGAGTTTCTCCGGATCGTTGATGGCGATGGTGGACACCTGTCGACTGTCCAACTGCAACAGCGTGATCCGATCGCCGACGACCGCGACGTCGAACGGATCCTCGGTGGCGACGGTGACGGGCTCCGAGCGTACCATGGGGACGAACGTCAGCAACCATGGAACCGCAGCGGTAGCTTCGAGCGCCGTGACCCCGAGACGGCTCTTCCAGTCGTCGCCGGCGATTCGATCGACGAGCCATTCGATCGCTTGGGACTCCGGACGAAACACGTACGTGTTGTAGCCACCCGTGTCGAGGACCATGTACGTCTCCGCCGTGGATGGGATTCCCTGGTACTCGTAGAACGCCGCGATCCGATCGAAGATCCCCGTTCGCTCGGCGGATCCCGGATCCGCGGCGTCAATAGCACTCCCCATTAGAACAGAGATATAGGTTCACATACATAAACCCCCCGAACGGTCTGTCGGCGGGAGTTTCGACCGAAACCGAGGAGAACGGAAGAGAACGATGGGTCGGACGGGGACCGGAGACGAACCGATCCCCGAACGTCAAATCGCATCACCGGCTATCACCGGGTACACGTCAGGGTGTCGGGTCGGCACGATTCGCCCCGCGACTCATCGGGACGGAGCCACGTCCCTGATCAGGCGCTGCCACCGTCGGTCCCCGTCGACCATGTCCTCGACGGCCCTGCGGTCGTGTTCGCGCATGACCGTGATCCGCGGGAGGGCCATCGGTGCATCGAAGTCGACGACGTCCGAGCCGATCACCGTGGTCGCACTCTCATACCCCGCCTCCCGGACTAAGCGGGCGATGTCCCGATCGAACGCACCGTAGGGATAGGCGAAACTGCGCGGTTTCTCGCCCGTGATCGCTCCGATGGACTCCCGTGATTCGACGATCTCTTGGCGGGCGGTCTCCCGGTCGACCGCCGTCAGATCCGGATGGGTCACGGTGTGTGCTCCGACCTCGTGGCCACGAGTCCCGAGGTCGACGACGTCGTCACGGGTCATGACAGGCGACCCCTCGAACCGTTCGCCAAGCAACCCAGGAACGACGTAGTGGGTCGCCTTCACGTCGTGGGTATCGAGGATCGGCAGCGCCGTCTCGACGGTCGATCGGAGCCCGTCGTCGAAGGTCACGACGGCCGGCTTCCGCGGAAGGGAATCCCGTCTCCATCGTTCGACCGCCTCGCTCACGGTGAGGAGTTCGAACGCTCCCGAGAGCCACTCGATCTGCCGGCGAAACCGCGACGGCGTGACGGTCCAGGGCCCACCCGATTCGTCGACACCGTGATAGAGGACGATCGGGCACCGAACCCCGCTGGGCCGGTACTGTCCCTTGAGCGTGGATCGAAACGCCCGATCCATCAATCGCCGACCGTTCTCTCCCGCGATCATACCGATGCCCACGGCCATCACCGCCGTAACTGTGTCGATTGGATTACATTCGGAGTCGGGTTTCGGTTTCCGTCGTCACTCCAGTTGCTCGGCCAGTCGTTTCGCGAGCGCCGTGGCGGCGTCCGAGAGCGTTGCCGACGCCCCGCCCCCGGCAGCCTGACGGGCCGAACCGCCAGCGCCACCGCCGGCCGCTGCCGTCAGTTCGTCCGCGACGTCCCTGGCATCGACCGTATCGGCCATCGCCTCCCCGACGCTTACGACGAACTCGTGGCCGGGTTCGGTCGTGACGATCGTTACACCCTCGTTGTAGTCCGGGGCGTGCTTCGCGATCGCGCGAGCGTCCGCGGCTTCGCCCTCGATGGTGATCGCGATCGCTTGTGGCTCCTCGACGCCCTCCATGCGAACCCGCCACCAGCGCTCGGCCCAGCGACTGCGAAGCGATCCCGCCTCGCTCTTCGCGGCGTCGCGTTGTCTCTTCATGGCGGCGAGGTCCTCCCGGTAGGCCTCGTGGCGGCCGATAGTTCCTCGGAGGCTCGGGTCGCCTCGGATCGATCCGCGACGATCGCCTCGTCGCGGGCGCTACTCACTGCGAGTCCCTCACGGATCGTTCGTGTTCTGTCGTACCAGTAGAGGTTCGATGCGACTGCAGCGAACGCACCGACCACGGCCGCGAACATGGTTCTCGTCCTCATTCGTGTATCCACCATTTGAGCCACGGTCCGACGGTCCGGTTCGCGATCAGCGGTGCGAGCCGACGGGTCACCGGGGCGAGGCGCTTGTAGCCCTCGATCGACGCCGCGTTCGTCCGCCCCGGCAGATAGACGAGACTCGTCAACTCCGATCCTTCGCCGCCGAACTGTTTCTTGAACGTATGAACGGTCGATCCGCGCTCGTTGCGCCCGAAATCAACGACGGTGGCATCGCCCTCGCAGGCTCGTCGGATGATTTCGGCGTAGAGCAGATCGTTTGGCTTTGTCGCCCAGGCTTCCGCCATCGAGACGTTGCCCCAGATCAGATAGCGATCGCCGTACTCGAACGCGAGCAAACCGGCGACGGGGTCGTCCCCTTGCCACGCCAACAACAGCGTCAGATGGTCGCCGAGTTCCCGCCGAAGTGCTCGGAAGAAGGCGATCGGGAACGGGGGACTGCCGAGCCGGCGCATCGTCGTGAGATAGAGCCGATAGTACGGCGCTATGGCCCCCTCGAGATCCGGTTCGGTCACTCGGAGACCACTATCGCGAGCCTTGCGGACGTTGCGGCGAGCACGGCTCGTGAACGATCCGTTCCGGACCGTCTCGAACGATCGATCAACGTCGAGTTGGAGACAGATCCCCGTTCCGACGCCGCCGAACCCGGCCGCGCTGTAACCCGTCGTACCGGTCCAGCGTGTCTCCTTGAGGATCATGGTTTCGAAGCGGTCGATCGACTCGGCGAGCGTCCCGAGGACCGGCTCGTCCTCGTCATCGATCAACGGGAACCCGTACTCCCCGAACGGGACCGTGACGGTCGAGCCGATCAACGAGGGGACCTCGAAACCGGGGACCGCGGCGACGATCCGGTTGGCTCGTGTGACCATCCGATACCGTGGGGAGTATTCGAAGGTCGACTCAAGCGCGCGGCGCCACCCGAGCGTATGGAAGATCGTCGCGTCCGGACGTTCCCGGACGAACCGATCCCATTCCTCGATGCCTGCCGATCGAACGGTGAGTTCATCGGACATATCTCTCGCGCAATCGACGACACGTCGTGAACTCGTGCGAGGAGAGCAACGATTCGAGCGTCTCACGGGTTCGATCGAGCCCATGGAAGCTGACGAACCGCTTGTGGAAGGGCGGGTCGTCGATCCGTACGTCGGGGTTGAACTCCCACGGGTGGAAGTAGATCATCGCCGGGATCCCTCGCCGGTTGAGGTTCCTGATCCCCCACGAGAGCAGCCATGTCGGAAACAGTCGCCCATAGAACCCGCCGGCGGTCGGAATGCGAAGCCGTGGATGGGCCACGGCGAGCGGAAACTCGAGCAGGTCATCGGCATCGGCCGATCGTGCGTCCGTGAAGGGATGGTCACGATCGACCCAATACGGGTGAATCGGTGCGTCGTTGACACCGTACATCGGGGTCTCGACCGGGAACACGCTGGAATCGTAGCGGTACTCCGTCTCGTGGAGTGCGTCGAACGCCCACTGGGTTTGCGGCGTCACCGAGAAGTTCGGCGCCCGGAACCCGATCGGCCATTCGCCGGTCGCCGCCTCGATCGCCTCGGCACTCGCCTCCAGTTCCTCGGTGAACGAGGCCTGCGTGAGCTCGAACAGCGGGGTGTGGGTGTGACCGTGGGACGCTATCTCGTGTCCTGCATCGGCAACTCGTCCGATCAGATCGGGGTATGCCCGGGCCACCTCACCGACGACGAAGAACGTCGCGGTCGTTTCGTATTCTGACAGTACATCGAGAACGATCTCGACCGAGGTCTCGATCCGGTCTTGAGGATCGGATACGGTATCGCGTATCAAAGTCGCTGAATACCAGTGCTCGAGATCAAACGACATGACGTTCGCGAATCCGTCGACCGGTCCACCTCCTTGGGCACCACCCATGCCGATCGAAGTAGCGACCGAAGACGACTTTATTATCACCTACCTAACACCAATCATGGGATGATCATGTATCGAATCGGAAACGATACCGACGATCCGTGAGGAGGGCAAAACGAGCGTTTAGTGGATCCTTTATCCGCGTATTGACGAGGAAACGGGAGGTCACGTGATCGGCGACACCGTTTCGGGAACCGTCCGATCGCGTCTATCTCCTTTCGGAGATTCGGATCGAATGGAGGATGACTGCGGCGATACAGGCGAAAAATCCGACGGCCCAAAACAAGGCGGACAGCGTCGTAAGCACGAAGGAGGGTGATCCCGTCGCGAGATAGTCGGCAACGAGCCAGTACGTGCCGGTGATGCCCAACAGGAGGCTCAGAAACCCCGGTATCCCTAAACTGATCAGCGGATGGGCGTTCTGTACGGTCGCCGCGATGTTGTTCACCAGGTTGTAACCGTGCGAGAGCGGATCGTGACTGCTCGCGTTCTCGACGTCGTACCGGACATTGATACCGATCTCGTCGATGTCGTAGCCGTGCTGGTGGGCGTGATAGAGGATATCGGTGCTCGCGTTCATCTGGCTCCCGATCGCCTCATCGTCGGCTAATCCCGCGATCGCACGTCGGTTGTACGCGCGAAACCCGCTTTGCGTGTCCGAGATGCGGCTACTTCGACGGAACGCGCCGATACTCATGTTCGTGAGCGTGTTTACGACGAACAATCCGAACCGACGGTACGACGGTGCGTCGGTGCTCGCCCCGTCGGCGAATCGACTCCCGATGACGATCTCCGCGTTGGCATCACGCTGCGCGGCAATGAGTCGGGGAATGTCTCTCGGATCGTGTTGATTGTCGGCGTCGAGGATCACGAGGTGTTGTGCGTCCTGACGATCGGCCGCCCGAAACAGCGTTTTAAGTGCGGCGCCGTACCCACGGTTGTACTCATGTTCGATGACGCTCGCGCCCGCCTCGCTCGCCACGGTCGCGGTGTCGTCACGACTCCCGTCATCGACGACGATCACGCGATCGCCGAACTCGCTGGCCGCCTCAACGACGCTCGCGATCGAGTGCGCCTCGTTGTACGCTGGAATTCCGATGACGATCGCCGGTGTCTGCTGCAGCGTGGAGCTCGCCGGAACCGCCTCGGCTGCGAAGCCGCTCTGTTCAGCGAGCTCGGTCTCGCTGCGTGTGTAGTCGATCGTTGATCCGTCGCTGTAGTGGTAGATTAATCCCGGGTAGCCGCTCGCCCGTGCAGTCACCGTCAGTGCTGACACCAACGCGTCCGGATCATCGCTCATTTGATCCGGCTTGACGATCCGTGCGTCGAGCATCCGAGCGAGATCGATCGACTCCGGCTCCGTGGCTTCACCATGTGTCACCAGAACGTCATACCCCTGCCGTCTCGCCTGGAGGATGGCTCTGGTCAGTTCGGCCTCGTTTTCCCGTGTCGCGATCAGACCGATTGCCGGCTTCGAGTGCTCCTCTCCATAGACTCCCTCCTCAGAACTGTACTGTGACATCGTCAGCGACCGAGAGAAGTAATGACTGATCGATCTGTCAATGTCGTTGCCACTCGGTCCGGCGGGGCCGATCCCCGCCTTCTTCCCATCGACTGCTCCGTTCCATATATCGTGTAGCCCTGATTCATAGGTCCCACCCCTCCGTGCTGACTAACTGCCAGACGAGTGAGTAAAATGAGTGAAGGGATATTAGTTAATTGGACGATATATTTTCCTAACTCGTTGGTTAATCGACCCGTCATTACCTTAACCAGTCGTATTAACCTAGAGGAGACGTCAGATACCGACGAACGATTTCTACCAGGGTTCCATCTCATTCGTATGGTCGAATCGCTTACCCAAGTATCGCAAGCGAATGCTGACCGAGGAGAGCCGTTGCTGCGTCGGATCAGTGAAACGCTCAGTTACAGTTAGTCGAAGAACCGTTAGATGCCGCTTTCGAAGTCTTCGAGCGCGTAGACGGTGTCGGCACCGCGTCGATCGAGGGTTTCGTTGGCGAGCAGCCAGTAGACGACGGAGAGGGCCTTGCGACCCTTGTTGTTCGTCGGGATCACGAGGTCGACGTTGCTCGTCGAGTTGTTCGAGTCACACATCGCGATCACGGGGATGCCGACCGTGATCGCCTCCGTGACGGCTTGTGCGTCGCCGATCGGGTCGGTGACGACCAGCACGTCGGGTTCGATGTAGCCGTCGTACTTGGGGTTGGTCAGCGTTCCCGGGATGAACCGGCCCGTCCGGGCGCGCGCGCCGATGGACTCCGCGAACTTCTCGGCGGGGAATCGCCCGTACTGCCGGGAGGAGGTCACGAGGACCTGCTCGGGATTGTAGTTCGACAGGAAGTCCGCGGCAGTACGGATGCGCTGGTCGGTCTTGGAGACGTCCAGCACGTACAGTCCATCCGTGCGCACGCGGTGGATGAACCGCTCCATGTCCTGGGTCTTCTGCTGGGTCCCGATGTGGGCGCCCGCGCCGAGGTACTCCTCGACGGGGATCAGCAGGTCGGCCTCCTCGTCGGGCATGACGTCCTCATCGAGTGCCGGTCCTGCGGGCTCGTCGGTTTCGTCCGGTTCTGGTTCGGCCTCGGCCTCCTCGGCGTCGGCGTTCGGTGCGTTCGTTTCGGCTCTGACGTCCTCGTCGGGATCGACCTCGGGGTTCCCGCCCGCTTCGGGTTCGGGTTCCTCGTCGATCTCCTCCTCGGCGGCGTCGAGCCCGTCTTGGTCTGGATCGTTGCTCATAGTGCGTCCTCCGCGATGCGGATGAGTTCGTTGAGTTTGGCTGTTCGCTCGCCGCCGGCCGCGCCCGTCTTGATGAACGGGGCGTCGGTCGCCACGGCGAGGTGTGCGATCGTCGTGTCCTCGGTTTCGCCCGAGCGATGGGAGATGACCGCGTCGAGCCCGTTTCGCCCCGCGAGTTCGACCGCGTCGAAGGCGTCGGTGAGGGTGCCGATCTGGTTCGGTTTGATCAGGATCGAGTTGGCCGAACCCTGCTCGATACCCGTCTGCAGACGTTCGGTATTGGTGACGAACAGATCGTCCCCACAGATGAGCGTCTGCTCACCCACCTTCTCGGTGAGTTCGGCAAAGGCCTCGAAGTCGTTTTCGTCGAGCGGGTCCTCGACGTACACCAGATCGTACTCGGTGACCAGATCCGCGATGTACTCGATCTGCTCGTCGGTGTCGCGCTCGCCATCGCTGTACTGGTAGGCGTCGTTCTCGTACATCTCGGCGGCGGCAACGTCGAGTCCAAAGCCGATCTCGAAGCCGACCCGTTCGCCGACGGCATCGGTAGCCTCGGCCATGACGTCGAAGGCTTCATCGTCGTCGATCGACGGAGCCCACGCCCCCTCGTCGCCCTTGCCTGCCGGGATTCCACGCTCTGCCAGGATCTCGTGGACTTCGGCGTGGACCGCGGCGTTCGCGAAGACCGCATCGACCACGCTCGGCGCGCCGACCGGTGCCGAGAGGAACTCCTGAATGTCGGTCGCGTCGGCGGCGTGTTCGCCCCCGCCGATGACGTTTCCTAACGGTATCGGGAAGTTCTCCCCGCGGAACGCTCCTCCGAGGTGTTGGTACAGCGGCGCGCCCAGCATGTCCGCGCCGGCCTTGGCGGCGGCCATGCTGATGGCGACGGCGGAGTTCGCGCCGATCTCCGAGAAATCCTCGGTGCCGTCGGCGGTGTGGAGCGCGGCATCGACCGAGCGCTGGTCGCCCGCGTAGACCTCTCCGACGAGTCGAGGAACCGCACGTTCGCGGGCGGCGGCGATCGCCTCTTCCGGAGCCAATTCGATCGCCTCGTGCTCGCCCGTGCTCGCGCCACTGGGGGCCGCCGCACGGCCGAACCCGCCGCTCTCGGTCAGCACGTCGGCCTCGACGGTTCCGTTCGATCGGGAATCGAGGACCCGACGCAACCGGATCTCGGCGATCTGCGTCATCGTTCACCTCGCCGGACGGTAAACGGCAGTGCTCCCGCGTCGTACTCCTCGGCCGCGATGAGGATCGGCTCCGACTGGTCGGTCTCGATCAACACCGGCGCGCCATAGGAGACCTGCAGCGCTCGCGCGCCGAGGATGCGGGCCTTCTCGTAGCGGCTGAACTGTTGGCTGCTCATTGGTAGGGAGCCACCACGTCGACGAGGTCGGTATGGGAGACGAGCATCCGGCGACAGCAGTGGCGCGAGACGCCGAGGTCGTCGAGCACCTCGGCCGGGTCCTCCCCCTCGTCGACGCGGGCCGTAAAGGCCTCCCAGTGTTCGCCGACGACGTTACCACACGTGAAACACCGGACTGGTACCATCATGAGTGGATCACCTAGCGGTAGGACTTCTGGTAGCGTGCCCGCGCTCCGGGCCCACCCCATTTTTTCGGCTCGGACTGGCGGACGTCGTTGACCAACAGCGATCGGTCGAACTCCATGTACGCGTCGCGCAGTTCGGCGTCGTTTCGGAACTCGACGAGCCCGCGGGCGATCGCGGTCCGGACCGCGTCGGCCTGACCGTTGTAGCCCCCGCCCTGGACGTCGATCTCGATGTCGACGTCATCGCGGACGTCCTCGACGATGCGGAACGGTTCGAGCATCTTCAGGCGCGCGATCTCCGGTTCGACCAGCTCGACGGGCTGGGAGTTGATGCGAACGCGGCCCTCGCCGTCCTGGACGGTGGCGCGCGCGATTGCCGTCTTCTTCTTGCCGCTCGTGTTCGTTACCATGTGACGTTTGCCCCCAGGTTCTCGCTTACTTCGCCCAAGTGGACGAACTTGATGTTCGACAGTCGATCCAGCGACGTCCCATCGAGGACTTCCGCGTCACGGTCGTGGGGGTTGCCGACGTAGACGCGAACGTTCTCGAATGCCTCGCGCCCACGTGTGGTCTTATACGGAACCATCCCACGGATCGCGCGCTTTGCGATCCCGTCGGGGCGCTTGGGGTAGTACGGACCGTTCTCGGCGCCGACATCGACCCGTTTGCGATAGACGTCCATGATGTCCTGCTCGTTGCCGGTGATCACGGCGGATTCGGCGTTCACGACGGCGACGCGCTGGCCATCCATGGCTGCCTCCGCGACCTTGCTCGCGACGCGCCCGAGGATGCAATCGCGGGCGTCGACGACGAGGTCGGCCTCGAACTCGGCGATGCTCATGCGATCACCTCCGGAGCTTCGCTCCGGCGTACTCGCATTCGTTCACTATGTTCGCTCATGCGATCACCCGCACGTTGCTCCCTTCCGGGTTCTGTTCGATGGCCTCCTCGAGCTGTACGACCTGGCCATCGGCCTGTTCTATCTTCGTCTCGGCGGTCCCCGAGAAGGAGACGGCCGCGACAGTGACGTTCTTCTGCAGCACACCGCTGCCGAGAACCTTGCCGGGCACGACGACGGTCTCGTCCT
>CAYVQH010000020.1:0-22163 GCA_964454105.1 uncultured Halobacteriales archaeon | reverse complement strand
CGCAGTGTCCCGAGTGTGGCAACGACCGCGCCTACTGGTACATGCAGCAGATCCGCTCGGCCGACGAGAGCGAGACCCGGTTCTTCGTCTGTACCGAGTGCGAGCACAAGTGGCGAGAGGACGATCACTGAGGGTTCCGATACCGACCCAGTAGATAAGGCTCGACGCGAACTGGCCGTGTGCGGGCGTGGTCGAATGGGGGGCCAGCGCGGACTCGTAGATGACACGCTCCTTCGACGATCCGTCTCGGCCATCGCCGTCCCGTCCACCGAACTCGGGCCAGACGACGCGCTCACGAGGGTTTTTACGCTATCGAGGGCAACCTCCATCATGGGCCCGTTTCGCGGCGGACGTTCCTCGGTCACCGTCGAGTACGAGCCGGTGAGCGTCAAGGACCTGCTCGTCGAGATGAAGGACACCTCCGAGCTGCTCATCGACCTCTCGTACTCGGCGGTGTTGCTCAACAGCGAGGCGATCGCCAAGGAGGTGCTCCGCCTCGAGGAGAAGATGGACGTCCTCCGGCTGCGTGCCCGGATGAGCCTGCTGATGGCCTCCCGGAACCCGAGCGACGCCGAGGCGCTTGCGCCCGTGCTGGGGATCGTCAGCGGCGCGGAGAAGATCAGCGACGCGACCGGCGACATCGCGAAGGTCGTCCTCGAGGAGGTCGGTCTCCCCAGCGCGATGCGAACCGCCCTGCCGGAGGCCGTCGAGACCCTCGTCCGGGGCACCGTGATCGCCGAATCACCGTATGCCGGGCGTACCCTCATGGACAGCAACCTCGAGTCCGAGACCGGCGTTCGCGTGATCGCGATCCGACGGGGCTCGGAGTGGATCCTCAACCCGGGTCCCGATACCGAGATCCGGGCGGACGACGTCACCCTGCTCCGGGGACCGGACGTCGGGATCGACGAGGTCTACGAGGCGTTCACCGGCGAGGAATACGTCCAGCCCGAGGCCGACGAGTCCGAGATCGCCGACCTCGAACGCGCGGTGGACTCGATCGTTCTGATGAAGAACCTCAGCGAACTGGCGGTCGATCTGGCCTACGGCTCGATCCTCTTCGACACCGTCGAACTCGCCGAGGAGGTCCACAACCTCGAGGTCGAGGTCGACGCGCTGCGCTCGCGTTTCGAGGCCTGGACGCTCCGGGCGGCGGGCGACGCGTCCGATCCGGTCTCCCTGCGGGGGCTGCTCCATCTGGGATTCAGCACCGAGGAGGTGAGCGACGCCGCCCTCGAGATATCGGAGGGGGTCCTCCGGGAGATCGACGTTCATCCCGTGGTCGAACTCGCGGTACAGGAGAGCGACGAGATCATCGTCCGCACGACCGTCGACGCCGGCAGCCGTCTGGAGGGGATCTCGCTGGTCGACGGGGTTCCCGAGTCCGACGTCAGCATGAACGTGCTGGCCGTCCGCCGCCCCGAGGCGGGCTGGATGCTGGTCCCCGACGCCGACACCGAACTGCAGGCGGGGGACGTCCTGATCGCGAAGGGGACCCGCACCTCCGCGGAGACGTTCCGCGACCTCGCGGCGGCCTGACCCACGCCCGCGGGCTACAGGACCGCGATCGAGACCGCAGAGAGGACGACGACCCCGAGGATGTCACAGACGTTGGTCACGACGGGGATCGTCGTGTCGTCCGGGTCGAGGCCCAGTTGGTAGGAGACGTACGCCGCGGCGATCGAGAGGGCGACCGCCAGCACCGCGAGCGTCATCCCGCTGACCAGCGTGATCGTGAGCAACCGTCCGAGCCCCATCGGCTCGCCCAACAGGCGGCCGATGGCGTACGCCGCGACGCCGAGGGCGCTAAAGATCGTCGCCGCGAGCGCGAGGATCGCGATGACGTTCGTTCGGAGGTCGCTGTTGTACGGGGAGAACGACAGCGTCCCGAGGTGTAGTCGCGTCGTGAGCCGCGAGCTGAGGATGCTTCCCAGGTTCCCGCCCATCCCGATCATGACCGGAACGAGGATCAACAGGACGGGGTTGTCGAGGTAGGTCTCCTCGAGGGTTTCGAGGACGAACCCCGACCCCATCTCGAGAACCGACAGCGCGATCAAAAGCGGCATCATCGTCGCGACGATCGACCGGACGCTCCAGGAGTCGGGGGTCCCCGTGGTGGCGTCGTCGGAGCTCACAGCACCGCCCCGACGATGACGATGGCGGCGTACAGGAACACCACGCCGAAGACGTCGCCGAAGGTGGTGACGATCGGTCCGACGAGGTTGTCGGGGTCGATCCCGCGGGTGTATCCGAGGAAGATCAGCCCGAGCAGCCCGAAGATCATCACCACGGCGGTGAACGTTCCCGAGATGAGCGTGATCGCGATCAGCTCGACCAATGCGGCCGACTCGCGCCCGAGACCCCGCAGGAGCGCCCACGAGAGGACGCCGATGAACACCGATATCGAGATGCCGTTGACGAAGGAGGCGACGACCGCGTTGACCAGCCGCTCGTCCCGGCCGAACCCGGGATCGATCAGCCCCTGGTGGAGCCCGCTCGAAATGCGCGCCCCGAGCGCCCCGTAGACGTTGCCCCGGGTCGCGAGGAAGGCCGGCAACAGGAGCAACAGACCGGGATAGCGCTGGAACCCCTCGACCATGCCGTCGGTTCCGAGCACGGCGCCCGAGAAGATGCCCGCCACCAGGCTCACGGCCAACACGGAGATGGACTGCCGATATATCCGCCGGACGCCGCCCCAGTCGACCATGCCGACTAGTGGACAAGTCGCCGAATAAATGTACCGCGATCAACCCACGGACGATCGTCGTCGGCCGCCCTGAATCGGACGCCGCCGGCATCGAGCCCGTTCGCAACCCGATAGCAATAGTTATTTACCAGTACAATTTATTCGAATCAAATCCGGGCGCCACGTCCGACCTTCGAAACCATCGTGACCCTCAATCGCCACAGTGACCTGATCCACCGGACCGAGTACGACCAGACGGAGGACCTCGCGTTCGTCGTGGTCGACGCGGTCGCGATCGCTGCCGAAGTGTCCCACGCCGAGATCGGCCCGCTGAACGACGTCATCGACCCCGAGGCGCTCTGTGAACTGTTCAGCCCCCGACCCGACGGACGGGACCGTCTGGGGGGAACCATCTCCTTTCGGCTCGACGGCTACCGGGTGACCGTCGACGCCACCGAAAGCGAGGTCCGGGTCTACCGGTGATCCCCGATCGCCCCTCAAGACGTTCTACCTGACATACCAAGCTCTATTAATATAAGTGGAAAATATAAAATCAATATGTGACGGTATTACTTCTATTCACTCACACCAACGTATATTTGGTGAAGAAGGGCTGGCGAGCGTAGGGGGGATGGAGGTCCCGCCGGAATGATGCAGCCAATCGGGGAGCCAGTGACGTGCCACCCGTACGAGGAGGACGTGAGCTTCGCGGTGGTCGAGGCGGTGTCGACCGTTACCGGCGAATCCCCGCTCGATGTCGGCCCGTTGAACGACGTGATCGATCCGGATGCGTTGAACGAACTGTTCGGCCTCACCGACGACGGTCGCTGCCGCGAGGGTGGGCGCGTTTCCTTTCCGTTCGAAGGACTGCTGGTCGTGATCGACGGGGGCCGGCGAGAGGTCCGTCTCTACGAGTGAACGACCGACTCCTCGGCTCGGTGGCCGAGGGTCGTCGGGCGCGGTGAACGCCGGAAGGGTACGCTCGCCGGCGACGATCGACCGTTTCAGTTGGCGACTATCGATTGCGTGCGAACACCAGATACCCCGTGTGACCGACGGGACCGGTGCTCGGGCGCGTCCCTCTTGAATCGACGTCGAGTTCGCGCTGGATGGTCTCGACCGCCCGCACGTTCGAGAGGGTCTCGCGGGCCGCCTCGACGACCTCGCGGGTGGGCTCGACGAACGGCGAGTAGGCCGCGAGAAAGCCCCCGTCCGCCAGGAGTCCGTCCGCGTGGGCGGCCACCTCGGGGGCGTCCTGGGTATCCAGCGTGAGCACGTCGAACCCCGATAGCCCGTCGAGGTCGTCGGTCAGGTCGCCGGTCCGGACCTCGACGGCGTCGTCCACGCCGCCGAGCGCCACGTTCTGGCGGGCGACCTCGGCGAACTCGGACTTTCGCTCGTAGGTCACCACGTCGGCACCCACTCGTCCCATGTAGGCCGCGAGCACGCCGGTGCCGGTGCCCGCATCGAGCACCCGATCGCCCGAGGCGACGCCTGTCTCGCTGATCACGAGGCCGACGTCGCGGGGTAGCATGGGTGCGCCGGTGCGCTCGAAGTGCTCGAACAGATCCGGCCCGCGGAGCCGCCGTACGCGAAACTCCTCGCCCAGATGCGTTTCGAGAACGTCGCCGGGCTCGGCGTCCTCGGGGATCTCGAGGACTCCGAGGTCGGTCTGGAGCTCCTCGCCCGGCTCGCGGAGGTACTCGCGGTCGCCGTGGGTCAGCAGGATCACTTGGGTTCGGACTCGAGCTTCTCGACCGCGTTCGCCAGGTCGCCGTCGGCCTCCTCGAGGGCTTCGCGCGCGTCGTCCTCGCTCGCGCCGGTACGCATCGCGACGATCTCGATGTCGTCGGCGGGGATGTCGGCGTCCTCGATCGCGGCGTCCTCGCCCGCGTCCGCACCCGATCCCGATTCGCGGCTCTCGGGTTCGCCGACGATCTGGTAGGTCTCCTGGCCCTGGGCCTGGATCACGGTGACCTCGGCGTCGGTGAAGACCAGTTCCTCGTCGCCGGTGCGGATGACGACCTCCGTGGCGTCGATCTCCTCGGTGTCGATCCCCATCTGTTTCATCATCTGTTCCATCTTGCGCGGGTCGAGCCCGCCGCCGCCTCCTCCGAACATACCCGGCCAGTCGGGTTACGGAGGGAAAAGCGTGCCGAACGCCCGCTCAGTCCTCGACGTTCTCACAGCCCTCCCGGACCTTCACGGCCATGCCGGTTCCGAAATCGCACATCGCGCTCGCCGACAGCTCCGCGCGCCCGACCGCGAGCAGCCCTCCCTGCACGTGGACGACACAGACCTCGTCTCCCGGCCGTATCCCGGGGCCGGCCTCGGCGACGAACTTCGCGAAGGCGTTCTTACCCTCGCGCACGAACGGCTCGGACTCGTCGCCGACGACGACGCGGGCGGCGGGCGCGGGCAGCGCCGTGAGCAGCCGCTTTCCGCCCTCGACGCCCAGCGTGAAACGACCGTCGGCGCCCAGCGAGACGAGCCGCCCCGCCGGGGCGTGGACCTGGCGCGGCCGTCCCGACTTCGAGCGCTCGACCCGGAGCTCCCCGGCGAAGAGCGCCTCGCCGGCCCCTTCGCCGAACTGGTAGTCGCCGATGCGGACCAGCCGTGGCCGTTCCTCGGGATCGCTCATCCCCGGAAAGTCCGGGGCGGCGTACAAGAGGCCACCGTTTCGGCCCGTTCGTCCGGGACGATCGGCGCGGGGTACGAGGTCCGCGGACACGTGATCCCGGCGGCGGTCCGTCGTGCGTCTTCGGTGAACGTTATATACGACGATGTCCAAGGTCCCGCCAATGGTTACGGCTCAACAGAAGACGTACGCCGGCGTGGCCCTGATACTCGTGAGTTCCGTGCTGTTGTTCGTCGTCGGGCTCGCCCCGATAGCGCTCCCGCTCGTGCTCGCGGGGCTCGCGACGGTCGGGCTCGCGACCGGATCGCTGCTGATCGGGATCGCCGGCGAAGGGCCGCCGGTCTAGGGCTGCTTGCCGTTCAGAGCAGGAACGTCTCCTCGCGATCGGTGATGTCCACGAACCTGTCCGTCGCCTCGATCAGTTCGTCGGCGGTCGACGGACCCAGCGCCATCACCTCGACGCGCACGCCCTGATGGCGCAGATGCGAACACAGCCGCGAGAAGTCGCCGTCGCCGGTACAGAGCACCACCGTGTCGACGTGGGAGGCGAGCGTGACGGCGTCTAAGCTCATCCCGACGTCCCAGTCGGCCTTCTTCGAACCGTCGCCGAAGGTCTTGATGTCCTTGATCTTCGTCTCGAAGCCGATGTCGATCAGCGCCTCGAAGAAACTCTCCTCTTCGGGAGCGTCGGCCCGGATGACGTACGCGATCGCGCGGGTGAGCTCGCGGCCCTGGACCGCCTTTTCGAGCAGCGCGGAGTAGTCGATGTTTCGCGAGTAGAGGCTGTGAGCGGAGTGATAGAGGTTCTGTGAGTCGGCCAGCACGGCGACGCGCTGGCTCGGGTGAACGACCGTCATACCGATCCGTTGCGGCGACGGGGATAAAACGCTTCGTTCGGATTCCACACGGGCAGCGACCGAACGCGGCGATCGCGGGGTGCGGTCCGGCCGGGTCGCAAGGGCTAAGTGGCGTGCCCTCACGCATACGACCATGACGCGACCGGCACGCACCGTGTCCACCTCCGAGGGCGTGCCAGCCGGCGCTCTTTTCGAGAAACGCGTATGAGGGGGGCTCCCGGCGAGCGTAGCGACCTCGTCCGTGGCCCGTTCCGGGATCGCACACAGACCACTCATCGACGAACTCATGACAGCACACGACACCTACAGCGGCGTCTTCCCGGCGATGGTGACGCCCTTCCACGACGACGACAGCATCGACTTCGACTCGCTTGCGGCCGACGCGAAGCGCCTCGAACGCGCGGGCGTCGACGGCCTCGTCCCCGTCGGCTCGACGGGTGAGAGCGCGACGCTCACCCACGACGAGCACGTCGAGGTCGTCGAGGTCGTCTCCGGCGCGGTCGAGAACGTCCCCGTGATCGCCGGCAGCGGGTCGAACAGCACGAGGGAGGCGCTCGAACTTTCGAAGCGCTCGGCGGAGGCCGGCGCGGACGGCCTGCTTCTCATCTCGCCGTACTACAACCGCCCCGAGCCCGCGGGGATGGAACGCCACTACCGGACGATCGCCGACGCGGTCGACGTCCCGCAGGTCATCTACAACGTGCCCGGGCGAACCGGGAGAAATATCGCGGTCGAGACCGCCGTCTCGCTCGCCGATCACGAGAACGTCGTCGGATATAAGTCCGCCAGCGGCGACCTCGAGCGGATCAGCGAGGTCGTCGAACGCACCCGGGAGGCCGAGTTCTCGGTGCTTTCGGGCGACGACGCGCTGACTCTCCCCACCCTCTCGGTGGGCGGCACCGGCGCCATCAGCGTCGCCGCCAACGTCGAGCCCGAGCGCACCTGCGCGATGGTCGGAGCGGCTCTTTCTGGCGATTACGAGCGCGCCCGGTCGCTCCATCACGAACTCGGGCCGCTGATGCGGACGCTGTTCGCCGAATCGAATCCCATCCCCGTCAAGGAGGCGATGGCGATTCGCGGACACTGCGAGCCCCACCTGCGTTCGCCGCTCTCGCGGGCCTCCGAGGGGGTTCGCGAGGAACTCGCGGATCTGCTTGCCGACCTCGAATCGCCGCCGGCAGCCGAGGTCGAGGCATGAAGGTAGCGGTGACCGGCGCCACGGGGAGGATGGGCCGCGAGGTGATCGATGCCGCCCATGAGGCGGGCCACGAGGTGCTGGCCGTGAGCCACAGCGCCTCGGGCGAGGACGGGGGGACCGAGATCCACCCCGCCGACGAGTTCGCGACGCTGCTCTCCGAGCGCGAACCCGACGCGATGATCGACTTCACACTGCCCGAGCCGAGCGTTTCGTACGTGGCCGACTGCGCGCAAGCGGGCGTCCCGGCGGTCGTCGGCACCACCGGTTTCTCGGAGGACCAACAGGGGGAACTGCGCGAGGCCGCAGAGCGGGTTCCAGTTCTTCAGGCGGCGAACTTCGCCCGCGGGGTGCAAGGGCTGATCGCCGTCGTCCGCGAGGCCGTCGCCGCGCTCCCGGGATACGACGTCGAACTCACCGAGACCCACCACAACGGCAAGCGCGACGCCCCGAGCGGGACCGCAAACCGGGTGCTCGACGCGATCGACAAGACCAGAGGGAAGTCCTCACGGGTCCACGGCCGCGAGGGCGAAGCCCCCAGGGAAGACGGCGAGATCGGTGTCCATGCCCGACGTGCGGGCGACGTCACCGGGGAACACGAGGTGCTGCTCGCGGACAACCACGAGGAGCTCCGGCTCACCCATCGCGCGGGCAGCCGCGGAGTGTTCGCCGCGGGCGCGGTCGACGCCGCCGAGTGGCTCGCGGGGCGCTCGCCGGGATGGTACGACTTTTCCGACACCCTGCCCGATAGCCAGCCATGAGCCTCGAAGCCGAAGTCTCGGAGCTGTGGGATCAGTACGCCGCCGACGAGGTCGACGCGGAGACCGCGACGACCGACCACCTCGACACGCTCGACGCGTTCCTCGACGCCCTCGAATCGGGCGAGGTACGGGCCGCAGAGAAGCGTTCGGGCGAGTGGGAGGCGAACGAGTGGGTCAAGCGCGGCATCCTGCTCAACTTCGGGCTGCGCGAGACCCATCCACGAACCTACGGCGACGTGACCTACCACGACGTGCTGCCGCTGCGCGAGACCGCGGATCTGGGCGAGCGCAGCACGCGAAACACCCCGGACGGGACGGCGATCCGCCGGGGCGCCTACGTCGGCGCGGACTGCATCATGATGAGCCCGAGCTTCGTCAACGCCGGCGCCTTTGTAGGAAACGGCACCCTGATCGACTCCTGTGACACGGTCGGCTCCTGTGCCCAGATCGGCGCGAACGTGAAACTCGGCGCGAACACCCTTATAGGGGGCGTTCTGGAGCCCGTCGAGAGCGCCCCCGTCGTCGTCGAGGACGGTGTTTCCCTCGGTGCCGGTTGTCGGGTCACAAGCGGGTTCGTCGTTGGCGAGGACTCGATCGTCGGCGAGAACACGCTGCTCACGCCCCGGATCCCGGTCTACGACCTCGTCGAGGAGGAGGTGCTCTACGGCGAACTCCCGCCCGAGCGCCGTGCGTTCACCCGCTACGTCGAGTCCTCGCTGGGCGACCACGACCTCTTCGAGGGCGGGGCGTACAAGCCCGCCGTCGTGGCGCTCGACGTCGAGAGCGATACGCTCGACGCGACGCGACGCGAGGAGGCCCTGCGGGAATGAGCTCGGCGGTGCGGCGGCTCTCCGACTGGGACGGGGCTCGCTTGGAGCGATTCGCGGACGACCACGGGACGCCGCTGTACGTCCAGGACCTCGAGCGGGTCCGCGAGAACTACCACCGAATGGCCGACGCCTTCCCCGAGGGACGGGTCATGTACGCGGCGAAGGCCAACACCGCGAAGGCGGTTCTGACGACGCTCGCCGAGGCCGGTGCGGGCATCGAGTGCGCCTCCGCCGGCGAGGTCGAGCGCGCACTCGCGGCGGGAGCACCGCCCGAGCGCGTGCAGTACACCGCGGTCAACCCTCCTGAGGAAGACCTCGACTACGCCGTCTCGACCGCGGGCGAGCATCCGGGACTGACGATCACCGCCGGAGCCGAGGACACCCTCGACCGCCTCGCCGAGCGAGGCTTTTCGGGCCGGCTCTGTCTCCGCGTCAACCCCGGCGTCGGCGCGGGCCACCACGAGAAGGTCTCGACGGGCGCGAACGCGAAGTTCGGCGTCCCCATCGAGCGCGCGCCCGAGCTGCTGGCGGAGGCCGACGGGCAGGGCTTCGACGTCGTCGGGATCCACGCCCACGCGGGCAGCGGGATCAGCGGCGAGGACCTCGCGGCCCACCGCGAGCTCGTCTCGCGGATGGGCGAACTGGTTCGCGAGACCGACCTCGACCTGGAGTTCGTCGACGTCGGCGGGGGGTTCGGCGTACCCTACCGCGAGGAGGAGGAGCCGCTCGATCTCGACGCCGTGGCCGACGCGACCCGCGAGGCGCTCGGCGAGGTCGACGCGACCCTCGCGATCGAGCCCGGGCGCTACCTCGTCGCGGACGCCGGCGTCCTGCTGACACGGGTGAACACGGTCAAACCCGCCGACGACGAGCGGGTCATCGGCGTCGACGCCGGGATGACGCACCTCGCCCGGCCGGCGATCTACGGCGCCCACCACTCGATCTGCTCGCTCGCCGACACCGACGATCGCGAGACCGTCGAGGCGACCGTAACCGGTCCGATCTGCGAGAGCGGGGACGTCTTCGGTGAATACGACCTGCCCGACCCCGCCCGCGGCGACCTGCTCGCGATCGGCAACGCGGGGGCATATGGGTATGAAATGGCGAGCCAGTACAACAGCCGCCCGCGGCCCGCGACGGCCGTGATAGACGGCGAGCGGAGCGCGGTGGATCGCCGCCGCGAGACCGTCGCGGACGTGACGCGGCTCGAACGGGAGGTCCCATGGCTGTAGCCGTCGAGAAGTACCACGGGACGGGCAACGACTTCCTCGTCTGCGAGGCGGACGCCTCGGTATCCGACTGGGGCGCGTTCGCGATCGAGCACTGCGACCGGGAGACGGGCATCGAGATCGGCGGTCGGCGGGGTGCCGACGGCGTGCTCGTCCTCTCGACCGACCGGGACCGGGTGCGAATGGCACTCTACCAGCCCGACGGCGGCACGGCGGCGATGTGTGGCAATGGCGCACGGTGTGCTGCCAAGTGGGCCGCACAGCGGCTCGAGACCGACGATTTCGCCATCGACACGCCCGCGGGCGAACGGTACGCCCGCGTGGGCGAGGAGACCATCGAGATCGAGATGGGCGTTCCCTCCTTTGCCCCCGCCGACGTTCCGCTCGCGAGCGATGAGCCGCTGATACGCGGGACGATCGAGGGGTGGGAGGTCACGGCGGTCAACACCGGCGTCCCCCACGCCGTCGTCCTCGTCGATAGCGTCGCGGAGGTCGACCTCGCGGCGATGGCCCCGCCGATCCGCCACGCCGAGGTGTTTCCCAAGGGTGCGAACGTGAACCTCGCATCGGAGGCGACGAGGGGGTTCGACGGGCGCACCTTCGAGCGGGGCGTCGAGGGCGAGACCCGTTCGTGTGGGACCGGCGCGGTCGCCATCGCGGCGGTCGCCCGACGGCTCGGAGTCGCCGACGGCGAGCGCGTGTCGGTCTCGCCGCCCGGGGGCGAACTGATGGTGAACGTACCGGAGGACGGACCCGCAGTCCTCTCGGGGCCCGTCGAGTTCGAGGGACGCGGCGAGGTGTCGACGCCATGACCTCCGATTTCGACCCGATCGCTTTCCTCGAACGAGCGGTCCGCATCCCCTCTCACGAGGGCGTCGGCGAGATACGCGAGTTCCTGTGTGAGACGCTCCTGAACCACGGCGCCGACCCCCGCGTGGATGGAGCGGGCAACGTCATCGTCTCGCGGGGTGAGGGGTCGCCCCATCTCTTACTGAACACGCACATCGACACGGTTTCGCCGCATATCCCGTTCGAGCGCGACGGCGACACCATCCGCGGTCGCGGGTCGTGTGACGCGAAGGGACCGCTCGCCGCGCTGCTTTCGGCGTTTCTGGCGGTCGAGCCCGACGGAACGGTGACCCTCGCGGTCACGCCCGACGAGGAGACGCTCTCGACGGGGGCTCATGCCCTCTCGCTCGCGTTCGACCAGTGTATCGTCGGCGAGCCCACCGGCCTCGACGTCTGTACCGCCGCGAAGGGCCGGTTCGAGGGGACGATCACCGTCCGCGGCGAGAACGCCCACGCCGCCGAACCGGCCGTCGGAAAAAACGCCGTCTCCGACGCGGGCCGCGTGCTCCGCGCGCTCGAATCGTTCGACGCCGACGCGACGCCCCGCCCGGATCTCGGCGGGCCGACGCTCACCCCCACCGTCGTCGAGGGGGGGACCGCGACCAACCAGGTGCCAAACGAGTGTCGGATCACCCTCGACCGCCGGAGCGTCCCGCCCGAGACCACCGGGGAGTTCGCCGACGCGCTCGCCGCCCACCTCGGATCCGAACTCCCGGCGGTCGACGCCGAGTTCCGCTTTACCGAGCGCGAGACCCCCTTCCTGGAGGCGTTCGAGACGCCCACTGACGCCGCGGTCGTCGAGGCGTTGCGGACGGCGGGTGCCGGCGAGCCCCGTCCGTTCACCGCCGCGACGGAGGCGTCCTACTTCGCGGGCGAGGGGCCCACGGTGGTGTTCGGTCCCGGCGTCCTCGCCGACGAGGGGGGTGCGGTCGCCCATGGCGACCGCGAGTACGTCGACGTCGGCGAGGTCCGGCGGGCGGCGACGATCCTCGAAGCGGGGATTGGGACGGTCGTCGAGTAGCCTCGATCGTCGGTTTCGTCTGGTCGTCAGTCGAGTTCATCGACCAGTTCGTCCGCCAGCCCGATGTAGTTCGCCGGGGTCAGTTCGAACAGTTGCTCGCGGGTCCGGTCGTCGACGTCCAACTCGGCGAACAGCTCCCGGAACTCCTCGAGACTCGTCCGTCTGCCGCGGGTGAGTTCCTTGACCCGCTCGTAGGCGTCCGTGTGGCCCTCGCGGCGCAGGATCGTTTGTACTGCTTCGCCGATCACCTCGGAGTTCTCCGCCAACTCCTCGCGCATGACCGCCTCGTTCGGCGTGACCTTCCCCAATCCGGTTTCACACTTCCCGTAGCCGATCAGACAGTGGGCGAGCGCCCCGCCAATGTTGCGTTTGACCGTCGAGTCCGAGAGGTCGCGCTGGAGCCGGGAGGTGGTGACGTAGTCGGCGAGAAAGGACAGATCGGCGTTGGCCTTCGAGAGGTTTCCCTCGCTGTTCTCGAAGTCGATCGGGTTGACCTTGTGTGGCATCGTCGAGGAGCCCGTCTCGCCCTCGACCGCCCGCTGGCCGAGATAGCGATTCGAGACGTAGAGCCAGGCGTCCCGATCGAGGTCCAGCAAGACGCTGTTCGCCCCGCGAAGCGCGTCGAACAAGCCGGCCAGATCGTCACACGGGTTGACCTGCGTCGCCAGCGGGAGGTGATCGAGGCCGAGTCCCTCGACGAACTCCCGCGAGAAGGCCCGCCAGTCCACGTCGGGATAGGCCGCGACGTGAGCCCCGTAGGTGCCCGAGGCACCCGCCAGCTTGCCCGACAGCCCGTTCGTTGCCGCGTCGATCCGACCGAGCGCCCGTCCGAGCCGGGCGGCGTAGACCGCCATCTCCTTGCCGAACGTCGTGGGCGTCGCGGGCTGGCCGTGGGTCCGTGCGAGCATCGGCAGGTCCCGGTTCTCGCGGGCCAGTTCCGCCAGCGCGTCGCGGATCCCGTGAAGCGCCGGAACGAGCACTTCCCCGACTGCGGGCTTGAGAAGCAGGCGGTGTGCGAGGTTGTTCACGTCCTCGCTGGTCAGCCCGAAGTGGAGCCACTGCTCGGCGTCGAGGCCGTCGGGCAGGCCCTCCCGGACGAAGTACTCGACGGCCTTCACGTCGTGGTTGGTCGCGCCGTACTCGCCGTAGCCCTCCGTCTCGATCCGCTTTATCATCCGGGCGTCCTCGCGATCGAACCCCCCGTAGAGTTCCCGCAGCCCCGCACACTGCCCTTCGCTGACCGACAGCGGGGTCGCTTCGAGGTCCGCGAGCGCGATGAGGTACTCGACCTCGACGCGCACGCGAGCGCGCATGAGCGCGGCCTCGCTGGCGTATGGCGACAGCGGCGCGGTCCGGGAGGCGTACCGACCGTCGAGCGGCGACACCGCGTAGAGGGGATCCGAGCGCTGGTCCTCGTCCATACGGCGGGCTACCGACGCCCACGGCAAAACCGTATCGGTGTCGAACCACTTCCATGCATAGAATACCCGGAAATACCCACGATGGAACGGGTGTAAATACACGAAGATGTATACTCACCTCCGTCGGATCGCAACGACTTTCGGGTTCGCGGCCGCCCGTTGCGGTATGACACAGGTTGCGGGACTGGCGAGCAATCGCGGCAGGAACCTCATGCACATCGCCGACAGTGCGCCGGCCGGAGCGGAACTCGCGGTGGTACTGTCGAACCACGCCGACGCACCCGTTCTGGAGAAGGCCGAGGACCGCGGGATCCCCACCGAAACCGTCGAGCGCGACGAGGAGGAGTCCCGCGAGTCCCACGAACGACGCATCCTGGAGGCGCTCTCGGGCTACGGGATCGACCTCGTCTGTCTCGACGGCTACATGCGCGTGTTGACGGGCGAGTTCCTCGACGACGCGCCGCTGACGCTCAACGTTCATCCCTCCTTGCTCCCGGCGTTCCCGGGCATGGGCGCACACGAGGCGGTCCTGGAGGCGGGCGTACGGGTGAGTGGCTGTACGGTCCACGTCGTCACCGAGGCGGTCGATGCCGGCCCGATCGTCACCCAGGAGCCCGTTCCGGTCCACGAGGGCGACGACGAGCAGAGCCTGAAGGAGCGCGTACTCCACGAGGCGGAGTTCCGTGCCTATCCCCGTGCGGTGCGGTGGGCCGCCGAGGACCGCATCGAAGTGGCCGACGACGAGGTCCACGTCGAGGGCGACGAGAGCGGGGAGTTTCCCGTCCGTCGGCTCACGGGCGAGGACCGTTCGACCGAACTGCGTTACGGCGAGAACCCCCATCAGGACGCCGCCCTCTACGCCGACGGGACGGAGGAGGCGGCGACCGTGGTCGGCGCCGCCCAGCGCAACGAGGGCGCGAAGGCGCTCTCCTATAACAACTACAACGACGCCGACGCAGCCCTCGGGCTGGTCAAGGAGTTCGACGAGCCGGCGGCGGCGGTGATCAAACACACCAATCCGGCGGGCTGTGCGACGGCCGACACCGTCAACGAGGCCTACGAGGACGCGCTCTCGACGGACCCGATGAGCGCTTTTGGAGGCATTGTCGCGCTGAGCCGCGCCTGTGACGAGAGTACAGCAAGAGCGATCACCGACTCGTTCAAGGAGGTCGTCGTCGCGCCCGACTACAGCGACGACGCGCTTTTGGTCCTCCGCGAGAAGGAGAACCTCCGCGTGCTCGATACCGGCCCGTTCGGCGATCTGGAACCCCCTCTTCGGGAGAAGAAGCTCGCCGGCGGACGGCTGGTTCAGGAGGCCGACGACCAGCGACCCGCCCGCGAGGACCTGGAGGTCGTCACCGAGCGCGAGCCGAGTAGTGACGAATTCGAGTCGCTGCTCTTCGCATGGCAGACGATCAAGCACGTCAAATCCAACGCGATCCTGTTCGCGACGGGCACGGAGACGGTGGGCGTCGGGATGGGACAGGTCAGCCGCGTCGACGCGGTGCGCCTGGCGGCGATGAAGGCCGAGGAGCACGCCGAAGGGAAGGACTCGGAGGGTGCGGTGATGGCCTCGGACGCCTTCTTCCCGTTCCCCGACGGGATCGAGGAGGCGAGCGAGGCGGGCATCGAGGCGGTGATCCAGCCCGGCGGTTCGGTCAACGACGAGGACGTGATCGAGGCCGCCGACGAGCACGACATGGCGATGGTCTTCACCGGCTCTCGGGCGTTCCGTCACGACTGAGCGGTCTTCCGGCAACACTTATTCGTCCGACCTTCGATCCCGAACCATGATCAGATCCTTCGAGGGGACGGTCCCGGAGATCGCCGACTCGGCGTATGTCGACGAGAGCGCAGTGGTCATCGGCGACGTGGTGCTCGAAGAAGAGGCGAGCGTCTGGCCCGGCGCGGTGCTGCGGGGCGACCATGGAAACCTCACCCTGCGGGAGGGTGCGAACGTCCAGGACAACGCCACCCTCCACGAGGGATGCGAGATCGGTCCCTTCACCACTGTGGGCCACAACGCGATCGTCCACGCGGCGACGACGGAAGGGCGAAGCATGGTCGGGATGGGCGCGATCGTCCTCGACGGCGCGACGGTCGGCGAGGAGGCGATCGTCGCGGCCAACAGCGTCGTCACCGAGGGAACCGCGGTGCCGGCGCGGTTGCTCGTCGCCGGATCACCGGCGGAGGTCGTGAAGGAACTCGACGACACCGGCTTTACCGCCGGAGCCGATCACTACGTCGAGAACGCGCGCCGCCACGCCCGGCACTCGGAGGTCATAGAGCGCGGGACGGTGCGCCCCGACGACCGGGAGTAGCGCCCTTCGACAATTCTAAGCGGCCGCCGTCTCTCCCATCCGTATGGAGTTTCACGACGCCGCGAACTTCCTCCTCGATCTGCGGCGCTTCCGTCCGAAACCCGGCACGGAGTCGACGGCCGATCTCCTCCGTCACCTCGACGACCCACAGGAGGGCGTCGAGTACGTCCAGGTCGCCGGCTCGAACGGAAAGGGGAGCACGGCCCGGATGACCGAGTCGGTCCTCCGCGAGGCCGGACTCACCGTGGGGCTGTACACCTCGCCGCATTTCGACGACGTCCGAGAGCGCGTGCGGGTCGACGGCCGCCCCGTAACGAAAGGAGCGATCTCGGAGTTCGTCGAGCGGGTCAAACCCCGGATCGTCGAGCGGGCCGCCGAGGGCGAGGCCCCGACCTTCTTCGAGGTGATGACCGCGATGGCGCTGTGGGAGTTCGGGCGCCATGACGTTGACGTCGCCGTACTGGAAGTGGGAATCGGCGGTCGATACGATGCGACCAGCGTGGTCGATCCTGCCGCGAGCGCCGTGACGAGCGTCACCCTCGAACACACCGGAATCCTCGGGGAGACGATCGCGGAGATCGCCCGCGACAAGGCCCACGTCGCACCCGCAGAGGGGCGGCTCGTGACCGCCGCCGAGGGGGAGGCGCTCGCAGCGATCGAGAGGCAGGCCGGCGAGGTCCTGACGGTCGGCCCCGAGGGGGACGTGCGTACCGAGTACGGCGGGCGGACGAACCACGTCGAGAGCGCCGTCTCGCTTGCGGGTCCCGACTGGGCCGTCGAGGCGCGACTCCCGCTTCTGGGCGAGCACCAGGCGCGAAACGCGGGGATCGCGGCGGCGCTCGCCCGTGGCGTGGCGGCGGTCTCCGAGAGGGAGTTGAAACGGGGACTACGAAACGCCCACTGGCCGGGTCGCTTCGAGGTGATGGGCGAGGAGCCCCTCACCGTCCTCGACGGCGCACACAACCCCGGTGCCTGCGAGGGGCTCGCAGAGACCCTCTCGGAGTTCGAGTACGACGAGTTGCATCTCGTGATCGGTGCGATGCACGAGAAGGACCACAGAGGAATGGCTGACGCGCTTCCCGACCCCGATCACGTCGTCTGCACCCAGCCCGATCTGGACCGGGCGGAGGACCGCGAGGTGCTCGCGCGGGTCTTCGGGGACCGGGCGCCCGACGTCGAGACCCGCGGCGCGGTCTCGGGGGCGCTCGTGCGCGCGCTTTCGGAGGCGGGTCCCGACGACTGCGTACTGGTGGCCGGCTCGCTCTTCACCGTCGCCGAGGCCCGCGAGCGCTGGACGCGAGCGGAGATCACCAAACGGGTGCGGGACCTCGACGACGCTCGTGCGGTCCTCGAAGGCGCCCACGTGACCTCGGCGGGCGTCTGGCGCATGCGCGGGAAGGCGGTCCACCGCGTGCTCAAAACGCGGGTCCAGCGCCGCCAGGCCCAGTATCTGAAGGAGGAGATGCTCTCGCTGGGCGGGGAGTGCGCCCAGTCGGGGCTCAACGACCAGGACGAGGAGACCATCGACGTCGTCCTGATGGGCACGCTCGCGCAGTTCAAACGGCTCTGTGAGAAACTGGAGGGCCAGCCCTACGGTCTGCCCGACGTCGGCCGGGAGGTCCGCGAGGCGCTGGACATCGGCGTCGAACCCGCCTCGCACGGGTATCCGTGGGAGGACCGGACCGCGGTGATGGGGATCCTCAACGTCACCCCCGACAGCTTCCACGACGGCGGACGCTACGAGGCGGTCGAGGACGCGGTCGAGCAGGCGAAGGGGATGGTCGAGGCCGGCGCCGACCTCATCGACGTCGGCGGCGAGAGCACCCGACCGGGTGCCGACGTCGTCCCGGTCGAGGAGGAGATCGACCGCGTGGTCCCGGTGATCGAGCGGATCAGCGACCTCGACGCGCTTCTCTCGGTCGACACCCGCAAGGCGGCGGTCGCCCGCGCCGCCCTCGATGCCGGTGCGGATATCTTGAACGACGTCAGCGGGCTGGAAGATCCCGAGATGCGCTTCGTCGCCGCCGAGTACGACGCGCCCCTGATCGTGATGCACAGCCTCGATGCGCCCGTCGACCCCGACCGCGAGGCCGAGTACGACGACGTGGTCGAGGACGTGATCGGCGAGCTCGCCGAGCGCGTGTTGCTCGCCGAGAAGGCCGGACTGGATCGCGAGAAGATCATCGTCGATCCCGGAATCGGGTTCGCGAAGGGCACCGCCGAGAACTTCGAGATACTGAACCGCACCGACGAGTTCCACGCGCTGGGCTGTCCGGTCCTGATCGGCCACTCCCAGAAGTCGATGTTCGAACGGGTCGCCGGCGGGGAGAACCGAACGGCGGCAACCGTTGCCGGGACGACCGTCGCCGCCGAGCGGGGGGCGGACATCGTTCGGGTCCACGACGTCCCCGAAAACGTCGCTGCCGTCCGGACGGTCGAGGCCGCCGGCGGACGAAAGTAACGACAGTTTTTGCCTCTTTCCGCGGGAACCGACGTATCCGGCCGGCGTCCCAAAGACCGATAGGGGGGAGGTCGTAGGAGGACATGTATGGCAGATTACGCAAAAGACGTACTCGTCGACGCCGAGTGGGTCGAGGATCACCTGGAGGAGTTCCAGAGCGACGACCCCGAGTACCGGCTGCTCGAGGTCAACAACCCGACCGTTACAGCGGACTCGGAGTACACGTCCTACGAGGAGGGCCACGCGCCGGGCGCGATCTTCTTCGACTGGGAGGAGGACTTCACGAACCAGCAGACCCGCGACATCCTCTCGAAGGACCAGTTCGAGGAGACGATGGGCGAGGCGGGCATCACCGAGGACACCACCGTGGTGTTCTACGGCGGCGGCCGGGTCCCCAACTGGTTCGCGCTCTTTGCCTACTGGCAGGCCAAATACTACGGCCACGAGGACGCGAGGGTGCTCGACGGCGGCAAGGGCTACTGGGTCGACAACGACTACCCGCTGACCGAGGAAGCCACCGAGTTCTCGCCCCAGGAGTACAACGCTCGTGGCCCCTTCGAGTCGATCCGCGCGTACCGGGACGACGTCGAGACCGCGATCGAGCAGGGTCTCCCGATGGTCGACGTGCGTTCGCCCGAGGAGTTCAGCGGCGAGGTCATCGCGCCCGAGGGGCTCAACGAGACGGCCCAGCGTGCCGGCCACATCCCCGGCGCGAGCAACGTCCCCATCGCGACCGTGCTGAACGACGACGGCACGTTCAAGAGTAGCGACGAACTGCGCGAGCTCTACGCCGACGCCGGCGTCGACGGCGAGGAGTCGACCATCGCCTACTGCCGCGTCGGCGAGCGCTCCTCGATCGAGTGGTTCGCGCTGCGTGAACTGCTGGGCTTCGAGGACGTGCGCAACTACGACGGCTCGTGGACGGAGTGGGGCAGTATGATCCGCACCCCGATCGAGACCGGCGACGGCCAGTAAGGAGACGCGATCGCCGACCCGACCCGGCCGTTCTCAGACCCCCGATCCCGTTTTCGATGCTATCCTGACGAGCCGTGGCCCTCGGCGACCGCCTCCGTCGCCTCCCCGTCGGGAGCACCCAGTTCGCGGTACGCCTCGAGGTGGGTTTCGAGTACCGCCCGATGCGAGTACCGCTCGAAGCGCGCGTCGTACTCCGCGTGCGGGAGGTCCGTAGCGCTCTCGATGGCGTCGACGATCCCCTCCTCGTTGGTCACGCCGATCCCCCGCTCGTGACCCGCGATCGGTTCGTGGGCCGCCGAGTCGGGTCGATACTCGACGATCCCCACACAGCCACACGCGAGCGCGAGCACCAGGTCGTCCGCGAACGGACACCGGTCGGCGGTGTGGACGAAGAGGTGGGCGCCCTTCATCCGGGCGATGCGCTGCTCGGAGGGGAGTTCCCCCACGAAGTCGACCCGCTTTGCGACCCGCAGATCGCGAGCCAGCCGCTCGTAGCGCGCCCTCTCGGGGCCCTCGCCGATCACGAGCGTCCGCCACTCCGCGTGTTCGAACTCCGCGAGCGCGAGCAGCAGTCCGCCGAGGCCCGCGTGCTCGTCGAGCCGACCGGTCCACAGCAGCGCCGCCGACCCGGCGGCCTCGATTCTCTTGATCGCCCCGATCGGGACCGGCTCGGGAACGACCGACGCGTCCGCACCCCGTTCGCGAACCGCCGTCCGGACGTGTTCGGACGGCACGTGGACGCGATCGGCGACCGCGAACGCCCGATCGAGCAGCCGCGGGGAGCCTTCGCCACACCAGTCGACCACCAGGGGTGATCCGGCGAAACGGGCTGCGAGGACGGCGCCGGGCTCCGAACCGGCCGCGTGGATCGCCTCGGGAGCGAGGGCGGCGAGCGCGCCGGGAAGCCGGGGGGTGAACCACCGCCGCGACCCCGAGACGGCACGGTAGGTCACGCCGTCGCGCTCGAACTCGGCGTGATCGCCGTCCCACCACCGCGTACAGAGGACCGTCGGGTCGTGGTCATGGGCCCCAAGCATCCGGGCGATCCGCCGCGTTCGACGGGCCAGCGCCGAACCGTCCATGGGCGTGGCGTGGACGAACGCGACGTTCATACGCTCGGTCAGGACGCGATACGATAAAAACCTGTCCGCCCGCCAGTCACGACCGTCATCCGGGTTCGCCTTCGGAACCCGCCCCCGTTCCGTGATCCGAACCCCTATACTCGCGGCCACGATACGTCGGCACATGCCATACGAGTTCGAACGATATCTCAACGTCCGCAACGCCTACGGGGCCTCGTTCGGCCCCGATGGCGAGCGCCTCTCCCTTCTCATGGACACCATGGGCGTCCCCCAGGTCTGGACGCTCGACTCGCCCCTCGCGTGGCCCGACCAGCGCACCTTTTACGACGAGCGCGTCACCTTCGCGGACTTCTCGCCCGAACGTCCCGAACTGGCCTTCGGGATGGACGAGGGCGGGAACGAGCGCCAGCAGCTCTTCTTGCTCGATACGGCGGACGGAACGATCACCCCCCTCACGAACGAGTCGAGCGCGAAACACCGCTGGGGCGGCTGGTCGTCGGACGGCGAGCGCTTCGCGTTCGCCTCGAACCGCCGCGAGGAGGCGGTCTTCGACGTCTACGTGCAGCGACGCGACGGCGATCCCGAACTCATCTTCGAGGGCGACGGCTGGCTCACCGTCGGGGGCTGGAGCCCCGACGACTCGCGGCTGATCGTCACCGAATCGCACTCCAGTTTCGACCAAGACCTGTCCGTTCTCGAGGTCGACTCGGGCGAACTGACCCACCTGACCCCTCATGAAGGGGCCGTTCGATTCCAGAGCCCGAACTGGGGGCCCGACGGCGGGATCTACCTCGTGACCGACCTCGATGCCGATACGCTGTATCTCGCGCGCCTCGACACCGAAACGGGCGACCTCTCCGTGATCGAAGAGGGGGATGAATGGAACGTCGACGGCGTCGCGATCGACGAGGAACATGGCAGACTCGTCTACTCGCGCAACGTCGACGGCTACACCGAGCTCACGGCGGGCGAGTTCTCGGGGACCGATATCGAGGAGTTCCCCGAGCCCGACCTGCCGGGGGGTGTCGCCGGCGGCGTGAGCTTCGGGCCCGACGGCGAGCGATTTGCAGTCAGTGCCACCGGCGATACCGAGAACACGAACGTCTACGTGGTCGAGTGCGAAACGGGCGAGACCGAACGCTGGACCGACGCCGCTACCGGTGGGATCCCCCGCGAGCAGTTCGCCCCCTCGGAACTCGTTCGGTTCGAGTCGTTCGACGAACGGGAGATCCCCGCGTTCTTCTCGCTGCCTTCTGACGCGCCCGCGGGCGGGACGCCCGCCATCATCGACATCCACGGCGGCCCCGAGGGCCAGCGCCGGCCCTCGTTCAGCCCGGTCAAACAGTACTTCCTCGATCAGGGCTACGCCTACTTCGAGCCGAACGTCCGCGGTTCCTCGGGATACGGCCGCGAGTACACCCACCTCGACGACGTCGAAAAGCGGATGGACAGCGTCGCCGACATCCGTGCGGGCGTCGAGTGGCTCCACGAGCAGCCGGAGATCGACCCCGACAGGATCGTCGCGCTCGGGGGTTCGTACGGCGGGTTCATGGTGCTCGCGAGCCTGACGGAGTACCCCGAACTCTGGGCGGCCGGGATCGACATCGTCGGCATCGCGAACTTCGTGACGTTCCTCGAGAACACGGGCGAGTGGCGCCGTGAACTCCGCGAGGCCGAGTACGGTTCTCTAGAGCACGACCGGGACTTTCTCAAATCGATCTCGCCGATCAACAACATCGAGGCCATCGAAGCCCCGCTGTTCGTACTCCACGGCGAGAACGACCCCCGCGTTCCGGTGGGTGAAGCCGAACAGATCGCCGAGAAGGCGGCCGAACAC
>CAYVQH010000019.1:0-22337 GCA_964454105.1 uncultured Halobacteriales archaeon | reverse complement strand
CCTATCACCGAGGAAGCCGGGGGCTTCAATCCTTGCCCTTTTGTCCGACCCGCGGATCCGTACCGCGACCTCGGTCCCCTCCTCGGCGTACTCGGTGGGGACGTAGCCCAACCCGATCGGCTCCCCCAGGGTCGGACTCATCGTCCCGCTCGTGACCTCGCCGATCGCCTTCCCATCCGCCCGGATCTCGTAGCCGTGACGCGGTACCCCGCGCTCCTCGAGGCGAACCCCGACGAACAGCTCCTCGGGCCCGTCCTCGTTTACGCGCGCGAGCGCGTCCCGGCCGACGAACTCGGTGTCGAGGTCGACCGTGAAGCCGATACGGGCCTCGTACGGCGTTCGGGGTTTCTCCTCAGGATCGAAATCCTGCCCTGAGAGGAGAAATCCGGCCTCGATCCGGAGGGTGTCCCGCGCGCCGAGCCCGCAGGGCTGACAGTCGAACTCGTCCCAGACCGCCTCGGCGGCGTCCCACGGGACGAGCGCTTCGTACCCGTCCTCGCCCGTATATCCGGTGCGGGCGAGCAGACACTCCGCATCCGCGATCTCCGCGCGCGTGATCGAAAAGCGCCCGAGGTCCCGCAGGTCCTCGCCCGCCGCGTCGGCGACGAGGTCCTCGCTATCGGGTCCTTGAACCGCGAACATCGCCCACTCCTCCGTCCGGTTCTTGACATCGCAATCGAGGTTCCACTCCTCGCGGTGTTCGACCCACCGCTCTTGCATCTCCCCGTCGTGGCCCGCGTTCGGGATGAACAGGAACTCCTCGTCGTCGAGTCGGTAGATGACGGTGTCGTCGAGGATCGTCCCTTCCTCGTCCGTGATCGTCGAGTACTGGGCCCGGCCCACCGACAGCGATTCGACGTCGTTGGTCGTCAGCCCTTGGAGCAGCGCGGCGGCGTCGGGGCCCGAGACCTCGATCTCGCCCATGTGGGAGACGTCGAAGATCCCGGCCGACTCGCGGACGGCCTCGTGTTCGGTTCGGATGGAGTCGAACTCGACGGGCATCGCCCAGCCCCCGAAGGGGGTGAACGTCGCGCCAGCCCCGTCATGAGTGGCGTACAGCGGCGGCCTGCGGTCTGACATACCTCGGCTGTCGCGCGGGAGGGTCTAAGGGCTTCCGTCGATTGCCTCCTCAGGACTTCGATACGGTTTTGACCCGACCGCCGAGTGACGAACCCATGAGAGTGCGTTTACGGGAACTGCTGTATCGGATCCGGTCGGGGAAGTCGAAGCCCCGTCGGGTCGGCCTGCTGGTCGACGGGCCGAACGTGCTCCGCGAGGAGTTCGACGTGGATCTCGACGACGTGCGCGCCGTGGGCGTCGATTCGGGTACGCTCGTCGCCACGCGGCTGTACCTCGACGAACACGCGACACCCGGGCTGATCCAGGCTGCGGAAGCCCGCGGGTTCGAGGTGATCATCACCAGCGGCGACGTCGACGTGAAGCTCGCGATCGACGCCACCGAACTCGTCTACACCGATGCGATCGACACCCTCGCTATCGTCTCGCGGGACACCGACTTCAAGCCCGTTCTCGAGAAGGCCGCGAAACACGGGCTCCACACCGTGGCGATCGCACCCGGGACCTATGGACGCTCGGACGCGCTGCGCAACGCCGCCCAGGAAGCGATCGTCCTCGATAAGTAGGGCTTTTTCGCGGGCACGAGAAGCGTCGGTATGGAGCCGATACTCGACGATCACATGCATCTCGACCCCGAATACGGTAGGGGGATCGAAGCGGTCAAGGACTTCTCGCGGTCGGGCGGTACCCACCTGCTCGTCGTCAACAAACCATCCTGGCATCTCGGGGAGCTCCCGGAGTCGGGCGACGATTTCGAGCACGTCTTCGAGACCACCCTCGACGCGGTTTCGGATGCGAACGACGTCCTCGCGGGCCGCGCGTGGCCCGTCCTCGGGGTGCATCCGGGACTGATCTCGCAACTGGTAGAGGCCGGCCACACCCCCGAGGGGGCCGGCGAGATCATGCGCGCGGGGCTCGATCTGGCGAGCGAGCGTCTCGATAGGGCACTCGCGATCAAGTCCGGCCGGCCCCACTACGAGGTGAGCGACGCGATCTGGGAGGCCTCGAACGCGACGCTGAAACACGCACTGGCGCTGGGTGCGGAAAACGACTGTGCGGTCCAGCTCCATACCGAGGGCAGCGAGGACCTCACGGAGATCGCGGAGTGGGCCGAAAAGCGGGGACTCCCCGCCCGCCGGGTGGTGAAACACTACGCGAACGGCCGTCTCGCGGGTCCGACCCCGAGCGTCATCAGCCGGAAGGACGAGCTCCGGCGCGCCGCGGAGGCGGGCGAGCCGTTTCTGATGGAGACGGACTTCATCGACGATCCCGACCGGCCCGGAGCGGTGTTGGGACCCAAGACGGTGCCGAGACGGGTGAACTGGCTCCGCGAGGAGGGCCACGGGGAGGCCATGCGGGCGGCACACGTCGAGACGCCACGGGAGGTCTACGACATCGATACGATCGGGACTCTGGACGAGTAGAGAAAGGGCTTTGACGGCGGGTCCACACCGTCCGGTATGAGCACCCCGCCCGAAGCGTTCTACTCCGAGGAACGGTGGCAGAACTGGATCGACCGACTGCGGGACGAGGAGATCGATCCCGAGGACGAGGACTCGGCACGCCTGCTTCTCAACCTGCAGGACGACGCCGCCATCGCGGTCGCGAAGATCGTCAGCGCACACGAGGAGGGCGATCTCGGCGAGGAGGAGGCGCTCGACGAACTCGCCGAGGTCCGCGAGATCGTCCTCTCGGACGTCGAGGTCGACGACGAGGAGACCGCCTTCCTGATCGACGGCGTCCAGACCAGCCTCGTCTGCGTGTTCGCCGCCTCCGAGGAGTACATCCTCCGTGGTGCCGCCGGGGAGGCCACGATCGAGGAGTACGTCCGAGCGGCGGCCGACGCCGAGGCCGAGGAGGACTTCGACGCCGCGCTTGGCTACTGCGCGCAGGCCGGCACCCGGATCATCGATGACGACGACCTCGACGTGAGCATCGGCGAGGAGATCGAGTACGGCTTCGTCGCCGAGTGGGTCAACGGCCTCGACAGCCTCCAGAGCGCGATGCGGGACCCCGAGGTCATCGAGGAGGAAGACGAAGACGAGACCGAGGACTGACGCGCGGACTTCTCCGGACGTCACCCGGACGGCAGTGATCGGATAGAAGAGCAGGTTCCGGAGTGCTCGCCGTATCGACCGGGGTTCGTTGATCGTCGAATCCACAGTCGACACACCCATATGACCTCCACGATAGCTAGGACACATGACCGAGGTCGGCATCGACGCCATCGAGATCCGAACCGGGAAGCTGAAACTCGACCTGCCGAACACCTTCGCGCCGGCGAAGGGCGAGGACCCCGAGAAGTACACGAAGGGACTCGGGCTGAACGCCAGTTCCTTTCCCGACACCTACGAGGACATCGTCACGATGGGGGCCAACGCCGCCCATCGACTGATGGAACACGAGGGGCTCGAACCCGAGGACATCGGCCGGATCGACGTCGCCACCGAGAGCTCCTTCGACAACTCCAAGCCCGTCTCGACCTACATCGCGGGCTGTCTCGAACAGGTGTACGACGGGAAGTTCAGCCACGCGAACAAGGGCGAGCGCAAGTTCGCCTGCGTCGCGGGCACCCAGTCGATCGACGACGCCTACAACTGGATCAAGGCCGGGCGACACAGGGGGCGATCGGCGCTCGTGATCGCGACCGACACCGCGCTGTACGCCCGCAACGACCCCGGCGAGGCCACGCAGGGCGGGGGCGCCGTGGCGATGCTCATCTCCGAGAACCCCGACCTGGTCAGTCTGTCGACCGACCAGGGGTATGGCTCGGCCGACGAGACGGACTTCCTCAAGCCCAACCAGCAGTTCCCCTCGGTCGACGGCAAGCGCTCGGTGCAGGTCTATCTCGCCCGGATGCGCGAGGCGCTCCAGGACTTCGAGAGCGTCGCCGGGCGCACCCATACCGACGACTTCGCGTACATCCCGTTTCACACCCCGTTCCCGGGGATGGTCCGCAAGGCCGCCCTGTTCGGCTACCGTCACATGATCCGGGACACCTCGATGGAGGACGATCTGGCCGACGAGATCGGCCGCCAGCCCCGCGAGGAGGCGTTCGACGACGACGAGGCCTTCGAGGAGGCGCTCCGGGAGTACATGGACGGGCTGAAACGGACCGACGCCTATCAGGAGTGGTACGGTCTGACGGTCGAACCCACGCTGGGGATCGCACGGGACGTGGGCAACTGGTACACCGGGTCGGTACATCTCGCGCGCGCGAGTGCGCTCAAGGACGCCGCCCAGCAGGGACGCGATCTGGCCGGCGAGCGGCTGCTCGTCGGCTCCTACGGCAGCGGCGCACAGGCCGAGATCCACGCCGAGACGGTTCAGGAGGACTGGCGCGAGAAGATCGGCGACCTCACGATCGACGAGCAGATCGAGGAGCGCTACGACCTCTCCTACGAGGAGTACGAGCGGGTCCACGACGTGCACAACCACGACATCGAGACCGACGGCGACACCGAGGAGTTCACCGCCCCGAGCGAGGAGTTCGTCTTCGAGGGCTGGGGACGGATGGGAGAGCGCAAGTACCGGTTCGTCGAGTGAGCGACCGTCCCTCCCGTGGAGCGTCGCGCGACGAACCGGTATGAGTACGAGTCGAACCGGAACCTACTCGCGGCCGACCTCGTAACCGAGCGCGTTCGAAAGCACCGTGTGACCGAGCATCGAGACGCTGTGATCGAGCAGGCCGAACGGGTGGAGGTGGTTCTGGCTGCTCGGAGGCAGGAGGCTGCCGATCACGTGGACGTTCTCGTCGAGCGATCCGACGGCGACTCCGCCATCGACGGTTCCGGCGATCGTTCCGCCGGCGGCCTCGAAGACCTCCGGAACGACCGTCGTCACGGGCGCTTCCTCCGCGACGGCGTAGCCCCGCGGCGCGAGCGTCCAGAGTTCGCGCTCGATCTCGCGGGTCTCCTCCAACAGCGGATGGCCGTCGGCTTTCTGCCCGTCGAGCGCGGCGAACTCGTACTCGTCGGTCGAGACGGCCCGCGAGTCGATGACCGCCGCGGGTTCGGCGCGGAGTTCACTGAGAAGTCGCACCCCGGTGTCGGTCACCACGAGGTTGCCGCCGGCTGCGACGTAGTCGTCGATGGCGTCGTACCTCCCGATCGCGTCGGTGATCGCGACGACGTTGTCGTAGACCGGATCGCCGCCGTCGACGAGTAGCCCGTTCGTGAGGTCCCTGGGCGGGACGAACTCGACGCGTCCCTCGACGGACTCGGCGTACTCCTCGAAGTACGCAAGCGGGGTCGACTCGTAGAGGCGCTGTTCGTACCCCAACACGTCCCGCGGATCGGGCGAGTCGCCGCTCGTATCGGAGACGACCGCGTCGACCGACACGACGGCCTCGGCGTCCCTCGAACGGGGGTTCTCGACGACGACGCTCCACTGGCCCGGTTCGGGATCGGTAATCGTCCACCCGGCGTCGGGACTCGACCCGCCGCCCGTCTCGTTGCCCGACCGTCGTTCGGCACCGTCGGGGCCTGAGAGCGTCGTCCGGCCGGGCTCGCTTCCGCCGGACCGGACGTGGACCGATATCTCGTCGGTCGGGGGCGAGACGGTGAACGTGACCGTCTCCGATGCCCTGCCGGCGACCTCGACGGTCGTGCGGGTCCTCTCTGATTCCGCACCGGTGAAGGCCAGGGTATCCGACGAGCGAACGAGGCCGTCGGCGGCGATGACGGCCGTCGTGCGCCCGCCGGAGAGGGACTCCTCGGAGGCGTCCGGCACCGCACGGCTCATCGCTCGCAACGCACCGATGAACGTACCGGCCTGTACGTCCATCAATTCGGGGAGGTATTCCTTTTCCATCGGCGTGATGCTGTTCGCGAAGGCCATCTCGACGGCGATGGCCTTCGCCCCCAATCCGCCGGTCGATTCGGGGTGGGCCGCCCAACTCAGGAGTCCGCCGGTCGTGCTGTAGCCGACGGTGTCGTAGATCGTTCCGAAGTCATACAGCGAGTCGGGCAGCATCTCCTCGTTCGAGGGGAGCTCTCCACCCTCCTCGCGGACGGGGTCGTAGCGATCGGGTGCCAGCGAGAGCGCCTCCATGTTGTCCTCAAGCGAGCCGATCTCGTCCTCGATCCCCTCGCCGATCATCCGGTTGATGCGGTCCATCTCCCGGTGTCGAGCGTGATCGAACCGGCCGTTGGGGACCATCGAGAGGACGAACTCCTCGGACCAGTGCATCCCGTGGAGGTCGGCGAGAAACTCGACGTTCTCGTACTCGCGCAGGTGGTGGACGATCGCGAGCGTGTCGCTCGTGTGTTCGGCGACACGCTCGGGGATGTCCCGGTCGACGCCGGGTGAGTCGTCGATCAGATTCCGGCCGTCGGGATCGGCGGGATGGTAGGCGGGGTCGATCCGGCCTGCCGTCGGATACTGGCGGTTCGGGTCGACCTCGGTCGCGGTTTCGCGTCGGAACCCGTTTCGCTGGCCCGGATACCGGAGTTCGCGAACCACCCAGCCGTCCGGGTTCGCATAGAGGAAGACGAGAGCGGCATCGTCGAGCACGTTTTCGACTTCCGGCTCCTCGCCCGCGAGCACGCGCTCGATGAACCGGTTGCCGGCCTCGACGCCGATGCGCTCATCGCCGTGGATCGAGAGCACGTAGACGAGTTTCTCCTTCGCCTCGAACGCCGCATCGTTCCCGAGGTCGTTCGTGAGTTCGGCCACCCGGATGCCCTTCGGGTCCGGGTCGCCGGAGAACAGATCGCGATGGCCGGGACTCTCGCCGATCGAAGTGAGCCTGAGCCGATCGGGATGTTTCTCGGCGAGATGCGAGAGGCCGGCTTCCGTCTCCTCGAATCCGGCATAGTCGACGGCCTCCGTGGGATCGGGAAACACCCCATCAGGGTAGGCGTTGAGCTTCCAGAAGGGATTCGAACCCGGTGAATAGGTGAGTCCCGTGACCGAGTCGAGTTCGAGTACCGTGGAGATCGCTTCGGCGTCGAGTTGCCCGTAGGCCGCGGGTTCGGGTGCGCGCGTCTCGCGGTAGCCCGTGATCTCGGCACCCGGAAGCGATTCGAGCCCCGACCTCCCCGTAAGGCGGATCAACGTCGGTATCTCGTAGGCATCACGGGTGTGATTCCGGACGAACTCGTAGAGACCGTCGGTTTCCGGCGACGTGTGATCACCGTGGGCGTTGCCGGGAAGCGTGATCGCACCCCCCGTCACCGCGGACAGTCGTATGAACTGCCGCCTGGAGATCGGCGCGTCGGCGAACCGATCGTCGGCCACGCCCTCCTCGGAGGACTCACTCGGCATCCGTCTGTGACTCCCTCATACCCGACTGGACGAATGGTTGATACTTCATCTTATCTGTCGTAGATTTACATATAACGGAGGTCGTTCGGACTAGAAAACTGGATTTCAGTCGATCCCCTCACGTCCATCCTCATCGTCTGCCCGAGCCGTCCATTCGTATCGTGACATATGATATACGGATCGGTCGTGATCCACGGGCTCGGAAACGCGACTCCGGAAGGGCCGGTCGAGGATCCTCGACGATCCGAGTCTTCGGCCTCAGGGGAGTTCGCGTAGTCGTTTCAGAACCGACCCGATGGCCGTGTTACAGACCGCAAGCGAGAAGCCGTCGACCCGGGCGAGATCCGGAGCGTGTTCCCAGAGGTCGTCCTCGCTCAACCCGTGGAGGACGACCGCGTTCGGCGTCGGAGTCACCACGCGCATCGCGACCAGCGGCGACTCCCCGCGAGTCACGCCCGTGAACACCAGCGCGCGGTTGGTACTCCGGCCGTAGAGCCGGTAGAACTCCTCGCTGGAGAGCCGGGTGATCGCCTGGATGCTGTCGATCACGGTGTGGCCGCTGATCCGATCGACGTCGCCGGCGACGATCTCGGTGGCATCGATGGCGTCGTAGAACCGGCCGATCGGGATGGTCGCGGGATACTCCCGCAGGTCCCGGACGATGTCGCTCTCGAAGCCCGCCGAGACGACGCGTGCGTACTGGCGGATGCGGTCGCCACCCCGGCGCTCGTCGATGTCGAGTAGCGCGGTCACGATGCGCCGGATGACCGCGGTTCCCGGACTCTTCCGGCGCCCGCTCTCGTAGTCGCTGATCACCGATGAGGAGATCGAGAGTTCGTCGGCGAGTTCGGTCTGGGAGACCGTGAAGTCGGTACGCCACTTCCTGAGGGTGGCGCCCGGGTCGTCGCTGAGGGTGATCTCACCGGCGACCCGCTCGGCGAGCTCCTCGCGGGGCGACCGCCCGCTCATCGTTTCGTTCCCGGCGGACGCTTGGTTCGAATGGCGGCCATTTCGTTCGACGATCATCTATGACGCCACACATAGTTGTCGATGCCAGCGCGGGACTGATAAGGAGGTACGTGTTACGAGATACCATGCCACCAGTGACGGTTCACATCGCTCTCGGGGGGTTGATCGGGGCGGTACTTCTCGCGGAGCATTTCGACACGCGTGCGATCCTCATCACCATGGGGGCGGCCGGACTTCCCGATCTGGACGTCTTCGTCGGCTTCGTCATGGCCGGCGCCCACCGAGCGGTGTTGCATACGCTGTTGTTGCCGATCGGTCTCGGGGCGATGCTCGTCTGGGACGTTTGGATGCGCGAGGAGTCGTTCGTCCGCGAGCACTGGGGAGAGTACGGCGTTCGAGTCGTCTGGGTCAGCATCGTGACTCTGACCCTTGCACACATCGTTCTGGACTCGTTCGGATCGGGAATAAACGTCTTCTGGCCGCTGTACGACCGTTTCTACATGATATCGGGCAACCTCGTCTTCAGATATCACCACGGAGTCACCGTCGATTTCCTGGAGGTCGTCGAACTCGGAACGACCACGAACACGCACTTCGGAACCGGGTTCGATTCGGTCAACGGAGCCGGCGAGCGCCGGTTTCCGGTCGCTCTGACCGGCGAGCAGTTCGTCCTGTTGATCGCGAGCGGGATGGTGGTGGCTCGGCGTGTCGTCGAGGACCAGCGGACGCCCACGACCTCCCGAACCGGGGAGTACCTCAGCGAGGATTAAGGAAACGGCTACGTCCCGTCGCTCGCACCCCACTCCTATGGACGTCCGTTCGTACGAACCGGCCGAGGATCGAAGCGTCCTCTGGGAACTCAAACGTGCCTTCGAGCTGAGCCTCGGGACCGGAACCGGTGACGAGAGGAAGGAAGCGATCTACGAGGCGAAACTCACTGATGACTATCGACAGCGGTATCTCGACTGGGTCGGACGCTGTGTCGCCAACGAACCCCGGTGTGTGTCCCTGGCCGGGGGAGCACAGCCGGCGGGCTACGTCTTCGTTCTCCCCGAGCATCTCTCGATGGTCTGGGACGCCGCCGTGGTGAACGAACTCTATGTGGCGCCCGAACACCGGGGAACCGGCGTCGCGGACGACCTGATGGATCGCGCACTCGGGATCGCGAGCGATCAGGACCTCCCGCTCGACCGGCTCGTTCTCGACGTCGATCCGGACAACGCCCGTGCTCGGTCGTTTTACGACCGATACGGGTTCGAACCGTGGGGAGAACTTGTCGCTCGCGAGATCGATATGAATCAGTAACGACGATATGAAATTCACACGATCGCCGCCGATGGTGGACCGAGGATCGGATCCCCACATTTGGCACCGATCGCTCCCGAGTTCGTGCCATTCAAGCACCCTGACCGACAAACTCCGGCAATGATTCTGCGGGACGCGCGCCTGTTCGACGGGCGCGGCGCGGTCGAGAGTGAGGCGGCGATCCGGTTCGACCCCGAATCGGGACGGATCGAGGCGGTCGGCGACGCCGAGCCACAGGGCGACGAACGAGCCGTTTCGCTTTCCGGACACACGGTCGTACCCGGACTCGTCGACGCCCACGTCCACTTCTCGCTGTCGGGGCAGGCGACCGTCGAGGACGTGGTCGGTCAGTCCGACGCCGAACTCACGCTGACCGAGGTGAAAAACGCCAGAACGACGCTCGAATCGGGCGTGACGAGCGTGCGCGCGATGGGCGCGCGGGATCTCGACGTCGTGGTCAAGCGCGCGATCGACCGCGGGGCGGTTCCGGGACCGCGGACGCTCGCGAACTGCCGTTCGATCACCATCACCGGCGGACACGGCCACCATCTCGGGCGCGAGGTCGACGGCCCCACGGAGTGCCGGCGTGCGGTCCGCGAGCAGGTGAAACGCGGCGCGGGGTTCATCAAGTTCATGGCGACCGGCGGGGTGACGACGCCCGGCACTGACCCCGAGACGCTCGCGTTCACCCACGAGGAGATCGAAGCGCTCATCGACGAGGCCCACCGACGAGGGATCCACACGGCGACCCACGCCCACGGCGCCGAGGGGATCAAGGCGGCGGTGGCGGCGGGCGTCGACACGGTCGAGCACGGCACCTTCATGGACGAGGAGGCGATCGACCTGCTGGCGACCAACGACGTGACGCTCGTCCCCACGCTGTCGGCGCCCTACCGGATCGCACGCAACGCCGAACAGGCCACCGAGGAGAGTTCACGGAAGACCGGTGACGTCTATGAACGGCACATCGAGTCGTTCAAGCAGGCCTGCGAGGCGGGCGTGGAGATCGCGGGCGGCACCGATGCCGGCACCCCGTTCAACTACCATGGAACCAACAGTACGGAGATCTCCTTCATGGTCGAACACGGGATGAGCGAGGCCGAGGCAATCGAGGCGATGACCGCGAGCGCCGCCGAGGTGGTCGGCCTCGACGTCGGCGTCCTCGAACCCGGGAAGTTCGCGGACCTGCTCGTCGTCGAAGGCAACCCCCTCGAGGACGTCTCGTTGCTCCGGGAACCGACGACGGTCTTGAAAGGCGGGGAGGTCGTCGCGGGGGCGTTGCCCGACGACCCGTAGCTCAGTCGATCACTTCTTCGGCCAGCACCTCGGCGATCCGGTCGTTGGTCTCGGGGCTGTAGTGGCCGCCCTCGCCGCGCTGGACGTACAGCGACTCGGGGTCGCCCGAGAGGTGCTTCGCCATGTCGATCGTCTCAAGGTCGGGATAGTGCTCGTCGAGCCGTTCCATGAGATCGCCGTAGATCGGGCCGTGTTCGGCCTCGTGGGTCGCGTATCGGAGCTGTTGAACCATCACGAACACCGGCGTGAACTCCTGTTCCTCTGCATACGAGACGAATTCTCCGATCAGCGCGTCGAAGAGGTCGGCCTTCTCCTCGAACAGCCGTTCGTGATACCGCACGCGTGGCTGTTCGAGCCGGAGCGTGGTCGCGGCCTGTCGAGCCGCGAAGTCGACCCCCGGAATCGAGATCCCGTACCGGCTTTCGAGGTCCATGCCCGCTCCGTACAGCGCGTACTTGATCTGGTCGGGATCGTCGAGGAAGTCCGTCGCGTAGGGGAACGAGGCGAGATGGGGCTTGAACCAGTTCTCGTAGTGGTCATCGTGGGTGCGCAGGAACGGCGCGCGCGACTCGAGGTCGAGCAGGTCCTCCTTCTCGTCGACGGGGCTCTCGACCAGTTCGAGTTCCCCGTCACGCAGTTCGTATCGGGGTTTTACCGCCAGCACGTTCCCGAACTCCTGGTAGTGCTTCCAGACCGAGAGGATCCGGGCGATCGAGGAGGCGGTGACGACCATGCAGACGTGGTCGGTCGGGTCCTCGGGGTACTGGCGTTTCATGCGCAACAGCGCCTGGTCGAGGCCGTAGTTTCCGCCGCCGTAGTTGCCGACGTGCGAGTCGATCCGGCGCGCGAGGTGATTCTGGAACGTGTCCTCGTCGTCGACCTCCCGACAGAAACAGTACGAGTCGCCGTAGGTCGAGACCGCGCCACGTCCGGACTCGCGCTCGGCGGCGGGGCAGACCCGGCTGCCGTACTCGTCGGTCGAGTAGGTGACGACGCTCTCGACCTCCTCGCCGGGAAGGTGGTCGCCGGTGTCCTTCTGCTTTTGCTGGTTCGGCTGGGTGACCCACCCCAGCTCGGGATCGAAACTGGTGTACTTCCCGAGCAGTTCGCGGCTGATCTCGGGGAACTCCTCCAAGACGACGGTCGGCATGCTGCCCAGGCCCTCGCCGTAGCGTTCGAGGGCGCGTCGAGAGGTGATTTCGGCGGCGATTGCGAGAACGACCACAGCGAGCGCTATCGGAACGACGGTTACCATCGCCTTCGGCTATCCGGACAGGGCATAAAGGCGTTCTGCCGGATTCGTCCATGAGTTCGCAACCACTAAACGCACCACGCGCCTCCCTCCGACAATGGCCGACTGGACCGAGAGGTACCGTCCCTCGACGCTCGCCGAGGTACGGGGCAACGACAAGGCTCGCGACGCGCTCCGCGAGTGGGCCGAGACGTGGGAGGACCACCGACAAGCGGTGATCCTCCACGGCAGCCCCGGCGTCGGCAAGACCTCCGCGGCCCACGCGCTCGCCAACGACATGGGCTGGCCGACGATCGAACTCAACGCGAGCGACCAGCGCAAAGCGGACGTCGTCAAGCGGATCGCCGGTGAGGCGGCTCAGAGTGGGACCCTCATGGGAGGATCGGCGGGTCGACGGCTCGTGATCCTCGACGAGGCCGATAACTTCCACGGCAACGTCGACTATGGCGGTTCACGCGCGGTGAGCGACGTGATCAAGTCGGCGAACCAGCCAGTGGTGTTGATCGCAAACGAGTTCTACGACATGTCCCAGAGCCTCCGGAACAACTGCGAGACCATCGAGTTCCGCGATGTCTCGAAGCGCTCGATCGTTCCCGTCCTCCGCGATATATGCCGCCAGGAAGGCATCGAGTTCGAGGAGGAGGCATTGGAGGCGATCGCGGAGAGTACGAGCGGTGATCTGCGCTCGGCGATCAACGATCTCCAGGCGATCGCCGAACGGGAGGATCGTCTCACCACCGAGGCAGTCGTTACCGGCGAGCGCGACCGTACGAAGGGCATCTTCGATTTTCTCGACGAGGTAATCAAGGAGAAGGACGCCCAAGAGGCCCTCTATGCCTCCTACGACGTCGACGAGACGCCCGACGACATGATCAACTGGATCGAGGACAACGTGCCAAAGGACTTCGAGGGGGCGGAACTCGCCGACGCCTACGGCGCCCTCGCGCGGGCGGACCGCTGGCTCGGACGCGTACGTGCGACACAGAACTACTCCTACTGGCGCTACGCGAGCGACAACATGACGGCCGGGGTCGCCGCTGCCCGTCGGGAGCCGAAAGGCGGGTGGACCCGGTACGGTCCGCCGAGTTACTGGCGGAAACTCGGGAGTTCGCGCGCTGCGCGGGATCGACGGGATTACGTCGCCCGTCGGATCGCCGAATCAAGCGGGACGAGCATGTCGAGTGCCCGTCGGGAGGTCCTCCCGCATCTCGCGGCGATGACCCACCACTGCAAGAACCGCGAGTTGACGGTGACGATGACCGCCCGCTACGAGCTGGATACCGAGCACGTTTCGTTTATCACCGGCAGCGGAAAGGACACCAACAAGGTACAAGGGATCGTCGAGGACGCGCAACGACTGCGCGAGGAGGCTGCCGTCGCGGGTTCGTCCGGTGCCTTTGAGGGGGCGCGACGATCGGAAAGTGGAGAAGAGGGGGCCCACGAAAACGATGATTCCATGCGGGATGACGACGAACAGGCGGACTCCGGAAACGATTCCCAATCGGGACTCGGGGACTTCATGTGAACCGTACTCACTGTTTTAGATACATCATAGCTATCTGGGAGAATGACGTAGGTACGGTCCATGGTCCACGCCGACATACGTGTTAGCTGTCCTCACTGTGGTTCCACGGTCGTCACCGCCCCGGATTCGGCCGAAACGTCCCTCGATCGCTTGAAGGGGGGATCGAAGAGCTGTTCGGGCTGTGAGGGCGACTTCGAACTGTACTACTACTGAAGGTGGGGCGCCGCAGTGGTGCGCTCGGCTTGATGGGTGAGCCACGCCGCGGCGATGGCAATCAGGAACGCTACGGTCATCGCAGCGGCGTCGAGCAGTTGGATCAGATCGGTATAGACGTAGCGTCCGAGCAGCAGTTGGAGCGCGAGAGCGACGACGGCGGTGGCTGCAAGCAGGCGGACCCGCGAGAGCCGGGCAGCCGCCGTATCGAGAATGCTCGACCAGATTGCGGCGGCGAGCAGCGTCGCGAGCAGGGCGAGCCCGACGGCATAGTAGGCCGCCTGTACGGCCGCAGTATAGTCGATCAACGATCCGGGAGAGAGCGCGATCAGTACCGGAAACAGTCCCACTGCGGCGAGCAGTGCGTGACGCATCCGTTGGAGGCTCGCGACCTCGGGAACGTACCACAGCGTCGCCACCACGAGCGAACCGAAGATCAGTAAGGCAGTGACGAAGTGGGCGGTGAGATAGAACAATGAGTAGTCGAGCACCGTGCCGGCACCCAATAGCGCCTGCAGGGGGTACAGTGCGAGGGCAGTCGTCATGGCCAGGCTGATCCGCCGATCGTCCTGCCAGCGCCAGGTCCCGTAGGTCGCGCCGATGACGACGAAGCCGGCGATCATGGCGATCAGGCGGTGAAACCACTCGATGAAGCTCGGCCAGTTCGCCGGAAACAGCCCGAACACCGCGCCGTCACAGAGCGGCCAGCGCCCCGCACAGGTCAGGCCTGCACCCGACGCGGCCGTGTAGATCCCGATCAGCAGCAGGACGTAGGTGAGTCCAGTCGTCGCGATCAGGAGGCTTCGCAGTCGTGGACGGCTCATCGTTCCTTCCCCCGGGTCACAACCCAGTGCATGCCAATACGGGGTATCGGGACTGGCCGCACATAGGTCTGTCCAACAGGACCCGGGAGCTTTGTGTACCTGCCCCGTGAGACCCCGCTATGAAGCGCACTCGATTGGATGCCTACCGGATGCGATACGATCTCGACTCGGTCTGGCTCGCACGCCCTGCGAACTTCGCGTGGCTCACCGGGGGGAGTAACGTCGTCGACCGTGCGGGCGAGATCGGCGTTGCCGCCGCGGGCTACGATGGCGACGAGGTGGTCGTGATCACCGACAACATCGAGAGCACACGACTCGCCGAGGAGGAACTCGGCGACGAGCGGGTCCTCACCTACAACTGGTACGCCGGCTCGCTGGCGGAAGCCGTCGCCTCCCACGTCGACGGCCCTGCGGCCGCGGACTTCCGTGTACCCGGCATGCGATACGTCGATATCGGTGCGCTTCGCCGGCCGCTCACCAAGGGGGATGTCGACCGATACGGGGAACTGGGCCGCGAGACCGCGGAAGTCGTCGAGAGCGTCTGTCGGGACCTCACGCCCCGGAGTACGGAACGCGCGGTCGCCGCGGATCTCAGAGGGGGCCTCGCCGAACGGGGGATCGACTCACCGGTGGCGCTGGTCGGCGGCGCAAAACGCGCACGCGAGTATCGCCACTACACGCCGACGACGAGAAAACTCGGAAAGTATGCGCTCGTCTCCGTGACGGCACGACGCAACGGTCTCCATGCCAGCTGCACCCGAACCGTCGCGTTCGACGCACCAGATTGGCTCGAATCACGCCACGAGGCCGCAACGAGCGTCGAGACGGCGGCGCTGGCCGCTACCCGGCGGGTCGGACGGGCCGGCGGTAGCGCCCGGGAGGTCTTCGAGGCGATTCAGGAGGCCTACCGCGACGCCAGCTATCCCCGCGAGTGGAAGCGTCACCACCAGGGCGGAGCGGCAGGCTATCGGGGTAGGGAGTGGATCGCGACCCCGTGGCACGACGGGAAGGTGACGCTGCCGATGGCCTACGCGTGGAACCCCACGGTTCAGGGCGCGAAAAGCGAGGACACGGTGTTGGTGACCGAGGACGATGCGGAGGTGCTCACCGCGACCGACGAGTGGCCGACCCGCACGGTTTCGAAGGCGGGCCTCGAACTGGAGCGGCCCAGAGTCCTGAAGCTCGATTAGTCGCTCGCGTGGCGGTCGGCGCGCGACGGCGGCGGAACGCCCGGACCGCTCCGCGTCGGGGTCGCCTCGGGCCGGACACAGCGGTCCGGTTCCCGGTTGACGTGGGCGTACTCTTCGGGGGCGTTGGCGAGCGGATGGGCGGGGTTCTCTGTGCCGTCGATCACCGCCGCGCGAAGCTCGCCGAAGCCGGCGATCCGTGCGCGGATCCCGCGCCAGTGGTTGTGGCTCGCAGGGGGAACGCATATCTCGCCGGGACGCCAGCCGTCGCGGGCGAGCGAAGCGGTGTTGACGTTCGTCGCGAGCGAGTCGTGGTCGGTGAGGACGCCGACGCGGACGTCCGACGGGGTGCGCGCGGCGAGCACGTCGAGTCCGAAATGAAGCGCCTGATACTCGGCGACGTTGTTGTCGGTCGCCGTCGTCGGGAGGGCAAAGCGGGCGACCCGCGTCCCATCACGGGTCTCGATGACGACGCCCATCCCGGCCCGACGGTCGTGGAGGTGATACGAACCATCGGTCGCGACGTAGAAGTCCCGGTGATGGGTCCGTGGCGGGTGGGCCACGTGGGGGGTCGGCGCGGTATCGAAGCGATCGCGGAGGGACTGACGGCCATAGGTGGCCATGCTAGAGGGTATGACGGCGATTCTATATAAATATGGTCCGAATTCGGGTCCTTCAAGGAAGGTGCCATCCTACTTCAGTCGTGACACGCTATCGGACGTTCGTTCTCTTCTCATTGCTCGCGGTGGCTTGGGGGACGGCGTTCGTCGCGATCAGAGCCGGTCTCGAGTACTTCCCGCCGGTGCTGTTCGCGGCGCTTCGCTACGACGTCGCGGCAGTTCTGGTGCTCGCGTACGCGTACTACGCGACCGACAAACCACTTCCCCGAACGCAGGCTGAGTGGGTACTGGTAGCCATCGGAGGTGTCTTTCTCATCGCTGCCTATCACGCACTACTCTTCATCGGCGAACAGAACGTGACCAGCGCCATGGCTGCCGTGATCGTCAGTCTCTCGCCCGTCCTCACGACCGGGTTCGCACGGCTCTGGCTCCCGGGCGAACGTCTCGCGCCCGCCGGTCTGCTCGGGATGGGGCTGGGTCTGATCGGCGTAATCGTCCTTTCACGGCCCGATCCCGGGAACCTCCTCTCGGCCGACGTGATCGCCACCGGTCTGATTCTCGTCGCGACTGCCGCGTTTGCACTCGGAAGCGTGCTACTCAGACGAAGTGACGCCGACCTCCCGATCGAAACCCTCGAAGGCTGGTCGATGGCGCTGGGCGCGCTGTTGATGCACGCCCTGTCACTCGCGATGCCAAGTGAATCACCCGCCGCTATCACATGGGGTCTCGAAGCGTTCGGCGCTCTGGCCTACCTGTCGATCGTCTCAAGCGCATTCGGCTTCCTGCTGTACTTCGAACTGCTCGATACGCTCGGTCCGATCGAGATCAACCTCGTTTCCTATGTGACGCCCATCGTCGCCGCGATCGCCGGCTGGTTCCTGCTCGCGGAGACGATCGATCCGACGACCATCGTCGGTTTCGCAGTCGTCTTCATCGGGTTTTGTCTGATCAAACGCCGTCAACTCGCCGCCGAACTCCCCGTGGTACGTGCGGCGATCGCCGATCTGTTGTGACCTACACTCATCTCAGATGGGGGTCGAGAAAACCGTGAGGTCGAAGGACTCCTCACTCGCGGTTGTAGCGATGGCCGCTAACGATAGCGACCGTATGTAACGCAAGCAGGGCGAGAAACGCCGTAAGCTGGGCTGTGGATTCAAGACCACTCACCAGTATCGGAAGATACAGGAACGGTAGAGCGATCGCGCTCCAAAACGCGACAGCCTCAAGCGGGCGGGCGAGTGCCGACAGCCAGAGCCGGATCGAACGGTTCAGGAACTGTTCTGTGTCCGTGTTGGCGGACGTACCGTCGTTGTGGAGGGAGGGTAATGACATCGGGGACACCTCGTGTCTGTCAGATCATATGACGGATGTCCCTATATAATGACACGAGTTTTGTGTTCAATTTCGGTCATTTTATCGTATGTTGAACTTGATAGAAACGTTTCATGACAGACTCAGAACCAATAATATATTTTATATTATCCATAGAACACGTATCGGATTCATGACCTATGTAGTACAACGGATATAGAACGGTCGGTCGCAGCGACGACGGATCCGATCGCGAGCATCAGTAGCCCGATCGCTCGGACTCGCCGTTCGGTCTCCGTGACGTCCTCCTCGACTGCGAAATCGGCGGCCAACACTCCTGCGTACGCATAGCGAGCAGCCCTGATTAGCGCGCCGGGAGCGAGGAGGTGTGCGAGGCCGACGAGGATGAACCCGCCGCCAGCCGTTTCGGCATCGATACGTACCATATCCCGTGAACGGTCTCGAAGGCCAAAAACGATCCCAGTCGAGGCAGGGCGATGGGTCGTATATCGTCCGGTCGTTCACCGGACGACAGTCACGGGACAGGGGGATCGACGCACGACGGTTTCGGCGACGCTTCCCAGGAGAACCCGCGATACGCCGTCGCGCCCGTGGCTTCCCATGACGATCTGATCGATGGAGTGTTCCTCGGCGTAGTCGACGATCGCGCGGGCGGGTCGACCGAGATCGGTTTCGGTTTCGATGGTGACGCCGTGTTCTTCAGCGAGTGCACGTGCCCGTTCGAACCGTTCCTCGGCGCGTTCCTCTTCGATCTCCATCCATCGATCGGCGTACGACGCCATACCCATCTCCGTACCGCCGGCACCCATCTCCGCGGGATTGAACAGGGTGAGCGCGGTGAACGTCGCCTCGGGGAACTCACGCATGGCGTATTCCAGTGCCTCTTGGGCCTGTGGCGAACCGTCGATGGGAACGAGAATGTGGCGGGCCATGGGTGATCATCGTCGTCCTGGCAATTATAGCCTGTGCCTATTCGTGTTTAGTGAGGCACTTCGAAAGCCCGATTAGCTCGACGGGTTCGGAGTTATCGGGCGAATAAACGACCATCTGACCCTTCTCCATGTACGGGACCTTTCCCTGCAGGTTCGTCGGGATGTTCACCGCCGAGATCGCGTCCTCGTCCCCGAGGTTGAGGACAACTGTGGTGTTGATCTGCTTGAAGACGGCGTCGGCGACGTCCTGTGGATCCTGCGTGATCAAGAACAGCCCCAATCGCTCCTTTCGTCCCTGCTTTGCGGCCTCGGCGAACTTCCCGATCACCCGTCTCGCCTGTGCGCTTTCCGCACCGGTCAGGAAGTTGTGTGCCTCGTCCATTCCCAGGACGAGGGGCGTCTCCTTGATCCGGTCGAACGCGGGATCGTTCGAGAGCTTCTGGTCGACCAGCAGGCTCGCGAGCGCGAGGACGACGACCTCCGTCGCGCGCGAGTCGTTGATGTGATAGGTCGGAACGACGGTGAGGCCGCCGGGACGGACGAACTGGTGAACCAGATCCGTGATAGGGGGGGCATCTCGATCGAAGACGCTGTCGAACCCGTAGGCACGGCGTTTGACTGCGTCGAACGTCGCTTCGTGGACGCGTCCGCTCTCGTCGAGTTCCTCGCGCAGGGCGGGATCGCCGAGGAAGCTCTTGAACTGACCGTAGGTTCCGGCGTCCCCGCACTGCTCGAAGAACCGATCGAGGAGATGGGTCAGGGCGTTGTACTGGTTGTCGTTCAGGTCGCCGCCCGCGACGAGCCATCTGTTTTCCCGCACCATCGAGAAGGGGATGGTGAACTCCACCTGCTCGGCACGGTGGTCGTCGGTGCTGTACGTCGAGGAGCCGACCTTCGGGACGAACGCCTTCGTGTCCTCGTGTCCGCCGTGGGCGATCCCCTCGCGCTCGAAGGCGCGTTCGTCCTCGCGTCCGATGGCAGGATTGTCGTCGTGCATCTGGGCGTACTCGTCCTGCGGGTCGAACTGGACGACCGCGGGCGAGACCGTCCGCCCGTCGTCCAGTTCGTATGATCGGTCGGCATGGAGGTACTGTCGGAGGACGTTCTTCGCCCCGTGGGTCTTCCCGGAGCCGGTGCCGCCCGCGATCAAGGTGTGACGGAAGACCAGCGGGTCGCCCGCCCCGTAGTCGTCCTTCAGCCGGTAGTCGATCGTGGGCGGTTCGGCTGCCGTCCGCACCTTCTCGCCGCCGACCGCGAGATGGCCCAGAAAGACGCCGTCGTCGGGCATCTTCAGACCGGTCTTGATCTCCTCGGTGTCTGTCGCCTCCCGCACCGTGGTTTCGGGTTTCGGTACGCGGTCGGCCATCCGTCGTTTGAGATCGTCCCCGTCGGAGTAGAGGACTGCGATCGGTTCGAGCGTCGCGAGGAACTTGTAATCGCGCTCCTCGACCTCCCCGTTTCGCATCGCGCGCCGGGCGTGGATCTCGGTGGCGTCGTCGGCGCGGAACTCCTGGGCGTATTCGAGGCCGGTGATCCGGCCGAACAGCCGCTCGCCGTCGGGATAGGGGACCAGCAGGTACTTTCCCAGCCGGATCCCAGAGCGGTTCCCGGCGGTAATATAGGTTCGAATCTCGGTGTCGTCGCCGTCCTCCGCGATCTTCAGCCCCTGGGAGGCGGGAACGGTGCCGATGCCCGAGTCGTTTCCGACGGGGGAGATGGCGCTTTCCTCGAACCGATCGTCGTCGCTTTCGGTGGACGGAGAAGAGGGCGTGAAATCGCCGAGATCGGACATGATTCTGGCATCGAGTGGCGAGAAGTAAAACCCTTCTCACCGCCAACGGGCTTTTGCCCCCTCGCTGGGTAGGTTCGGTATGCTTCTCATCCGGGGTAGCGCGGCCGGCACAACGCTGACCGGGACGCTCTTCGAGCGTGGTGAGCGCGCACCCACCTTCCGGGGCGCACCCGACGAGGACGCCCCCTACGTCTGGGTCTGCGACGAGTTCTACGAGGTCGAAAGCGGCGGCTCCGAGATGGAGATCGGCGAACGCACCGTCAACGTCGCCTTCGAATCGCCGATGCCACGGGGGTTCGATACCCGCGAGCAAGCCGTCGATGCCGCCGAGGAACACGTCCGTACGCAGTTCGCCCGGATCGGGCTCTCCCCCACTGACGTCGAGATCGAGGTCGAGAAGGCCGAACCGGGTGCGGAGATATAGGGTACTTCTCCCGCGAGGGAATGATTCTATTAGAAAAACCTAGAATAATATACCTTTGAGTGAGTAGTGGGGACATGGGAACGAATACGCCACCAGTTGACCGCCCGCAGCACGAAATCGGACCGCTCGGCTGGTTTGCCATGGCTGGATTCATCAGTATGGGCGCGCTCTATTTCCTCGATGTGGTGACTGAGGGCGGCGCTATATCACCGATGATAAGCCTCCCGATCGGGATCGTTGCAGGGGTCGGGGTCCTCCTGGTTTGGTCGTGGGGCGAGCCGATCATCGAGTATACCGAATGAACGGGGCCCTGAGAGTCGCCGATCGGACTGCACGAACCCGAGGATCCACCGTCTACATCAGAAGAACGCTTCCTCGCCGCCCCATCGTTTGTCGTCGTACGTCCTAGAGAGTTCGGTGTCGAGTTCGCCCTCGATCATTCGACGCAGCGACTCCTTCTCGCGGGCGCTGATCCGTGCGAGCTCGTCGGCCTTCGCCACCGCCTCGGGCGGACCGCGCTGGCTCGCGACCTCCGCGAGCATCTGGGTCTGGAGCGCCTCGCGCGTCTCCGCGTCCTTCGTCACGCCGTAGGGCGCTTCGACGGTGTAGAGCACGTCGTCGCGCGGGTCGTAGATCGCGAAGAAGGTGACCTCGTAGTCCGCCGCGGGGTGGCGACGCTCCAGCCCCAGCGCGTCGCCGTCCTCGGCGAACGTCCTGTCGGTCCCACCGCGGGAGACGAACCAGTTGGTGTAGGTGAGTTCGTCCCGGACGCGCTCGCCGTCCTCGCGCCGTTCGAGCAGGCGCACGAACAGCGCGGCGTCGTCGGTCCACGGTGCGGGCGTCCGCTCGGCGAGGGCGTTCGTGATCCGCTTCGAGGCGGGGTTTTTGACGAAGCCAGCGAGCGGCACCCCGCGGTCGAGAAACCCCTCGACGAGCCGGGCGTAGCTCGCGACCACCCGCCGAGGGGTTTCCTCCTCAAGCTGGTCTGCGAGTTCCGGTGCGCGATCCCGCCAACTCAGCAGGCCTTTGGGATAGAGCGGCCCGTCGAGGATCAGCAGGTCGTTGATCCCGTCGGCGTTGGCAAGCGCGTGTTCGCTTTCCGCGAGGTACAGCGAGAGGGCGTGGACGGTCGCCTCAGTGTACCGACGGCGCTCGATGTCCCGGAGCAGGAGGATCCGCCGGCGACTGTAGCCCTCGTCGTAGATCACCCAGTCCTCGGGAAACGTCACTGCGTCGTCGTCGACGTGCAGGCCGATGACCACGGTTCGCGAGCGGTGGCTCTCCAGATCGGTCGGCACACAGCCCATCGCGGCGTGGGCGAC